>NZ_JAKZKV010000006.1 GCF_022808675.1 Parabacteroides sp. FAFU027
ATTTGTCTCCATCAAATTTGGTGACAATGCGATTGAATTTACTTCGATTCAGAAACGAAACCAGTTGAGCAAAAACGTATTTGTCTTGATACATATGCAATCAGATTAATCTGATGCAAAACTAAAAATTCAAGTCCGTTCGCTCGCGAAATGCTTATAACCAACTAAATTTCAAATACTTCAAAGACCATTTTTAGATTTTAATGGGACAGTAATGTAAAACAATATATCAAATATGAAGAAGCAAATCAAAATCGCAATCGGAATCGTCGCCATTATCGGCATTGCGGTTCTGGCCTTTTCGCTCAAAGGAAAAAAGGAAGAAAAAATGGAGCTCAGCACTCAAAAGGCCACGCTGGGTAATATTGTCAATACGGTTACGGCTACCGGTACTATCGAACCCATCAAGACGGTCGATGTCGGTACGCAGGTATCAGGAACCATCAGCAAGATATTGGTAGATTATAATTCAGTGGTAAAGAAAGGCCAACTTCTTGCCATGATAGATAAGACTGTCCTGCAATCGAGCCTCAATTCAAGCAAGGCAGCATTCGAAGCCGCTAAGAATGAATTGACCTACCAAACAAACAATTACAACCGTATCAAGAAGCTTTATGCAACACAGTCGGTGAGCTCGACTGACCTTGAGACAGCTCAGTATCAGTACATCAATGCTAAAACCTCTTACAGCAAAGCCAAAGAGGACATCATTAAGGCGCAGACCAATCTCAACTATGCGATGATTTATTCGCCTATTGACGGAGTGGTTATTTCGCGTTCTGTCAATGAAGGTCAAACGGTAGCGGCAAGCTTCAGCACACCGACACTCTTTTCCATCGCACAGGATTTGAAAAAGATGCAGGTAGTGGCCAAAGTGGACGAGGCAGACATAGGCCAGGTGAAAGAAGGCCAATCGGTAAGCTTTACCGTGGATGCTTATCCCGATGATGTATTTACAGGAAATGTAACGCAGGTGCGCCTCGAAGCAACCACCACATCAAACGTGGTTACTTATCAGGTCGTAATCAATGCGCCAAATCCCGACCTGAAACTAAAACCGGGTCTGACAGCCAATGTAAGTATCAATACATTGCAACATAATAATGTATTGATTGTACCCTCCAAGGCATTGCACTTTACACCAGATGCGAAGACTTTAAGCCAGTTTGGGGCTAAGGGTGCAAAGGTTTCAGCCGACAAAACAATTAAAATAGTGTGGGTAAAAACCGATGCCGGCATCAAACCGGTTAATGTAACGATGGGTGAAAACGATGGCGTAAATACCGAAATCATCAACGGTCTTAAAAACGGTGACCAGGTTGTCCTTGACACCAAAGCGGCTTCCGTAGGTAATCCGGAAGATAACAAGGCTTCTACTGATGGCCAAAGTCCATTCATGCCGAAAAGACCGGGTAGCGATAGTAAGAAGAAGTAATTTGAAAATGCTTAACGCAAATCAATTATGGACATTATCAAAATAGAAAACATGAAAAAGGACTTCATCATGGGCAGTGAAACTGTTCACGCCCTGCGGGGAGTCTCTTTCTCGATAAGTTCAGGCGAATTCGTCACCATTATGGGAACAAGTGGTTCGGGCAAGTCCACATTGCTGAATATGCTGGGATGTCTGGATACGCCTACCTCGGGTGAATATTTCCTGGATGGGCACTCCGTGCGCAAGATGGATAAGAATCAACGCGCAATCCTTCGTAACCGCAAAATCGGGTTTGTCTTCCAGTCCTATAATCTTTTAGCCAAAACAACGGCGCTGGAGAATGTAGAATTACCCTTGATTTACAATCCGGATGTATCTGCCAAAGAACGAAAAGAGAAAGCTGCAGAGGCACTTGACGCGGTGGGATTGACAGACCGGATGGGGCACAAACCCAACCAAATGTCTGGAGGACAACAACAACGGGTAGCCATTGCACGTGCTTTGGTCAATGAGCCGGTGATTATCCTCGCCGACGAAGCCACGGGAAACCTCGATAGCCGCACTTCATACGAAATCCTGGCATTGTTCCAGTCCCTTCACCGGAAAGGACGTACCATCATCTTCGTGACGCACAATCCCGAGCTTGCAGCCTTCAGTAGCCGCAACATTGTACTGCGTGATGGTCGCATCATCGAAGATAAGCGCAATAACTCCATCGCTTCGGCTAAAGAGGTGCTGGATAAAATGAAAGTGGAAGAAGAGTAATAATTAGCAGATTAGCAAATTTGAGAATTTGAAAATGAAGATGAATGGTTATCGAAAGTTTCTCTATGAGCGAAACTTTCGAGTGGTCTTTCGAGCCTTTCGCTCATAGAGAAAGGCTCGATAACAAACATTTAAAACAGCTTACTTATCAAGTGTATCTTATTTGCTATAAATGTTGAACCCTTTCAGGGGCACATTTGCTAATCTGCTAATTTACAAATCTGTTAATTCAAAATAATTATGAATCTGACAAACCTAATCAAAATAGCGCTCCGGGCCCTGAACAACAATAAGTTCAGGGGATTCCTCACCATGCTGGGGATAATCATCGGGGTGGCATCCGTTATTACGATGCTGGCCATCGGGCAAGGCTCCAAACAAAGCATTCAGGACCAAATCTCCAAGATGGGTTCAAACATGATGATGATTGACCCCGGTAAAGGAATGTTTGGTGGAGTGCGTTCCAGTGCAAGCAGTATGCAGACACTCAAGTTGGCAGACTACGAAAGTATCGCCAAAAACTGCAAATCCATCTCGAAATTAACTCCTGTAGTCAACAGTAGCGGACAGGTAATTTACGGAACCAATAACGCGCCGACCTCCATCACGGGGGTGAATGCGCAATACCTCGACATCCGCAAATACAGCGTTGAGAACGGGGATATGTTTACCGACCGCGATGTGAAAGTGGCAGCCAAGGTCTGTGTGGTGGGAAAGACCGTGGTGGAAAACCTGTTTACAAACGGGGAGAACCCTTTGGGAAAGATAATCCGTTTTGGGAAAATACCCTTTAAGATTGTCGGTGTTTTGGCCGAAAAAGGCAATAACCAGATGGGACAAGACCAGGATGATATCATCCTTGCGCCTTATACCACGGTTCAGAAACGTATTCTGGCGATCACTTACCTGAACAGTATCGTGGCATCGGCAGTAACTGAAGATGCAACGGATAATGCAAAAGACGAGGTTAGTGTCATCCTGCGTGAAAACCACAAACTGAAAGCCAGTGACGAAGATGATTTCAACATCCGTTCCCAGAAAGAGCTGTTGACCATGATGAGCTCAACCTCCGACCTGATGACTGTGCTTTTGGCAGCCATTGCCGCCATTTCGCTTCTGGTAGGAGGTATCGGTATCATGAATATCATGTATGTTTCCGTTACGGAGCGCACCCGCGAAATTGGTCTTCGCATGTCCATCGGTGCAAGGGGAATAGATATTCTGCTGCAATTTCTGATAGAGGCCGTGCTGATTAGCGTCACAGGTGGATTGATTGGCGTATTGCTCGGCATTGGTAGTTCGCTGGTGGTGAAGTTTATCGCGGGTTGGCCGATATTTATTCAACCTTATACCGTCTTTCTATCATTCATTGTTTGTACCGCTACCGGCGTCTTCTTTGGTTGGTATCCTGCGCGGAAAGCATCGGCGCTTGACCCGATTGATGCGTTGCGTTACGAGTAAGAATTATATCTATATTTGGAGAATACAATCTGTAACCGGATAAATACGTAGGACGATGATAGAGAAAAAAGCAAAAATGCAGGTGTTGATTCACCTTCTGGCATGGATAATCTTTTTCGGATTTCCACTGCTCTTTATGGTAGAAAGCGGAGAGCGTGAATATGTCCGCTATTGGATTTACATTGTCAATACAGCTATTTACATCGCGGTTTTTTACCTCAATTATAACTGGCTGATTCAACGCTATCTCTTTACCAAGCAGATTAACCGTTTTATCTGGATAAATGTGCTGATGATTGCGCTTCTGAGCGTCATGTTCTTTTACCTGAAAGAGTTTGAGATACATCGCTTCATGCCGCAGCAACCTCCTTTACAGCTCAAAATATTGTTCTATTTCCGGGACATCAGTTTTATCCTGTTGATGGTGGGGCTGAGCGTCGCTGTGAAAATGACAGGCAACTGGTACCGTATCGAAGCCATTCACAAAGAGGCGGAAAGGGCTCAATATGAAGCCGAGCTCAAGAACCTCAAAAGCCAGCTTAACCCGCATTTCCTGTTCAATACGCTCAATAATATCTATTCGCTGGTGATTGTCCGACCTGAGAAGGCTCAGGAAGCGATTCACCGACTGAGTAATCTGTTGCGCTATGCATTGTATGAAAACAACGCGAACTTTGTCCCGCTCGATAAAGAGCTTAAATTTATCGAAAGCTATATCGAACTGATGAGCCTTCGCCTGTCGAGAAATGTGCAGCTTTCCACTGAAATCAAAGGTGGTAATCCTGTAGACCAGATTGCACCGATGCTCTTTATCTCTGTCATTGAAAATGCATTTAAGCATGGCGTGAGTCCGACAGAGCCCTCTTTTATTCATATCGATATTGAGGCAAAAACCGGTCAGGAGCTGGTCTGTACGGTGGAGAACAGTTATTTCCCAAAGACAGAAACGGATCGTAGCGGCTCAGGCATCGGTCATGAGAATTTACTCAAACGTCTCGATTTGCTTTATCCCGGTAAATATCAACTGACGGCTGAAAACCGCGGAGCTACTTATTTCGTTGAATTGGTAATTGCGTTTTGATGTGAATGTGAAATATGAGGATATTCAAAAGTCACAAACCTAAGAGGTTTTTAAAACCTGTTAGGTTTTATTCTAAGCCTTACATGCAGGAGTAATGAGGATATGTGATTTTTGAAGATCTTCCAACAAATAAATAGAATTATGACCCTCAATTGCCTCATTGTAGATGACGAACCTCTTGCACTCGATTTGTTGGAGAATTATGTCAATAAAACGCCTTTCCTGAATCTGGAAGGACGGTGCGAGAATGCTTTTCAGGCGATGGAGCGCATTCAGCAGAATGATATTGACCTGCTTTTTCTGGATATACAAATGCCGGATTTGAATGGAATAGAATTTTCCAAAACCCTGGGAGAACGTCCCAAGGTAATCTTTACAACAGCATTCGAACAATATGCCGTGGAAGGTTTTCGGGTAGATGCGCTCGATTACCTGTTGAAACCGATTAGTTATCCGGAGTTTCTTCAGGCGGCCAACAAGGCTAAACGGTGGTATGAACTCTCTTCCAAGCCGGCTGCTCCGGCAGAACCGGCAAATACCATTTTCATAAAGAGTGACTACAAACTGATTCAGATTGACCTGAACAAGATATTGTACATTGAAGGCGTGAAGGATTATATCCGTATTTTTCTGGAAGATGAGGCGAAACCCATCATGTCGCTGATGAGCATGAAATCCATGGAGGAAAAATTACCGGCTGACCGCTTCATGCGGGTGCATCGCTCATTCATCGTCCAGTTGGATAAAATCAAAACCATCGAACGTAACCGCATTGTTTTCGGTAAAGAATATATTCCCATCTCTGACTCCTACAAGGATAAGTTTATGGAGTTTCTCAATCAGCGGTTCTTTTCGTGAACCCAAGTCTTTTTACAGAAAAGGTAAAAGGCATATCTGCAATATCCGTTTTCTCTATTCTTATTAGCATTGCCAGGCATCAAATCTGTTGTCTCCGTATAAAGACCGACGCAAAGGCTCAAAGCCCCTCTGCATCGGTTTTTGCTTATTGTTGCCCTGCATTTCATTGCTTCTCCCGAATCCTTATATTTTTTATTAACTATTTAGACGGGTTCTATTTTGCATTATATAACAGCATTAGGTTTTGTATTATCAATACATAAGCCTACTTTTATACTACTGTATTGGTAGTGTAAAAACCTAAATAGCCAAAACCCATGAAAAAACTGATTGCTTTAACGATTGTATTGTTTGCACTCACTACTATTACATTGAGTGCCCAGGAAAATTATGAAATGGCATTTGGCCAAAGTTCTATGAAAATCCTCGGAACGTCAACTTTGCATGATTGGCACATGGATGTAACTAAGTTTAGCGGAAAAGCTAAAATTGCGTCTGTGAAAGAGTCTGTTATTCAGGCTACAAGTGCTATGCTAAGTGTCCATGTCCAGGATATAAAGAGTGAACACAAAGCAATGGATAAGATTGCTTATGATGCATTAAAATATAAAACGAGTCCGGATATTAACTTCGTTCTGCATACTATTAAGAAAAGCATTGATAATGCCGGTTCGTTTAAAGGAACAGCTTCAGGATTGCTGGCTATAGCCGGAGTAAAGAAAGAAGTCTCATTTCCTGTAGATGGTCAATATCTGGCAGATGGCTCAGTAAAACTTGTCGGTAAAGCTGCTTTAAGAATGACCGAATTCGGAATCAAACCTCCAACCGCTGTTTTAGGTACCATTAAAACCGGTGATAATATTCAAATTGAATTCTCTCTCTTATTCAAGAAACTATAATTCTCATTGTTAACCCTAAATTTTATGTTTATGAAAAAGTTAGTTTTATGTGTGAGCGCCGCTTGCATGTTGAGTGGCGTTGTGGTTGGACAATCCCGTGCTACAGACAAAGATGGACTGAATGTGTTCGAAGTGCCAAAAACAGAACCAGCTCCTTTTGATGGGCTTAAAGTGAAAATCGGTGGTGCATTTACCCAATCCTGGCAATCGCTGAAAGATGAGAATACCGCTACGCCTGTTTTTAAATGGGATGGAGCGGCATATGAGTATAATACTGGAGCCAATTACAATAAAACGACTGTTATCAATGGGGTAACATACAATACAATGGTAAATGGCGCAAAATATGCCAATTTGAATCAATTGGTTCCCATCAAACCCGGATTTAATACAGCGAATGCAAACTTGTATTTTGATGTGGCTCTGGCAGAGGGTGTAAATCTTAATATGACCTTGTATCTATCTTCCCGTCACCATAATGAGTGTTGGGTAAAGGGGGGGTACATCCAGTTTGACAAAGTACCTTTCATTAAGTCTCAGTTGCTGGATGACATTATGAAGTTTACGACAGTAAAAGTGGGTCACATGGAAATTAACTACGGTGATGCTCATTTCCGTCGCTCAGACAATGGTTGCTCCATTTACAATCCTTTCGTGGAAAACTATATCATGGATGAATTTGCCACTGAAATCGGAGCTGAAGTTGATTTACAGCACAAAGGTTTTATCGGTGTCCTCGGCGTTACGAATGGTGAAATTAAAGGGGATATTGGCGGACTTTCTCTTACGCCAGCTACAGCCAGTGCAAATCCCTATCCTTCAGAAGGAAACCGTCACCCGTCTATTTTAGGTAAATTGGGTTATGACAAACAACTGACAGATAAGTTTCGCGTACGTGCATCTGTGTCAGGTTACTACAATTCAGGAGCAATGTCAAGTACATTGTTTGGAGGGGACCGTGGAGGTTCGCACTATTTTGGAGTGATTGAAAATGCATTATCGACAGGAGCTGCTTTCTCTGGCCGTTTTAATCCCCAGTTTAGTGATAAAATTCAAACGGCAATGGGTAACCTGCTCTTGAAATACAAATTGATGGATGGGCTAAGCCTGGAATCCTTTACAACTCTCGAGTCAGCAAAAGGTAGATCGCAGAAAGAAACTTTAGGAGACCGTACTGCCAGCCAGTTTGCCGAAGATTTCGTTCTCCGACTTGGTAAGAATGAGAACTTCTGGGTGGGTGGAAGATACAATACCGTAACCTCAGGTATGTCTGCTCAGACTTCAACTTCAGCAAACACCTGGACTGCATTGCCTGATATTACAATAGACCGCATTGCTATTAGTGGAGGTTGGTATATGACTAAGAATATTATGGCAAAAGTAGAGTATGTAAATCAGAAATATAAAGGATTTACAAATGGAATTTATGATGCAACAACTCCTACGAAGGTTATTGTTCCTGCGGATATTCGCAACGGTGCAAAATTCAACGGCGTTGTTTTTGAAGCTGTGGTCGGATTCTAATAGTTTATAATAAAGGGAAAGAGGTGTATTTCATATACTTAACATCATTCTTTTTGAAAAAGAGGAATTAGTGAGTATTTTCGAACTGCATCTCTTTCTTGTTGTATATCAGATGGATTAACCTTGTTGTTATGATCTTGTTTCGCAGACATATTATTCTACAAATACTAATGTTGTTGGCTATGATTCAATCCGGTCCATGTTTTGCCCGGAATGTAAGGAATGCTAATAATCTTGCTGTTTCGTTGCAATCAATGGCGATTACCGGTCATACCAATATCAATAGCTTCTGGTTGAAATATGCTGATCATGAAAGCGCAATAAAGGGCACTTCGGATGAAAACCTGTCAGATGGAAATGTCCGGGCGTTGTCTTTTAATATTCCTTTCCGGGGATTTGTCTTTAGCAACAGTCTGATGCGGAATGATTTTCTCAAGATGGTCAAAGCCAGTGTCTATCCGGATATTCCGGTTCAAATCAAAGGGTTGAAAGATTTCTCAGAATTGAAAGACGATTCACAGGAGTTGGTTGAGGCAAATATTACTTTGGCAGGAGTAACCCGCCTGATTAGCCTGACTTGTAAGGTGAAAAAAACAGATCAAAACACATTTCAAATCAGAGGCAGTAAATCCCTGGCTCTCTCTGATTTCAACATTATTGCCCCCTCTAAATTTTTTGGCATGGTGAAGGTAAATGATGAGATATCCATTTCCTTCGATCTTAAACTGAGTGCCGGAAACTAATATTCTACAACAACTCCAGAAGTTCTTTCCAACTATTTAGCTTTTCCTCAAACGGTTTGGTATTCGTCGGGCTGGTCGATGGCATGGTCATGCAATGAAAATGACGCAACGACTTCAGATGTTTATGGAAGAGCTTTTCCGCAGGTTGCCCGTTGAAGACGATGGCTTGGATGGAGGGATTTTCCTGTAATAGTTTAGCAATCGCATTAGGTTCTTCGTAACGGATCGCACTGTCCAGACTTCCCGGTCTCACACAGGTGTGACACACATCCCACAGCGCGATGCTCATGTTGCGAATCAGTTGTTTCTTCTCTTCGTAAACGATAGGACACGCTACTCCTTTTAATGTCGCGAGTATTTTCCAGAAAGCATTTCGCGGATGGGCATAATACTCTTGTGCATCAAGTGATGCTACGCCCGGCATCGTCCCGAGGATTAAGACCTTCGGCACTTCGGCAATTATTGGAGGAAAACTATAAACAAACTCATCCATATTGCAAATGTAAGGGATTTACCCTGATAAATATTCTGAGGACGAATACGTCCGTATTTGAGTGCTTTAGATTCCCGACTAAAGAGCATTTAGATTGCAATCTAAAACACCTTTAGACGGGAATCTAAAGATAACAGATGAGGAAATGATAGGACAACTCCATTGTATTTCCCGGTAATTTAGGAAAAATCTATTCAACAGGAAAGATTAATACAGCCTCAATTAGCCTTAATGCAGTTTCCCGTACAGCTTTTCCCAAATCCAAAGCCCTGATTTTCCCCAAAGAATCGTTAACTTTGCGGGCTTATTATTGAAAAGCGTTATCGGCTAACACGTTAATCCTCTAATTATTAAATAAAGATGGAATACAATTTCAGAGAAATCGAGCAGAAGTGGCAGAAGTATTGGGTGGACCAAAAGACTTACAAAGTCACCGAAGATGCGACCAAACCTAAATATTATGTACTCGATATGTTCCCTTATCCGTCAGGAGCGGGCCTTCACGTAGGTCACCCGCTGGGATACATTGCGTCGGACATTTTCTCCCGCTACAAACGTCTGCAAGGATATAACGTGCTTCACCCGATGGGCTACGATGCTTACGGTCTGCCCGCTGAGCAATACGCCATCCAGACCGGTCAGCACCCGGCAATCACTACACAGAAAAATATTGAACGCTACCGCGAGCAGTTAGATAAAATCGGTTTCTGTTACGACTGGAGCCGTGAGGTCCGCACCTGCGAACCTGAATATTACAAATGGACTCAGTGGGCATTTATCCAAATGTTCAACAGTTTCTATTGCAACAATGTACAAAAAGCCTGTCCGATTGAGGATTTAGTAAAACACTTTACTCAACAAGGTTCGGCCAATCTGCAAGTCGCACAAGGCGAAGAACTCCACTTCACGGCTGACGAATGGAATGCCATGTCGGAGAAAGAGCAGCAGGATATCCTGATGAACTACCGCATTGCTTACAAAGCCGATACGATGGTAAACTGGTGTCCGGCATTGGGAACCGTTTTGGCGAACGATGAAGTAAGTGAAGGAGTTTCTGTACGAGGAGGCCACCCGGTAGAGCAGAAAGTAATGAGCCAGTGGTGCTTGCGCGTATCGGCTTACGCTGAGCGTTTGTTGAAAAGCCTGGATAACCTCGATTGGAGCGATTCATTGAAAGAGACTCAGAAAAACTGGATTGGCCGTTCGGAAGGGGCTGAAATGAAGTTCCAGATCAAAGGACAGGATCTGGAGTTTGAGATCTTTACCACCCGTGCTGATACTGTTTTCGGTGTAACCTTTATGGTTTTAGCACCCGAAAGTGACTATGTGACGAAAGTAACCACTCCTGAGCAACAACACGAAGTAAACATCTATCTTGATGCCGTGAAACGCCGTACAGAACGCGAACGGATCGCTGACCGTCGTGTATCGGGTGTATTTACCGGCTCGTACGCCATCAACCCATTGAGCGGAACTGAAATTCCAATCTACATCAGCGATTACGTGTTGGCGGGTTACGGAACAGGCGCTATCATGGCGGTTCCTGCACACGATAGCCGGGACTACGCATTTGCAAAACATTTCAACCTGCCGATTATCCCATTGATTGAAGGTTGCGACGTAAGCGAAGAGAGCTTCGATGCCAAAGAAGGTATCATGATGAACTCGGGCTTCCTCAACGGCCTGACCGTGAAAGAGGCAATCGCTAAAACCAAAGCTTATATCGGTGAAAAAGGCTTGGGTAAAGTAAAAGTAAACTTCCGTCTGCGTGACGCGATCTTTAGCCGTCAGCGCTACTGGGGTGAGCCGTTCCCGGTTTACTACAAAGAGGGTATTCCTTATATGCTCGATGAGAGCAAACTACCGTTGCAATTGCCAGAAATCGACAAATACTTGCCTACCGAAAAAGGAGAACCACCACTCGGTCGTGCTAAAGACTGGCAAACCGAAGAGGGTTATCCATTAGAACTAAACACCATGCCTGGTTTCGCCGGTTCATCAGCGTACTACCTGCGCTACATGGATCCGCACAACGAAGAGGCGTTGGTTTCAAAGAAAAATAACAACTACTGGAAAAATGTGGACCTCTATATCGGAGGTACGGAGCACGCTACCGGCCACCTGATCTATAGCCGTTTCTGGAACAAATTCTTATTTGACCTTGGTATCGTTTGCGAAGATGAACCGTTCAAAAAGCTGGTTAACCAGGGGATGATCCAGGGACGTTCTAACTTTGTGTATCGTATCAAAGACTCGAACACATTCGTTTCTTACAATCTGAAAGACCGTTACGACGTAACTCCGATCCACGTGGATGTGAATATCGTTTCAAACGATGTTCTCGACCTCGAAGCCTTCAAAGCCTGGATGCCTGACTACGCAACAGCTGAATTCATCCTTGAGGAAGGCAAATACGTTTGCGGATGGGCGGTTGAGAAGATGTCGAAATCGATGTTCAACGTGGTAAATCCGGACGTAATCGTAGAGAAGTACGGTGCGGATACATTACGTTTCTACGAAATGTTCCTCGGCCCGTTGGAGCAATCTAAACCGTGGGATACCAACGGTATCGATGGGGTACACCGCTTCCTCAAAAAACTGTGGAATCTCTTTTTCACCGGTGAAGAGGTAAGTGTCGTTGAGGCAGAACCAACCAAAGAAGAGTTGAAAGCGCTGCACAAACTGATTAAGAAAGTGAGCGGCGATATCGAAACCTTCTCGTTTAATACTTCGGTAAGTGCCTTTATGATTTGTGTCAATGAACTGACCTCCCTCAAATGCAATAAGAAAGCTATCCTGAAAGAACTGGTGGTATTGTTGGCACCCTTTGCACCGCACATTGCCGAAGAGCTTTGGAGTGCAATCGGACAAAGCGGTTCTGTTTGTGATGCACAATGGCCGGGTTACAACGAGGATTACCTTAAAGAAGATTCGGTGGTTTATGCCATTACCTTCAACGGTAAGCCGCGCTTTAATCTCGAATTCCCTGCCGGTACTCCGAAAGAGGAGGTAGAGAAAGCAGCATTGGCACACGAGAACTCCGCAAAATACATGGAAGGCAAAACACCGAAAAAGGTAATTGTGGTTCCTAATAAGCTGGTGAATATCGTAATCTAAGCATTCATTTCTTTCCCACTATATTGCCGGAAAAGGAAGTTCTACCCTGAACTTCTCTTTCCGGCATTTTTATTGCCCTAATTTGGACTATTTTTCTACTTGCTCAATCGCTTTATTCTGTAATTTCACGCCAAACATCGGAAGTTATGAGAAAGAAGCTGAATCAGGTCTATCTGTTTGTGAAGGACTACATTACCATCTTGATTGGTCTTTCGCTTTATGCACTGGGTTGGACCGGTTTTTTGCTCCCGAATGAGATTACGACGGGAGGAGTGACCGGTATCGGAGCGTTGGTTTTTTATGCTACCGGGACGGTTCCGATCGCTGTTACTTATGCAGCGATCAATGGAGTACTCCTGGTCCTGTCCATAAAATTTCTGGGATTGAAGTTCAGTATCCGTACGATCTTCGGAGTTGCATCACTGACATTTCTGCTTACCGTTTTTCAGGCATTCATCAAGAAGGGATTGGTGGAAGAGCCTTTTATGGCCACGGTGATCGGGGCGATTCTTTGCGGGGCTGGTGTTGGCGTTGTGTTTACAGCGAATGGTAGTACCGGCGGAACCGATATTATTGCAGCATTAATCAACAAATACCGTAACGTGACCATCGGGCGGGCCGTTCTGTATAGTGACGTTTCTATTATATTATCTTCCTACCTGATATTCCATAGCGTTGAGAAGATTGTCTATGGCCTGACGGTAATGGCCATTTCCTCTTATGTGATCGATCTCGTAATCAACAGTGACAGACAATCGGTGCAGATCCTGATCATTTCCAGGAAATATGAAGAAATAGCCGACCGGATAAATCAGATTCCCCGGGGGGTAACAGTTTTGGATGGTTCAGGTTGGTATTCCAAGCAACCGATTAAGGTTCTGATGATTCTGGCAAAACATTATGAATCGGTCACGATCTTCCGTTTGGTAAAAGAGATTGATCCGAACGCTTTTATTTCCCAAAGTAACGTGACAGGAGTATATGGGAATGGATTTGACCAGTTAAAGGGGTAAAAAGAAACTCCGGGAAAGAGTCCTATCTGGCGCCTTTCCCGGAGTTTCTTTTTGGATCTTATTTAGCGGGAGCTGTCTTTAATCCGTTTTTTACATTGGCAAAAATCTCATTGATCCTCAAAACGGTGTGATTGATGATCTTATCAGAGGCATTTTTTACGAATAGGGATTTGTATTGTTTTTTCAGCAAAACCATCTCTCCGGGATAAAACTGGCAATCATAGTTGTTATTTTTTACCTTTTTCTGATATTCATCGGTGTCGATATATTTAATATCCATGATCTTGGTAATACACTGGTTGTCTTTGATTTCAAAGCCCAGGTAATAATTCATCATGATGGCAAAAGAGGTAAAATCACTACGCTCCATCTCCATGTGGTCAGTCAGAGGTGCATAGAGCGATGCCACTTTCATACTGTCAGCCAAAGCAAACTGTTCTTCCTTAAAATCCAGGTTTATAAGCATGGGTTTGAGTCTTTCAACAATCTGGTCTTTAGTCAGATTACATTTTACCGTATCAGAAACCATGATTTTCCCGTTCATCATTCTGAACAGTCTCTTTTGCGCGTGAATCTCATTCAGAGAAATTGTGATTCCAAGAAGAATCAGTAGAAATAAAAGAGTGTGCTTTTTCATATGTCAGTGTTTATTTTTGTTTTGGCTACATATGGAACTCGCATACAATATCATAGGCTTAGGTGAACGTTAGTGCATGCTCGTTTCATCAGAAATATAAGGTTTTAGAAAGAGTTTTAGTTGGCAAAAATAGTAGGAAATACGAAGAATTACTTCAATAGGGCGACTTTTAAAGATAATAATATCAATAAAACACCGAATAGCCGGTTTACCCATATCTCATACCGGAAGTAGAATTCCTTGATACGTCGGTAATTGAAAAAGAGCGAGACGAGTGCAAACCAACCCATAGCCGTCAGCACCATCACCATCGTCAGAGTCAGAATGACTGAAGCTGGTGTGTCGGGTGAAATCACAAAGGAAAAAAGCCCCAGAATAAATAGCGTGGCCTTGGGATTGAGAAGATTAGTCAGGAAGCCTGTTTTAATGGCCTGGAAAGGAACCATTACGTTTCGTTCCGCAGCTTCAGACAGATCAACTTTAGCCGTTTTGCTCAGCAGGGCGCTGATCCCCATATAAGCCAGATAGGCCGCTCCCAGGTATTTTATCAGGTTGAATAGGATCTCCGAACGGGAAATCAATAACGCTATACCCACCGCACAATAAGAGATATGTACCAGAATACCTAAACCGACACCAATCCCGGTGGAAATCCCGGCTTTGGCGGAATGATTCAGCGAATTGCGCACCACGACGACGAAATCAGGCCCGGGACTCATCGCCCCCAGCAGATTGATCATAGCTACGGTATAGATTAAGGATAAATAGCTCATACGGCGAAATAAACAAAAGGCGGGAATACAGACGTATCCCCGCGCAATTTACTTATACATTTTCTTCTCCGGCAAATTCCATCAGATAAGCCTTGATAAACTCATCAATATCACCATCCATCACAGCATTCACGTTGGAGGTCTGGTAATCGGTACGGTGGTCTTTCACACGGCGGTCGTCAAAGACGTAACTGCGGATCTGAGAGCCCCACTCGATTTTCTTCTTGCCGGCTTCCACTTTAGCGCTTGCGGCACGGCGTTTTTCGAGCTCAAGTTCGTAGAGTTGCGATTTTAGCAAACGGATTGCATTGTCCTTATTGCCAAATTGCGAACGGCTTTCCGTATTCTCAATCACAATCTCATCAGGCTGTTCGGTCACCGGGTTGATGAACTTATAGTGCAGACGTACTCCGGTTTCCACCTTATTTACGTTCTGTCCACCCGCTCCCGAGGAACGGAAAGTATCCCAGGATAACATGCCCGGATTGATTTCAATCTCGATAGTGTCGTCCACCAAAGGTACCACATATACCGAAGTAAATGAGGTCATACGTTTTCCTTGTGCATTAAACGGAGAAACGCGTACCAGGCGGTGAACCCCGTTTTCGCTCTTCAGGTAACCATAAGCCATCGGTCCATCCACCTGGAGTGTAACGGTCTTGATTCCGGCCTCATCGCCATCCTGCCAGTTGGTGATTTCGGTTTTGTAGCCTTTGCTGTCACACCAGCGCTGGTACATGCGGTAAAGCATCGAAGCCCAGTCCTGGCTTTCGGTACCACCGGCACCGGCTACAATTTTCAATACCGCTCCGAGGTGGTCTTCTTCGTTCCGGAGCATATTCTTCAGCTCCAGGTCTTCGATCAGTTTAATGGCATGTGCATAAGCCTGATCCACCTCTTCCTCGGTAACAATCTCTTCTTTGAGAAAGTCATAGGCGAGTTGCAATTCGTCTGCGGCGGTTTTTACCTCTTTATAGCCTTCCACCCAGGCCTTCAGCTCGCGGATTTTTCTCATCTGGGCTTCTGCCGTTTTGGCATCTTCCCAGAAGTTGGGTGCATGAGTTCTTAATTCTTCTTCTTCAATCTGGATTATCTTCGAATCGATGTCAAAGGTACCCCCTCAGCGCGGTCTCGCGCTCCAATACTTCACGTAATTGGTCTGTAGTAATCATTATTAATCGGGTTTTATTTGTTTGTCAAAATATAATTCTCAATTCTGATACATCCGCTCAATCTCGGAATGATACCGTTGCATGATGTAGGCCCGGCGGAGCTTGAGTGTATTGGTCAGTTCGCCGCCTTCCAGGGTAAACGGATAAGGCAGTAAGGTAAAATGCTTGACCTGCTCGAATTTGGCAAAGTTCTTCTGCATCTCATTGATGCGCTCCTGTATCAGCTGATGAATGGAGTTGTTTTTCAGCAAATCTTCCATGTTATGGAACTGAATCTGTTTGGCTGCGGCATATTCTTTCAGCGCTTCATAAGCCGGAATCACTAATGCCGTAATGTACTTGCGCTGGTCGCCGATTACAGCAATCTGGTCGATATACTTGTCTTCTCCGATAACGGTTTCCAGAGCCTGTGGGGCAACGTATTTCCCATTCGAGGTCTTGATCAGGTCTTTGATGCGTTCGGTCATGGTCAGTACGCCGTGTTGACCAATGTTACCGGCATCTCCGGTTCTGAACCAGCCATCCGGGGAAAGCACTTTGGCAGTCTCTTCCGGTTTCTTATAGTATCCGCTCATCACGGTTTTCCCTTTGACCAGGATCTCGTTGTTTTCGCCCAGTTTCACTTCCACCCCCGGCATCTCCACTCCCACGGAGCCTATGATATACCCCTTTTTGTTGAAGCAGGACACGGTTGCTGTGGTTTCTGTCAGTCCATATCCGTAAAGGATATCGATGCCACAGGCGTGGAAAAACTCGTTTATATTATCAGACAGGAAAGCTCCGGCTACCGGGAAGTAGTTTCCGTTTTCTATGCCGATGGCTTTCTTTAGTTTGGTAAATACCAGCTTGTCAAGCAGCAGATAGGGCAGCTCAATCCAGAGAGGAGCATGCTTCTCAACGCGGGCATACTTCAGGTTGCGGGAATAGCCGAACTTCAAGGCTGTTTTCATCAATATGCGCGAAAAAAAAGGCGCTTCAGCCATTTTCTCCTGAATCCCGGCATAAGCCTTCTCCCAAAAGCGGGGAACGCTGCACATCAGCGTAGGACGCACCTCCTTCAGGGTCTTTTGAATTTCGTTCGGCCTTAAATTAATCTCTATACGAATCCCTTTACACAGGCAGAAATAGGACCACGCTTTTTCAAATACATGCGTCAACGGAAGGAAACAGACGGAGACATCCTGATCAGTTGTTCCCTGAAGACGGAGGTCATGAATGCGCATCGCCTCCTGAAAACTGGAATGACGCAGCATCACACCTTTGGGCACTCCGGTCGTACCAGAAGTATAGATCAGGGTAGCCAGATCTTCTTCCTTTGCGGAGGCGATACGTTCGGCGATCAGTTCCTCGTTATTGGCCAGTTCGCCCAGATGAAGAAACTCATGGAAGAATAGGGAGGTTGAATCATCGGGATGCGGTTTGACCAGTGGATCAAAGATGATCAGTTGTTTCAGATATGGATTTTTCCCAACGAGGGACCAGGCTTTGTCATATTGCTCCTGCTCCCCGACCAGGATAATCCGGGCCTCAGTTTCAGTTATGATGTAGTTGATCTGTTCGACCGAACTGGTCGCGTACAGAGGCACCGAAACCGCCCGGTTTTGATAAAGGGCAAATTCGGAAATAAAGATTTCCGGTTTGTTTTGGGAGAAAATGGCAACATTATCCTGCACGCCAACTTCCAGGCGGGCAAATGCCTTAGCGGCCCTGGCCGTTTTGGTAGCAAACTTCTTCCAGGAAACAGGAATCCACACGCTGGTCTTTTCGTCTTTATGGCGAAAGGCGGCTTTGTTTCCGTATAGTTCTGACTGGCGTTGGATTAACGATGAGAAATGGCAAATAGTCATGTCCACTAGTTTAAAAACGGGTGCAAAGTTACTGAATAATAATCATTTTGATATCACACCCTTTCGAATTCATGGAAATGAGAAAAGAGCGAGCTGAAACACGGTTTAATGCACAACCATAATCTTTGTGACAACACCGTCAATACCGCTGCTTGTCTCAGCATACACCAGGTAAACACCAGTCGCTACACGTTCACCGGAGCGGTTTCTTCCGTTCCAGGTAATCTGACCACCTTCTGAAATACCTTCGAAAACGGAATTCCCGTTAATATCCGTAATTCTGACGGTAGATTTATATTTCAATCCGGTGATGGTAATCAGGCCTTCGTATTCAGGTTTAACCGGATTGGGGAAAGCATATACATCCGAGTATTTTGTACTGGCAGTAGTCGCATCGCTACGATAGGAGATCAGCCCTTTGTCTGTACCGAAGAAAACTTCTCCGGTTGTTGGGTGAATGGCAATCGACAAAATCTTATCGGATAAAAGCGGACTATTGGCAGCCGTAAAGTGATGGATGGTTTGCAGTCCGTTTTCACTCACCAGATATACACCGTTTGAGGCAGTTCCAATCCACTTTCGGTTGCCACCGTCAACAGCGATAGCTGTTACCGAGACACCGTCAAGCAGGTAGTCTGCCAGGTCGGTACCGTCATTTCTCGGGATTTTAATCCTTGACGCGGTGAAGTCGCTATTGAATATCTTAGCAGGGGAGTTTAATACAATAGGACCAATATCTGTTCCGATCCAGATGGCACCTTTTTTATCTTCAGCAATACAACCAAAACTACCCGGCGTAAAGGTTTTTAATTCAGAATTGTCGTAATAATTAAATGATTCGTAATAGATGCTTTGGTCATCGTTCGTATTTGAAATTGTCGTTTTAGGGTCGAAAACAAATACCCGGGTGCCGGAGCGTACGTTCAGTGCCCAAAAATATCCACGTTTATCACGGAACAAAGTCTGTACATTCGATTTATTAGCTATATCCGGATAGAATAGATTTACCCATGTTCCCTCTTTAGTCAGCACTTTTACTACATTCGTAATTCCTGAATTTGTTACAAATAGATTCCCATTAGCATCATAGCTTAATCCTCCGATTCTTATGTAGTGGGGATTGTCTGGGAAAATAGATTCCATGTTGCTATTGGCGTTACTAAGTAGCTTTAAGAATTTTCCATCCTTAAATTCATAAACACCTTCTCCCCATGAAGAGACAAGATAGTGATTCTCAAGATTTGGATCTTCAACAACATCCATAAAGTCCCGGGCTCCATACTGTACATCAATATTATCAGTATTGAAATAAGACCACTGGTTGTCTTTAAAGATCATGAATATCCCTTTGGTATTGTATCTGTCAGCCCAGGCTCCACCGCCCACAACTAATAATTTATCACCGCTGAAATACATTTTATAAGGGCTGTTTGCAAGCGGACCACCTGGTTTAATCCCATTAGTCTCAATGATGTAATTATCTGATTGTTTGACTATCTGATTGATACCGTTATTGTAAGAGGCAATCCATGCATTTTGTGATGCTTCTAAAGATGAGACATCATATACATTGGTGGCATTAACGACCTTAAACTGATCAAAGCTTTCAAAAAATACGATCTGAGATGGCCCGTATCCAATCAGTTTGCTATTAACCGGAATAATATTTGTAAGATATTCTGTTGCTATAGTCAATGTAAAAGCTCCATTTACTAGTTTGTAAATACCTTCAGTTGGTTTTAAAGCGATAAGATATCCCTGAAAGATCTCGAATTTTTTGAAGTCCTTCGAAGATATTAATGTCCAGTTATTTATGTCTGATAGATTTGAATTTGCACTCGCCTTGTAAACGCCATCTGTACTTGCAATATAGATTTGACTATCAGATATTGCTGTGGACAGTACCTTTTTGTTGAAGGTATACGATTCCTTGACTTCATTCTTCATAAGGTCGATGACTGATACTCCATAGCCGCATGAAATATAAGCCTTTGAACCAATAAATTTTATTTCGTTTACGGTCTTGTCTGTTGCCAGATTTTTCTTGTAGATATCCGGAATATTGATGATATCGCCATTGTCTTTTAAGATATCAATGTTTGCATTGTCATAAACGATTAACAGCAGTTTATTGGATACGCTGTAACTTATGAGGGAAACTTTCGTGTCATTTAATCCGCTGAGTTTATCATAGCGTTCGATGCCATTATCTGTCTTGTCATAAGCAAATAAAGCGCCATCTGAGACTCCATAGACCTTCTCAGGTGTTTCTTCCACTTGTGTTACATAAGAGTAAGCCAAATGAGTTCTCCATTTTCCGACAGCAATCTGAGCAAAGAGACCGAAAGTAGAAAGGATAAAGAGAGTAATAAGAATGAGCTTCTTCATTTTCTGAAAAGATTTAAGTCCTTTATCTGGAAAGAAATTCGATTAGTTTCTGTACAGCTCTTCCACGGTGGCTGATGCTGTTTTTCTCGTTGGAAGAGAGCTCGGCAAAGGTGCAGTCATATCCTTCGGGACGGAAAATGGGGTCGTAGCCGAAACCTCCGTTTCCGAAAGCCGTTTCGGTAATGTCGCCTGTAACAATGCCTTCAAACAGATGCTCCTGTCCATCCAGAATAAGAGCTATTACCGTTCTGAACCGGGCCTGACGCTCTGATTCTCCATTCAGTTCGGTCAGCACTTTGCGCATATTGTCCTGAGCATCCTTTTGCTCTCCGGCATAGCGTGCCGAAATCACTCCGGGAGCGTTGTTTAACGCTTTTATCTCCAATCCGGTGTCATCGGCAAAGCAGTTGTAACCGTATTTCTCTTTGACAAAACGGGCTTTCAGCAAGGCATTTCCTTCCAGTGTATCAGCAGTCTCCGGGATATCTTCGAAGCAGTTGATGTCGTTGAGGCTCAGGATTTCTACTTTTCCTTCGAGGATGGACGAAACTTCTTCCAGTTTATGTTGATTATTGGTTGCAAAAACGATTTTACTCATCTATAACGGAATTGTGCATGGAAAATTTAATACAATCAGGCAAAAATAGTATTTTTTCGGCCAAACGATTGCGGCAAATCCCTTTCTTGCAAACTATTAACAATATCAATTCCCGACTACAACCGGGATTTTCAATCTTACGGGCGCTTTGTCTCTCTTGTAGTATTCGATAAAGAGGATGTAAATGCCCGGTTTCACCAATTGGTGACTGGTGTCAGTAGCGTCCCAGTCTAATATCCCTTCACTTCCCAGAATGGTGTTGGAGGCAATTGCATTAATAAGTCGTCCGGAACGGTCATAAATGCGAATATTGGCTGTAAAACCCTCTTCATCCAGTTTGTAATTGATGCGTAACACATCCTCCTTGCCGTTATTGTCCGGAGTGACCGTTTCGCTTTCGAGCCAGAAGCCTTTCTTTTCCGAATCGGAAGCCAGGTATTGCTGTGAATTTTGATAACCGGGGGTGCCGTATCCGGAAGTAGAAGAGGCCGATTGCCAGTTGGTCACATCGTTTGTGGGTTTGTTCGGATGAATCCGTTCCAAAGCGACACCTTCCGGGTCTTTTATGAACGGATGGTGCATTTTCTCCGAATAAGAAAATCCATCAATAACCGTTCCGGCGGCATTTACCAGTTGGACATTCCCTGCATCATCCGGAAAGGAGGGCATGGTGGCCAATTCATCGAAAAGAGCCGTTGCCTTGCATTCGTAGAATGAGCAAACTGCACTCTTGTCCGTGGTCAGCACGATGTATTCGTTGGGAAAAAACGGCATGATATTAGTCGCTAACCGGATGCCGGCCTGAAGTGTACCGTCTGATTTCCGGGAAGTGATTTGAAGCTTCGACAAGTCAATGATTCGATTGCTCCGATTGTATATTTCCACATAATCAGCGCCTGAAGGTTTGGGATTGAAGAGAATTTCATTGATGATAACATCGCCAATCTCAAGGGAGTCGGGAATGGCTAAGCGGATGCTTCTGTTTCCCGTCAATTTATTCCCTGAGATGCAGGTAATGGAAGACGCTAACTCAAAAGAGAGGATGTCTCCGTGTTTGATTGAGTCAGATAAGGTCAACGTTGCGGACGATGGTACGGGCGATGATAAGTCAATCTTTTGGATAGCATTATTGCCGGTAACGATTGTGTAATTCGATGGGTTGGTCACACTTTCGCGATTCATCGCTTTGGAGAATTGGACAAGCACTGTGTTTGGACTTGACAATGAGTTCAGAGTGATGACCGGCGCTTCGGTGTCCGGATTGTCGGCTGCGATGCTGTTCCTTGTACCCGGAGTTCCTCCTTTCAGGCTTTGTGACGCCCGCCAGTTGTTAGGCGAACCGCTCAGGTTGCGCGTGTCGATACATTCGAGTGAAAAACCTCCATTCGCCCGGAAATCGTCCCTGTACCACTGGTCTGAGTAGTCGGCAAATGAGGTGACGACACCTTGTGGAGATTCCAGGGAAAGGAGTTTGCCCGTGTTGGCTAAAATGGGAAACGAGGTGACGCCGAGCTTATTTGTTGTCGCAGGAAACAGAGAAACCTTCGTGGTGGAGCAGAGTATCACGCCTGAATCGGGCGGTAAGGCATAAGCGGCCAGCGTATATTTCTTATCCCCGTAACAGAAGCGCCAACCTTGAATATTGATTGTTTCGGTACTGTTATTGTGTAATTCGACATACTCAACATTTGGAAGACCGATTTCACCGGATGGATTAGCCATGATTTCGGAGATGATAACTTCTCCGGATTTAGCGTTGTTTGTTTGCGCAAAGCTGACAAAATGTAAGCAAAGCAGGAGGGTAATAACAATATTTCTCATCGTTGTGTGGATATTATCGTTGAAAAAGTCGTATTTTTGTAGCCAATTTGCGGAGAATCCGAGAGTTAACTCCGCTAATCGAAGCTAAATTTAAGGTATTTTCAAATAAGGAGCAAGAAGTAACCATTAAATATTCACGATTTAAAATGAAGCGGACAAGTCGGGGCGTTCGATAACGGAGAATGTTCATGTGTGCAAGCTTCATCTGTCGTAAAAACAAACATAATTTATTAACAATGAAAGTAGCTATTGTAGGCGCAAGCGGTGCGGTTGGACAAGAGTTCCTTCGCGTACTTGAAGAGAGAAATTTCCCTATGGATGAGTTGGTATTGTTCGGTTCTGCACGTAGCGCAGGTACCAAGTACACTTTCCGTGGTAAGGAAATCGAGGTAAAACTTCTTCAGCACAATGATGACTTCAAGGGTATTGATATTGCCTTTACATCTGCCGGCGCCGGCACTTCAAAAGAATTTGAAAAGACAATCACTAAATACGGAGCTGTAATGATTGACAACTCCAGTGCCTTCCGCATGGACACCGATGTACCTTTGGTAGTGCCTGAAGTAAACGGCGAAGACGGTAAAGTCCGGCCTCGTGGCGTGATTGCCAACCCTAACTGTACAACCATCCAGATGGTGGTGGCATTGAAAGCAATCGAGCAACTTTCTCACATCAAAACCGTTCACGTATCTACTTACCAGGCGGCTTCAGGTGCAGGTGCTGCTGCGATGGACGAGTTGGTGGAGCAATACTCCCAGCTGGTTCGCAAAGAAGAACCGACTGTTGATAAATTTGCTTACCAGTTGGCTTACAACGTGATCCCTCAGGTGGATGTTTTCACTGAAAACGGCTACACCAAAGAGGAGATGAAGATGTACAACGAGACCCGTAAAATCATGCACTCCGACATCAAGGTAAGCGCAACCTGCGTACGTGTACCGGTGATGCGTGCTCACTCTGAGTCTATCTGGATTGAGACAGAGCGTCCGGTTTCTGTAGAAGAGGCCCGCGAAGCTTTCTCAAAAGCTGACGGTGTTGTATTGATGGACGATACTGCAAATAAAGTTTATCCGATGCCGTTGTTCCTGGCCGGTGAAGACCCCGTTTACGTAGGCCGTATCCGCAAAGACCTGACCAACGAAAACGGATTGAGCTTCTGGGCAGTGAGCGACCAGATCAAAAAAGGAGCTGCATTGAATGCCGTTCAGATTGCAGAATACCTGATCAAAGAAAACGCGCTATAATTATTATCCGAATTATACTGAAAAGGGCAAGCCGACGTGATGTTGGTTTGCCCTTTGTTTTTCAGTTCTTACCCACAACAGCGTATTTTGACACGATAAGAGCCAGGCAATATGGAAAGCAGAGTGTAAAATAAGAAATGTCAATCACACGGTCTTCAAAAATAGTCCCGTAAGCATTTCTGGAAATGATCAATGCTATTTCAGAGAGTAATATAAACAGGAAAACAAAGAGAGAAAGCAGAGCTAATAGTTCTTTGTAGTTTTTCCAATAGTAAGAGAAAAGAATGCCCATCGCGATCATAAACAAAAGGATGTAGCGGTTTCCTACGCTTGTTTGTGACATAAACGGATTTCGTGAAAGAAAAGCTGTCGCATTACCTCCCCAAAAGAAAAATGGAAGAAATGCAACTGCGACCACCGCAAATGAAACAGCGATAAATAGAGTCTTCTTTTTCCAGCTTGCCTCCCAGAAATCACGGAAATAGTAAATCGCTAATGGCAATACCGCTGAGAGTCTTGTTGCTGCAATAAGACCTGTGCCGATTGCATTAAGCAGAGTATTTGATTGAAGTGTGTGGTGTCGTTTGGTCGTCCAGAGGATAAAACCAAAGACCAACAAGGCATTGCTTAAAGAGTCACTTCTCACCGATACCTCCCACCAATAAGCAGGGGAAATAGCCAATAACAGTACGAAAAGCAAGAGTGATTTATATGATTCAAAGAAATAGTAGAGAAGCACTGCCGTCCCCAACAAGAAGAAAATAAGATTGAGCCCAACATCTTTCATCAGGTAAAAAGGAAGATTGATGAGATACCAGACGGGAAAGGGTGACGGAAAGTTTGTTTCGCAGAGATGAGTATGCGCTGCATAAGGGTATTGCCCTTTGAAGAGATGATCAAGAAAAAAAGAGACAGCCGACCAACGATCGACATTAACCGAATAGGGATCAATCTTTATTAAGAGTGTTCCAATACCGGTTGTCATAATGGCTAATAGGATATAGGTAGCAGGTTTTAGTAATCTTTGGTAGCTATTTCTTCTTACTACCAAGTCATATATATAGATGCCTGAAATGATAACTGAACAATATGCCAGTATGACTAACCACGAATAAGAAGTTACCCTGGAAAAGTATTTGGCAATAAAAAGAGAGTTGACAAAGAGATAAAGGCCCAGATGTAACGAGCGGGATGTAATAATATTCATGCGATACGGTTAAGCTTTCTGATTTTCACTGTGTTCGAAATTCTTCTCCTGGTCTATAAGATAAAGAGGCCATTTCTTCTGTTCATCAAACAGATAACCCACGTATTCTCCGATGACTCCGAGAATAAAAAACTGGATACTAATCATAAGTCCCAGGAAAACAACTATAGTGGTATAGCCCGGAGTCGGTTTGTCTATGAAATTCATGACCAGGCTGTATATCGCCAGTACGATGCTGAAAAAAGCCGAAATCAGTCCAAGATATATCCCCAGTCGCAATGGCAGTTTCGATAGCGTGGCGATGGCTACAAAGGAGAGAGAAAAAAGCTTGCGCAGAGAATATTTGCTTTCTCCTGCGGCACGGTCAGGGGCATGAAAAGCAATCGTGGTTTTGCGGAATCCCATCACCTGGATAAAGCCGCGGAGAAAACGTCCCCTTTGGCGAAACTCTCGACGTAGGATTTCTGCTACCCGCTTGGATACCAGGAAAAAATCAGAAGCGTTGGGCTCAATCGTGCAGGGAGATACTTTATTGATAAACCAGTAGAAGAGTGATGATTTAAGGGAACTCTTTTGATTGGAACGTACCATGTTTATAATATCCACGCCTTCGTTGCAATAGGTCTCAAACATCTTCGGCAGATACTGCGGCGGATGTTGCAGATCGGCATCCATGCACACTACTGCATCACCAGTCGAGTAATCAAGTCCGGCAATCATGGCTGCCTCATGACCAAAATTTCGGGAAAAGAGGATTGATTTTACCTTCGGATTTTGCGGAAGAATACTATCGATGAACTGCTGCGAAGCATCACTGCTGCCATCGTTGACAAAGATCAGCTCGTAATCGGGAAGCTGACTTCCGGCTATCTTCATTATTTCATCGTAAAATAATTGAATGACCTGTTCTTCATTGTAAACAGAGACGACTATTGATAATTTCATTATCTGCGGTTATATAGGAGGAGTCCCCCTCATATTCATTTGTATGCAAATGTAATAAATTGAATTAAGATTGGGATAAGAAAGGTTCCCTCAAAGAAAAGGAGCCGCATTGAATGCTGTTCAGATTGCAGAATACCTGATCAAAGAAAAACACGCTATAAATATTATCCGAATTATACTGAAAAGGGCAAGCCGACGTAATGTTGGTTTGCCCTTTGTTTTTTCATTATTCATCGGATGACTCCAAGTCATCCGATGAACAACGTAAATCAGATAACAATAATCGAATTTGGTACGCAAAAAGTCGGTGGTACCGTCGGAGGTAAACTTTTACTAAGAGAATCAGTTTGCCTTTCATCGACCTTTATTCCTGGTTCTTTCTGGGATTATTATAGGTTGACTTTATATTTCGATAGATGTAAATTAGTGAAAATACAGTTATAACACAGTGATATAATAGTCCTTTTAAAGAGTATTTTATCACTATAATATCTCTATTTTACCACTATGTTATGTCTATGTTATTATAAAGTCAACCTAAAGTGAAAATATAGACAACCTATACGAAAAGATACCTTATTCGGGATATTGTTTGGAGATTTTCCTGTTAGCTTCTACAACCTATGAATGGAAGTTTATTTATAAGCAGAACGGTTCGTGTGCAGCGGTTTCCAACCGCTGATTAATCGGGACAGTTTATGGAACGGAGTCAGTACTTTCTGAAAGATAACTTTGTCAGCAGAGGGAGTGAAGTACTATTCCTGAGGATAGAGAGCTATAATGCGGTTACATCCCGATAGCTATCGCGGACGCATCACCTGTAGGCTCCTGCAAGATTATGAATAGAAGTTTAATTATTAGTAGAGAGCATCGGGTGCAGTGGTTTTTAACCGCTGATTAATCGGGGCAGTTTATGGGACAGTGTATGTATCCGGGGTGGGTATTTTAATACCTATTCATTATCATCCCAACACCTCATCCATCAATTGTTTTACCTCGTCTTTGTAGATTCCGCCCTCGTGGAGTTTCTTTTCCCCCAGGTAAAAGGTCGGTACATACCAGTAATCGTGGGCATCAGCGCGTTCCACTTCCACCAGTTCATCGACGATATCAAAGTGGATATCGTTGTATTTCGGTTCAATCTGTTTCCATTCGTGGATGTACTTCAGGGCCATCTTACAGAAGGGACATTGGTACTGAACGAAGAGGGTGACGGTTTTCATCGGAAAAGTATTTGCGGATTTAATCTGAGGTCGGGAAAAACGAAACGCAAAGGGGCTAAGCCGCAAAGGATTGGTTAATATATCCCTTCGCGTTCCGATAGTTATCGGAATTGCTCCTTTGCGTTCAATTCTGATTATAAACTTTCAAGAATGCGCTTGAGTACCACCTGTGCCGAAATTTCGCGGTTGGCAGCCTCAGGAATTACGATAGATTGCGGGCTTTCGATCACGTCGTCTGATACGATCATGTTGCGGCGTACCGGCAGACAGTGCATGAAGTAAGCATTATTGGTCCACTCCATGTGTTCCGTATCAACGGTCCAGGCACGGTCCTTGCTCAGGATCTGGCCGTAGTTGGGATCTGCATAAGCCGACCAGTTTTTCGCGTAGATGAAGTCAGCTCCTTCAAATGCTTTCTTCTGGTCATACTCTACTACTGCGTTGCGCACGAATTTCGGGTCGAGCTCGTAACCTTTCGGGTGGGTGATGACGAAATCGTAATCGGTCTCGTTCATGAAGTCGGCAAACGAGTTAGGTACCGCCTGCGGCAATGCGCGTGGGTGAGGCGCCCAGGTCAATACCACTTTGGGACGCTCTTTTTTCTTGTATTCTTCGATTGTAATGAGGTCGGCGAAGCTTTGCAGCGGGTGACCGGTGGCAGCTTCCATGCTCACTACCGGACGTCCTGATAGTTCGATAAACTGGTTGAGGATTTTCTCGTTGTAGTCGTTCTCTTTGTTTTCAAAAGTAGCAAAGGAACGAACGCCGATGATGTCGCAGTAGCAACCCATCACAGGGACAGCTTCGAAAAGGTGTTCGGGTTTGTCGCCATCCATGATTACGCCACGCTCGGTCTCGAGTTTCCACGCGCCCTGGTTGATATCGAGCACCATGGTGTTCATGCCGAGGTTCATCGCCGCCTTTTGCGTACTGAGTCGGGTGCGCAGGCTGGAGTTGAAGAAGATGAGCATCATCGTCTTGTTTTTACCCAGGTGGCTGTAGCCGTAGCGGTTTGCTTTTACCTCCAGCGCCTCTTTCACGGCCTGCTTGAGGTCTCCCAAATCTTTTACGTTAGTGAAGTGTCTCATTATCGTTGTAAATTATGACCCCTCCCCGGCCCTCCCCGAAGGGGAGGGGGATGAGTGCGGGATCTTGTTGGTTGTTGGTTTTAGTTCCCCTCCTTCGGAGGGTCCCGATAGCTATCGGGAGGGGGGAGGTCCCTTTCTTTTTGCAAAAATAGGTATTTCCCTCTACCTGCGGTTAAAATCGTAGAGTAAATATTGCAGCAGCGCCTGGCCCTCTCTCTTTGCTTTGGTGATGTTGCGGCCTCTGCCTGAGATAATTCCGTTTGAATTGCAGTCGAAGGAGACCTGACTCTCCGGGGTTACTAATCCGAAACCACCGGAGAAGGTGTAAAAAGCATATTTTGGGCTGTTTTTCTGCATAAAGTTGTGGCTGAAGGTGAACTCCCTGGCCGGAATATCCATTTGTCCCAGTAATGTAGCGGCAAGGTCGGTTTGTGAGGCCAGCGTGTCAATGCGCATGGGCTGTTTGATGGCTCCGCCCATCCAGAGCATCGGGATCCTGAAGCGTTTGGGTGAACTATTGAGCAGGGTAGCCGGATAGAGCGCGTTGTGGTCGGGTAACATGATAACCAGCGTATTTTTCCAGGCCGGACTCTTCTTCAGGTCGTCGATGAAATGTCCGAGACAAGAGTCGGTGTATGCAATCGCGTTGAGGTATCTGTCCTCAAACTTCTGGAAGGGAACGTCAAACGGCTCGTGGCTGCTCAGCGTCAATGCCATTTTCATAAACGGCTGTTTGGGTTCTGTTGAAATCTCATTTTCCAGACGGTTGAATAGCTCATGGTCACGAAGCCCCCAGCGGGAACGGCTGGCCGAGGCGGGGAACGATTCGTCTGAAAGTATCTTGTCAAAGCCCGAGCAAATAAAGTGCTGGCGCATATTGGCAAAGTTCACGTCACCACCGTAAAGAAACTGGATATCGTATCCGTGCTTTTTCAGGCTTCCGGAAATGGAGGGCAGATGATTGAGCTTCTCCGGATGTACCAGCAGGGTAGTGGTGGGCAACGAAGGCATGCCGCTCAGGATGGAGAGTAACCCGCGGTCGGTGCGGAAACCGTTGGCATAATAGTTGGTGAAGAAAATCCCTTCATCGGCCATCTTGTCAAACCGGGGTGTAATTCCTTTGATACCGCCCAGTTTCTCCACTACGACTCCCGAAAAGCTTTCCAGTACAATCACCACAATATTCGGGCGTTTCGTGTTAAGCAACTGGGCCGTATTGACATCGTTTACCGGACGTGTCAGTGAAACTGCAATCTTTACCGCTTCTTCTTTTTTAAGATACTTATATTCGATGTTATTGACATGGGTCAATGAGTAAAAGAGATTGAAACAGGGATTGACCGCGGACTGGTTGAGGAAAACGTTGGTGCTGAAGTAGGCATGCCCGACGTTCATCGTTGAGGTTCCCCAGCCGCCACGGATAGCCAGAGCAAGCAACCCGATCAGAAGCAGGTGTGTTGCCCCCTGAAGTATCTTTTTTCCTCTTGGATAGAGGTCGGCAGCGATATTCAGGATGTATCGCTTCATCCCTTTTATCAACAGGTAAGAAAGACCAGCGACCACGATGATACAGAAAAACAACATACCGAAGGTGATGCTGGAAGTGGCGTCAGAGGGTGATTTCAGGTAGAAAAGCGCCGTGCTGTCTATGTGGCTGTTCCAGTGCCCGAAAAGGTTGATATCGGCCACAATTATTAATGAGACCAGCACAATAACGATGCCCGAATATATTTTGAGAAAGGAGTCAATCCATTTCCCCCGTATGAAAACGGAAACGGTCAAAAGCAGAGCCGGTAAAACGGTCAGGTATCCGGCGGTTGCAAAGTCCATGGTCAGACCGCTCCGGATTACCTGAAGATAATTCAGGAACGAGAGTCCTGTAGTGGGATGCAACAACATGAAAACTGGCTTCTGCAAAACAAAAACCGTCACGAAGAAGAGCCAGAATTTAATGATCAGGAGAATCCGTTGTTTCATTGAGGAATGAAGTGAAGGGTAAAGTTGGTGAGGGGGCAAAAAAGTCATTTTGATAACACCTGACAGGTTTCAAAAACCTGTCAGGTGAATCATATTACATATAGCTGATTTCGCTGTTATCTTCCTCCTTGTACCACGAAGCGTACATCAGGTAATTGTTGGCGATTTTCTGGTTGATTTCTTTGGATTGTTCCGGATCTACCTTTTTCACGAATTTAGCGGGAACACCGGCGTAAATAGAACCCGGTTCCACCACGGTGTTGTTGGTTACCACCGAACCGGCAGCAACGATAGCACCTTCGCCGATTACCGCATGGTCCAGGATTACCGAGCCCATGCCGATTAATGCTCCGGCTTTGATGGTTGCTCCATGGATGGTCACGTTGTGGCCGATGGAGACATTGTCTTCGATGTGGATTTGCGATTTCTCGTAAAGCGTATGCAGAACAGATCCATCCTGGATGTTTACTTTGTTGCCGATGCGGATAGCGTTTACATCGCCGCGAAGGACGGTATTGTACCAGACGCTGCAATCATTACCCATGATTACATCGCCGATGATGGTTGCGTTTTCGGCAAAGAAGCAGTTTTTGCCGTATTTAGGTTCGTAACCTCTTACTGAACGTATTAATGCCATTATATTTACTATTTATTCATTTACAATTTACAATTTGAATGGAGAGCTACAATGCAGTGGTTTTTTGACTGAGCCATTCGACTTCGTGGGCTTCCAACATCGGACTTAGTTTTTCAAATACCGTGGTGTGGTAGTCATTGATCCACTGAATCTCTTTTTCGGTCAAGAGAGTTTTGTCGATTGCCGCTTTATCAATGGGGAAAAGGGTCAGGGTTTCGAAGCAGTAGAATTTGCCGAAAGGCGTTTCGATATCTTCTTTGATCAGCACCACATTTTCGGTGCGAAGGCCGTATTCTCCGTTACGGTAAAAGGCCGGCTCGTTTGACATCACCATGCCCGGTTGCAGTTTTACCGGATTTTCTTCCATACGGATGCTTTGAGGACCTTCATGCACGTTGAGGAAATGGCCGATACCGTGGCCTGTGCCGTGGAGGTAGTTCAGCCCTTCGTTCCAGAGTGCCTGACGTGCCAGTATGTCAAGTTGCGAGCCACGTGTACCCTGAGGAAAACGACAAGAGGCCAATGCAATGTGCCCTTTCAGTACCAGCGTAAAGTCTTTTCTCATCCGGTCAGAGATTTCCCCCAATACATGAGTGCGGGTGATATCAGTAGTTCCGTCAAAGTACTGGCCGCCGGAATCTATCAATAGAAATCCTTTCGGAGCAATGGGGGTGTTGGTTTCAAGAGTCGGATGGTAGTGGACAATAGCGCCGTGTTCCCCGTAACTGACAATCGGGGAAAAGCTCTCTCCGACAAACAGCTCCTGTTCATCGCGGAATTCGTAAAGTTTTTCAGCAATATCGAGTTCCGTGATTTCTCTTGTATGCAGGTTTTCTTCCAGCCAGATGTTGAAACGGGTAAGCGCTACACCGTCTTTGATCATGGCGTTTCGGAATCCTTCGATTTCAGTCTCGTTCTTTACCGCTTTAAGCAGAGCAACAGGTGACAGTGCTTCCACGATGCGGCAATGGGCTGGAATGGCTTTGCACAGGCCATAATTGACCCGGTTTCCGTCAAAGAGGATTGTCGCCTGTGATGGTAATTGGCCCAGAAATCCGCTGATTTTGCCGTAATCGGCGGTGGTGATTCCTTCCCGGTCAAAGTGCTCGTAGAGTTCGCTGCTGATCTTTTTCGCATCGGTGAAAAGAATGCTTTGCGATTCGGTAATAACGGCATAGGCAACCGCTACCGGATTGCACTCCACATCATTTCCCCGGATATTGAATACCCAGGCAATTTCATCGAGGGCGGTGACAATCATCAGATTGGCTCCGTTTTCCTTCAATGCTGTCCGGACGGCGTTGATTTTATCAGAAGCTGAAGCACCGGCATATTCAACCGGAAGTTCGAAAATGCCTTCTCCGGGAACAGAAGGACGATCCGTTCGTATCTCTTCAATCAGGTCAAAGTCGGTAGAGAGATTTATTGTTTTGACGGCTAATGCCGATTCGATTCGTTTGACTTCGTTAGTCGTAAAAACATTCCCGTCGATACCGACCGTACTGTTTGGTGAGAGATTTAATGTCAGCCATTCCAAAATGTCAGGCGTATCGGGTAGTCCGGCCCTGAAAAGCTGAATGCCTGAACCTTCGAGTTGCATTTCTCCCTGCAGGAAATAGCGGGAATCGGTCCAGAGACCTGCATTATCAAGCGTAATTACTACAGTACCTGCGGAACCGTCAAAGCCGGAGATCCATTCGCGGGATTTCCAACGGTCGGGGATATATTCGCCAATATGAGGATCAGTACTAGGGATGATGTATGCGTTGAGGCCTTTGGCGTGCATGGCGTCGCGCAACTGCTTTATTCGTTGGGGAATTACAGACATGAAAAGGGGATTTGATTTTCCTACGTGGATTAAAAGACTTTTCGCTTCAGTTCAAACTGCTTGCCGAGGTATTTTTCACGCACAGTCGGGTTTTCTGCCAGCTCCTCAGCTGTACCCTGGAAGAGGATCTGACCTTCGAATAGCAGATAAGCCCGGTCAGTGATGTTGAGCGTCTCCTGGGCGTTGTGGTCGGTAATCAGGATGCCGATATTCTTGTCTTTGAGCTTGGCAACGATGTATTGAATGTCCTCTACCGCGATGGGGTCAACACCGGCGAAAGGCTCATCGAGCATGATGAATTTGGGGTCGATAGCCAGACAGCGGGCAATTTCCGTACGTCGGCGTTCTCCTCCCGAAAGACGGTCGCCCAGGTTTTTACGCACTTTGTGAAGACGGAATTCCGAAATCAGGCTTTCGAGTTTCTCTTTCTGGTACTCTTTGCTCTTACCCGTCATTTCGAGTACTGAACGGATGTTGTCCTCGACTGTCATTTTGCGGAAGACGGATGCTTCCTGGGCAAGGTAGCCAATACCGATCTGGGCACGTTTGTAAACGGGGAATTGGGTGATATCGGTATCGTTGAGGAAAATACGACCTTCATTGGGCGTAATCAGACCTACCGACATGTAGAAGGTTGTGGTTTTACCGGCACCGTTAGGACCCATCAGACCCACAATTTCGCCTTGCTTTACGTTGATGGAAACGTGGTTAACAACGGTACGGTTTTTATATTTCTTCACCAGGTTTTCCGTGCGGAGAACCAATTGCTCTTCTGCCATAGTCAAATGCGTTATAAGGGTGGGCAAAAGTACGGAAAAAGAAAAAAATAACCTAATTTTGCGCCGTTTCTAAACTGTAACGATTTCTAATAATCTTGTATTGCTGCAATGCGTTGTGATTCAGAATGTTTAATCGTTCGTGGTTGGTGATTCTGTGGAGTATGCCGGTAGGGGTTGATTTTGTCATTGAAGGCTTCAGAGACAGATATTAGTTTAGCTGATTTTGTGAAGCCGTTTTGAATTGCGAAGAAACAGGACAGACAATTGAGCAAGTAGATATCACAACACCTGAATTATTCCATTTTATAGCCATAATGTTTTGATTAACGTATGCGAAGTGAAGAGCAGCTCTGAACATTGGAGCTTTGTGTGTAGGTTACTCCGTTTTCTTTACTTTTTTGGCGCAAAAAAGTAACAAAAAAACATAGCCTAAAAAAACTCGCTCGCTCGCCCATAGATCATTGTACGGTATAAGAGCATTTGCGGATGGGCTCCTCACTCTGCAGTTTTTAGGCAGTTTGGAATTTGTGTTTGTCCCTTCGGGATTGGTTTGATGAGGTCTGGTAGGATATGTATTGGAAATCATCGCATAGCGTGTATCTAACTCCCCTCTCTACGGGAGAGGGGCTGGGTAGAGGCTTATTTATTTGTAATTGATTTGATAATGAATAAACTAATAGAATCGTTTAAGGCTTTCTACTTTCGAAATCCATACTGGACAGTCTTTCTGGTCAGCGCGTTGCTCACCTTGCCCTGGTTGCCGTTGGGTGAATTCTATTCCAAGGGAGAACCGCGGGAGGCCGCATTAGCGACTTATATGCTGAATAGCGGCAACTGGATACTGCCCACAGGATATGCAGACGAGATTGCGTACAAGCCGCCTTTCATGCACTGGTTTATCGCCCTCTTTTCATTGATCACCGGACGAGTGACGGAAATGACTGCCCGGATGCCGTCGGCGCTGGGATTGATTGGGATTTCGCTGGGTTTCTTTGCGCTGGCATTCAAACGCAAATCTCCCTCTCGTGCTATTCTGGCTACATTGATCCTGGTGACCGGATTTGAAATGCACCGTTCGGGAATTGAAGCGCGCGTCGATATGTTTCTCTCGTTTTTCATGATCAGCGGACTGCTTGCGATGTACAAATGGGAAGAAAAGGAGCTGAGGGGATTTCCGGTACTTCTCCCGTTGTTGCTGGGAGGAGCCGCGTTGGTAAAAGGCCCGGTGGGGATTCTGTTGCCCTGTCTCGTATTTGGCATCTATCTGCTCCTGTTGCAGAAGTATTCCCTTTGGAAAATTATTTACAAAAACGTCCTGGTTGCGTTACCTGCACTGGCCATCCTGCTCGTGTGGTATGTATTGGCCTACCAGCAGGCCGGGGAACATTTCCTGCAACTGGTCTATGCCGAGAATTTCGGACGCTTTCTGGGTCAGGACAAGAAAGCTCTGGGTATATCTTATGATTTGGGGCACAAAGGTCCGTTTTGGTACTATATTCCGGCCATTATTACCGGATTCCTGCCCTGGTCACTGGTCTTAATCTTCTTTTTGTTTATTGCCCCGTACCGAAAAATGCGGAATTATTTCGGGTCATATAAAGGTCAGTTTTTCAGTAAAATAGCCGGGCTTGACAGGATGCTGCTGTTTAGTATCGTCTCTGTCGTAATTATTCTGGGCTTCTATGCGATACCTTCTTCCAAACGAAGCGTTTACATCATACCGGCTTATCCGTTTGCCGCTTACCTGCTGACCCTGCTCTACGAGTGGGTGATGGAAAACAGGCCTTCCCTGATCCGTATTCTGAACGGTGTTGTTCTCTCCGTTTCGGGTATATTACTGGCTTTGGTCACCATTTTCTATTTCGTGAACCTGGAAGGGATATTAAGTCGATTTGTTCACAAACAGAAGAGTTTGTATGATATCGATCTTTTTTCAAATGGCTTTCAGCATCCGACCTTTATCGGGTATGTTGTGTGGGTAATTCTCCTGGCTGCGTTTGTTTATGTCTGGAAAATAAAGAGAGACCGGAATATCCGGATTGTCCTTGTTTCGACACTGGCACTCTACATCAGTACGTTGTTTTTCCTGGAGGGATTTGCCTATCCGGTCTATAAGAACGGCCATTCGTCGCGGCCTTTCGCAGAGCAGATCAGCACGAAATATGACCTGAAGGGTAAAACCTATGTGATGAATGATTTGAACTCCTTTTTCAACCCTTACGGCCTTAATTTTTATCTGGGAAATTATTTCCGCAATTTTGATAAAGAGCAACCTTCCGGTGGCTATTTCATCACGGCAGATGAATACATCGGTCAGATCAGGGAGAAATACAAAGGAAAATACCAGTTTGTTGAACTAGAAAGAACACCTAATGCAAATAATGATTATCAAAAAGTCATCGTCTTATATCAAATCGTTAAACTCTGACACGATCCAGTTTGTTAAGTACGGCATGGTAGGAGTATTGGGGTTGTTTATCGACCTCGGGATTTTCTATTTGCTGAATAAATTGCTGGGTGTGAATTATGCCGTTGCGAATGTGCTCAGTTCATCGGTAGCCATTGTGCATAATTTCCTTTGGAACAGCCATTTTACCTTCAAGGTGACAGACCGGAAGCTCAGGCGTTTTCTGTCGTTCTATTTGATTGCTATAATCGGAATGACTATCAGTACGGGGATATTGGCTTTCTTGATTGATGGATTAAAACTCGATTCGATGATTGCTAAGTTGATCGCAGTGTTTATTGTCGCGATCCTCCAATTCTTCTTAAATAAAAAACTAACTTTTAGAACACGATAATGCAGAGTGTCAGCATCATAGTGCCCTGTTACAACGAAGAGGCTGTTATCCATGAGTCCTACTCCCGCCTGAAACGGGTATTGGACGGAGTCACCGGTTACAGCACGGAAATCATTTTTATCAATGATGGCAGTAAGGACTGCACAGCGGAAATGCTCAGTGCGATTGCAGAGCAGGATAAGCAGGTGAAAGTGCTGCACTTCTCCCGTAATTTTGGCCATCAACCGGCAGTGACTGCCGGCATTCATCATTGTACGAGTGATTTGGCGATAATCATTGATGCCGATTTGCAGGATCCTCCCGAATTGATTCCTGAGCTGTTGGCGGTTCAGCAACGGGAACAGGCCAATGTGGTTTACTGTGTACGGGAAAAGCGCCAAGGGGAGAGCATTTTCAAAAAGCTTACGGCGAGAGTGTTTTACCGTAGCATGAACTACCTTTCGGAGGTGAAATTCCCGGTAGATACCGGTGATTTCCGACTGATCGACCGGGCTGTGATGAATGAATTCTGTAAATTCAAGGAGAAAGGAAAATATATCCGGGGAATTATCAGTTGGGTCGGTTTCAAACAGGTGCCGTTTTATTACAAGCGTGATGCCCGTTTTGCCGGTGAAACGAAATACCCGTTGCGGAAGATGCTGAATTTTGCCTCGACCGCACTGCTCTACTTTTCAACCAAACCGCTTAAGTTATCGACCAGTCTGGGATTTATTGCAGTCCTGATTGGGATAGTTTATGCGATATGGACCGTTTTGGGGAAATTGCTGGGCTTTACCCATGCGATCTCGGGCTGGAGCTCTATTATTATCCTGGTCGTATTTTTCGGCGGTGTCCAGCTGCTTACCATTGGGGTGTTGGGACAATATATCGGTATATTATTTGACGAGGTGAAAGACCGGCCCGAATACATCATCGAAAAATCGGAAAATTGCTGACAACGGGAGAGTGTGCGCTTAAACCGGATTTTGTTACGAACCGGAAAATTAGGCTACCTTTGCAGCTTACAAGGGATTCTTGAGGATTTGTATCACAGAGATCCACGGAGATTAAACCTAACAGGTCTCAAAGACCTGTTAGGTGGGGTGTCAAAAATCAAAGGTATTGATAAAAATAACTTCAACCTATTTTTTATAAATGAACGAAACTTTGCACTGTCATCCCGTGCTTGACACGGGATCTCAAAATCGCAGAATATTGCGTTTTGCTCGTAATACTGTCACTATCTGATTGAGAGATCCCGCATCAAGTGCGGTCCCGATAGCTATCGGGAGACAACATCAACATTTGAGCACGGATTTAACTCATTGATTTTAGGGACGAATTTATCTCATTAAATGCTTTGTGTTTTTGACACCCCACCTGTTAGGTTTTCGGTACATCATCGAAGTGCAGTTGATAAATAAAGAATTGGAGTGAGATAATACTGTTTGATTACCATCCCTTTCTCTATGAGCGAAAGGGATGGGTGCGCTTCGAGAGGGTCGCTCATAGAGCCCCGTTCGATACGAAGTAAAAGGTAATTTCATTAGGATTAATAACAAAATTGGTCATCGACCTACTTATATATAATCGAAATTTATGATCAGACAATCCATACATCGCTTTGGTGAATACGTCCTGTTGATGGCCCGTGCATTGACCATACCTGACCGCTGGAGCGCTTTTTTCAAACAGCTAATTAAAGAGATGACCAAGCTGGGGATCGACTCCATCGGTATTGTTTTGATGATTTCGTTGTTTACCGGGGCGGTGCTCTGTATTCAGATGAACCTGAATATCTCCTCTCCGTTTATCCCCTCTTATGCGGTGGGGATGTCCACCCGGGATACCTTGCTGCTTGAATTTTCTTCCACCATCATGTGTCTGATTCTGGCCGGTAAGGTGGGTTCAAACATTGCCTCCGAGATTGGCACCATGCGCGTGACCGAGCAGATTGACGCTCTCGAAATCATGGGCGTGAATTCAGCGAACTACCTGATTCTTCCAAAGATTGTGGCATTGGTCGTGTTCGTACCTGTGCTGGTGATTTTCAGTGTCTTCTCGGGGATCATCGGGGGGTACATTGTGGCATTCGTTACCGATATGATTCCTGTTGCCAAGTTTGAGTATGGGGTACAGAGCTATTTCAATGAATTCTATGTGTGGTACGGCATCTACAAATCCTTTGTTTTTGCCTTTATCATCAGCTCGGTAGCCTCTTATTTCGGCTATTATGCCAGAGGCGGTGCGCTTGAGGTGGGAAAAGCCAGTACCAACTCTGTGGTGGCGAGCAGCGTTTTGATATTGTTGTTTGACGTAATACTTACTAAACTTTTGCTGCAATGATTGAGATTAAGCATTTATTTAAATCGTTTGAGACCAAGGATGTGCTCAAGGATATCAATGCAGTGTTTGAATCCGGGAAGACCAATCTTGTTATAGGACAGAGTGGCTCGGGTAAAACGGTTTTGGTAAAATGTATCGTCGGACTTGAAACTCCTGAAAAAGGGGAGATACTCTACAATGGCCGTAATCTGCTTAACATGAAATCGAGGGAACTCAAGCATCTGCGCAGTGAGATCGGGATGATATTCCAGGGGTCGGCGCTTTTTGACTCGATGACTGTTCTGGAGAATGTTATGTTTCCGTTGAATATGTTTGACCGGGGAACCTATGCCAGCCGACTGGAACGGGCCCGCTTTTGTCTGGAACGGGTGAATCTGAAAGGGGCTGATGATCTTTTCCCTTCAGAGATCAGTGGCGGTATGCAGAAGCGTGTTGCCATAGCACGCGCTATCTCTTTAAATCCCAAATACCTGATTTGTGATGAGCCCAATTCAGGACTGGATCCCAAAACCTCTTTGCTGATTGATGAGCTGATTTCCGATATTACCAAAGAATATAACATCACCACCATTATCAATACCCACGATATGAACTCGGTGATGGGAATTGGAGAGAATATTGTTTTCGTAAACAAAGGGATCCTGGAGTGGACGGGGAATAAAGACGGTATCTTTACCTCTTCCAACCAGACTTTGAATGACTTTGTCTTTGCTTCGGATCTTTTCCGCAAAGTTAAAGCGGCTGAACTGACTAATCACCAGAATGAGGGATAGGAGTTTGCTGTTTGTGTTTGAACGCCTGAAGATTCAGTTGCTCAGGCTGTACAGATGGATCCGGTTCCGTCACGGACACGGGGTTCATTCTCCTTTTGCCTTTTCGTTTATCAACGATGTCGTGGAGGAGAAGAGTGGCTATTATGCGTATAAAGCCATTTACGAACAGATTGCCCGGGTGCAGCTGTTTCCGGAGTATTCTAAAGATGCGCCCCTCAAATATCTACTGCTTCTTTACCGCATTAGCAACTATTTCAAACCGGAGAAAATCATCCGGCTTGGAACGGAAAGCGGAGGCTCCCTCCTTTATCTTCAGGCACTCTCTTCGTTTACGCATTGTACTTTAATCGAAAGCGATAAACGTAAGATGGAAAAAGTGCTCTCCCTGATCGACGCCAATCCCCGGATTCATACGATTGAGGCTTCAGAGGGAGAGCTAAGCGATCGGTTTGAGGAGCTGCTCTCCCGTAATCCGCATACCGGGATGGTGGTTATTCACTCTTCAATTCCGGAAGAGACCAAACAATTCGCATTGGAGATGTGTTTAAAACTTCAAAATAGCCGGACAGTGCTTATCCTGGAGGGGATAAATAATGGGAGGGTTAAAAAGAGCTGGGAACAACTTCGCAAGGATGAACGGGTTGCCGTCACGTTTGACCTGATTCAATGGGGTATTGCGGTTGTGAATCCCTTTTTGAAGAAGAGAGATTACAGGTTGTTCTTTTAGGGCTTTATCGTTTTTTATCCCGGAGACAATTTATTAACTACGTAGGCACATAGGACACAATAGAAAAATCTTGGTGGTTGAATGTCTATCGGTATTACACCGGGCAGCGGCTTAATCCCATAGCTATCGGGACGCTTGCCGGATAAAAAAAGAGCCTGGTAACTTTGGTAAAGACAATAACGACAATTTATTGAACCACATAGGCACATAGGACACAATAGAAAATCTATTAGTTTCTGTGATGTGCAAATTACTTTACGCATGGATATAAAAAAAAGCAACGTATATACAAAGACAGGGGATAAAGGGACAACTTCCCTGGTAGGAGGGACCCGGGTGATGAAGTCCGATACCCGATTGGAGGCCTACGGCTCCATTGATGAGTTGAACGCCTTCCTCGGACTACTCAATTGTGATATTGAAGATGCAACGCTGAAAGAGCTCTTTCTCTTTATTCAGCGGAAATTATTTACGGTCGGGGCTATCCTGGCTACTGAAGATGATGCTACCGCTCAGAAATATGGGTGTAAGATCTCAGAGGAGGATGTGAAGCGACTGGAAGAGGCTATCGATGTGATGGATGCAGCATTGCCCAGACTGAAGCTCTTTACCATTCCCGGGGGGAATAAGCCGGGCGCACTGGCTCATGTCTGCCGGACGGTGTGTCGCAGAGCGGAGCGCCGCATTATCGCCCTGAATGAGTTGAATCCAGTCAGCAATGAATTGATGGTTTTCGTCAATCGACTCTCTGATTTGCTGTTTGTTCTCTCCCGGAAGCTGGTTCTTGATGAAAATCAGGAGGAAATTTTCTGGTCAAATGATTGAGAGGCTGGTTGCAAGAAATAGGATTGAATAAATGTCGTATTATATATCCCTATCCCGGTAGCTATCGGGATCCCTAAAGGGGACTTGTTGAAGTTCAAATAATAAGTTTACCCTATTAAAAGCCGTAGTTGAATTCAAATCCCACTGCGGTAAAAGCCCCCTTCAGGGGGTTGGGGGTAAATGAGACAATGATTATGCTCATTACTTATTTTACCGTAACATTTTCATATAAGAGGGTGTCCAAAAGAGATATAAGCAACTCTATAAGTAACAAATTGCAACCACGAACCGCCCCAAGCCCCTTCCCGATAGCTATCGGGAGGGGATGTTTAGAAGTGCAAATTTGCTTCGAAATACCACTCTTCAAAGTCCCCTTTAGGGGAATCGAAGATCGGCGTAGCCAATTAGGGGCGGTTAGAATTATTCAACTATCATTTTGTAAGTTCAGTTTTGCATGAACTAACTTTTTGGACACCATCTTTCTTTGTTCCTTTTTTAGTCTCTTTCGGGCATATTTCTTACTTTTTCCCCTTGATTTAGCCCGCTAAATCTGCGGGATAAAAGCAAAAAATCGACCTCGAAACGGTTCTGAAAAAAGTATCGCAATAAAATTCAAAACAGGCTCTGAGACTGAAAATAGTTTTTATATTTGCAACTTTTTTAAAGGGTAAGAGATTAATATCGTTTTTTTACCACAGAAAGAGGCGCAGAGAACCAAAGCGTTTGGGTGAATTATTTTGTGAAAATTGAAATAAGTGCCGAGCTATCAGATAAATGTGACCTCTCTTTATGATATATGTTCGCCCCCTTCGGGGACGGGATGTCGGGGTTTATTCCCTTTCGTGGGTTTTACTCACGGTTATTGAAGTTTGCCCGCTTCGCGGACGCATTTGCCGGAGAGCGAAGGGCTCCATTTGAATTGATGAACCTTAATGCTATAAGGTGATGTCTCAGAATGACAAACCTAACAGGTTTTGAAAACCTGTTAGGTTTAGATATACTGATTTTCAATTCACTCACGGTTATTGAGATTTGTCCGCATTCGCGGACATATTCCCGGAAAGGTCTGAAAGACCTCAATTTGAATAACCACGGGTGCAACCCGTGGCAAATGATACTTAGCAAAGCACGTCCCCAACGGGGGCGAATAGTGAGAACTAATTAATGTGATATACAAACAATTAAACAATTAAAAATCCGATAGAACTATGTACTGGACGTTAGAATTAGCCTCGAAACTGGAAGATGCACCCTGGCCCGCGACTAAAGATGAATTAATCGACTTTGCCATGCGTTCAGGTGCTCCCCTCGAAGTAATTGAAAATCTTCAGGAGATGGAAGATGAAGGAGAGGTATTTGAATGTATAGAAGACATTTGGCCTGATTATCCGAGTAAGGAAGACTTTTTCTTCAACGAAGAAGAGTACTAAGTATTAAGGGTAACTGGTACAGTCCGACAAAATGAAAGGGAAAACCGGAAAATTATCCTGGTTTTCCTTTTGCGTTTTGGAGTGACAGGCCCGAAAAGTTAAATCGCCGGTTTTCGATTCATCAAATAGACTTCGCATACAATTTTTCAGGATTTAATCAGTTTAACTACTATAATGTTTAAAACAAGGATGGATAAAAGGGTAATCGTCTTACTGTCGTTGATCATATTTTGCACCGGACTGCAAGCTCAGTTTGATGCTCAGTTTAGTCAGTATTGGGCGACTAAGTCTTACTATAATCCGTCTTGTGTGGGAGAAACTTCCGGGGTAAACGCCCTTATTATCAACCGGCAACAGTGGGTTGGGCTCAGTGGGGCACCCCGCTCTTTATTTGCAAGCGCCGATCTTCCGTTTGCCCGGTGGGGCAAAGACCAGGGAATCGGGATTGGCTTATACAAGGATGAGGCCGGTCTTTTCTCCAATGTATCCCTCGGGGTGAATTACGCCTATAAATTAAACCTGATGAATGGGATTTTATCCCTCGGAACGCAACTTGGAATTTTGAGCCAGTCTTTTGATGGTACTAAAGTGGATTTGTTGGGAAGTTCGGATGAATACCATGAGGGGACAGACCCCTATATTCCTTCCACCAGTGTATCCGGTACTGCCTTTGATTTGGGGCTGGGTGTGAATTATACAACAGACCGCTATTACGCGGGGCTTTCTGTTTTACACCTGCTTGAACCAACGATCCAATTTGAAAAAGGCTCCTCTAAAATAGGGCGGACCCTGTTCCTGACGGGAGGGGCGAATTTTCCGATGGAAAGTTATTCAACCGTTTTGTATCCTTCCGCGTTATTGAAGAGTGACTTCAATGTAGTACAGGCAGAGCTTACCTGTCGGGCAGAATATAAAAGCCGTTTTTGGGGAGGATTGTCTTACCGATTGAAGGATGCGGTGGTGCTGATGGCGGGTGCAAAAATGAAAAATATCTCTGTCGGATATGCCTACGATATCTCTACCTCCAAACTGGGAGCTGTATCCGGTGGCAGCCATGAAATTTTCGCTGCATATAGCTTTGATATGCAATTTGTGAGTAAATCGAAACGGAAGTACAATAAAAGTCTCAGATTCCTATAGGAAAATTAAGAGATAATGCACCGATAAACAAAAAAACTTATTAAGTTTGCAACTTTGAACCACAAAGATGGTTTTATTCTAAGTTTAGATGCGCATGAAACTGAAGTTTGGGAGAGCTTATGGCGTTGTATTGTTAAATCTGATACTGTTTTTAGTATCTATGCATACAGCCTACGCAAAAGTTCCCGTTCGTAACTATAATTATTACACATATATCGACCGGTTCAGGGTGAACCTGTCGGTTGGCCCTCAGGTTTATCTGGGTGGGAAGGCTGATATACATTACGGAATATTTAACCGGATAACGCCTGCTTTCTCTTTATCGGCTTACCAGCAGTTCTGTCCCTATTGGGCTTACCGACTTCGGTTGTCCGGAGGGCAGTTTTTCGCAACGCAGACACGCAGGGAATATGGAAGTGAAGTAAACATATTGATGAAAAGCAGGTTTTCAACATTGGGTGCCGGCGCCGATATGATGCTGAGTCTGAACCGGGTATTTTCTACCCGAAGTATGGAGCAGGTGCCAAATGTGTGGCTTTTTGCCGGGATAAGCGCTGATGCTGTGAAAAGCCCAAGGGATGCGAACGATGAATCTGTTTTTCCTGTTTTCAATTCTGGTCTTTACATCCAGATTCCTTATTCGGCGAAATTTGATTTCTCGGTCGAACTTAAGGGCGGTATTGTACAGGACAGGTACAACGGTTTTTATAAAAACGATCTAACGGTTGTAGGTGGTCCGAAACTAAGCCCAGAAGGGTATGGCTCCCTGTTGCTGGGAGCGACATATAAATTCTAGTTTTCAAAGTGATTAAAGGGTAAATTAGCATACGATTATGATAAGAAAGATTCTTCCGATTTTGCTTTTTGCGATTGCATTAAGCTCCTGCAACTACAAGAACAAAGGTCAGTTGCAAAACGTGACTCATTCGTTGTTCAAAGATCCGACACCCAAGGGGATGGTATTGGTAAAACGCGGAGCATTTCGGATGGGTACCCCCAATGATACAGTGTGGGGAGCTGTGAACGATTCGATGACAGTCTCTATCGAGAACTTCTGGATGGACGAAACCGAAGTGACCAACTTTATGTACAAACACTTTGTCAACTGGGTGAAGGACTCTGTATTGAGAGAGAGACTGGCTACGGTAGATCCTTCTTTCAAACCGGCCAATAAAGCGACCGGAGACTCCGTGCTGAACTGGAAGAAACCGATTCCGTGGAGATCCAAGAATCCCGAAATCCAGGGCGTACTCAGCGGAATGTATGTGAATCTGCCGCGCCAGACAAAGAAGTTCCTCAATACGAATATCCTCAATTATACCTACGACTGGATTGACTTTGAAAAGGCCAACAGCCGGAAGTATTCGCTGAACAGATCGATCCTGAATACGGATGTCAAACTGGACCAGCTGGCAGATTCCTATATGCTGATGGACTCTTCCTACGTTAACTCTAAAGGCCGCGTAGTAACTGTACAGGTCAATCGTCCGATCAGATCCTACAAAGATTACTTCACTACGGCTGTCGTAAATGTATATCCGGATACCAGCTGCTGGAAAGTGGACTTTGTGGCGGAGAAAAATGATATGTACGCCGCCCTCTATTTCTCAAGCGCAGGTTATCAGAACTATCCGGTGGTAGGTGTTTCCTGGGATCAGGCAAACGCTTTCAGCTACTGGAGAACCCGATTCTACCAGACTAAGAGCCGCTATGAGTGTGCACCGTATCGTCTCCCGACCGAAGCGGAATGGGAATTCGCCGCTAAAGGAGGTAAAAAAGGCATGGTGAACAAAAAATATCCATGGAAAGGGGATGATATCGTAGATAAAAAAGGATGTTACTTTGCCAACTTCAAACCGTTGAAGGGTAACTTCCCCGAAGACGGCTACCTGATCACGGCTCCTGTAGGATCGTTCCCTCCGAATGATTTAGGCCTCTATGACCTGGTGGGCAACGTGGCGGAATGGACCTCTACGGCTTACTTCCCGACCGGTAATAAAATCATGTCAACGATCAATGCCAGCTCTGAATTTAATGCATTGGGCAGCTTCCCGTATGCACTCAAGAAAAAAGTGGTCAGAGGCGGTTCTTTCAAAGACGTTTACAATTTTGTGAATGTGAATCTCCGTGAGTGGAAATACCAGAACGAAAAGATGGCGTATGTCGGTTTCCGTTGCGTACGTAACATGCCTGGTGAGAAATATTGATGAACTGAAAACAGATAATAAAGAACTAATATATGAAAAAACAAAAGAAATCTCCGTCGGCACTCCAGCATTTCCTGGCCTCTAAAAAAGGAAAAACAGTCATGAACTATTGCTATAGCTTTGGTGCAGCAGTCGTTATTCTGGGTGCAATGTTTAAAATCCTTCACCTTCCGGGTGGTGCGATTATGCTTGGTGCGGGTATGCTTACCGAAGTTTTCGTATTCTGCGTCTTCGCTTTTGAGGTACAAAGCGAGGATCTGCATTGGGAAGCGCTTTTCCCTGTGTTGGAAACCAAAAAGGAAGAGGATAACTTCCTGAAACTGATGGCTGAAAAAGGAGTTAAAAGTTCAGGCGTATCCCAACTTCCTGAAGTATCGGCTAATAGCGCCAAAAGACTGGAAGAGAGTATTATCAAACTGGATAATGCCGCTACCCAGCTCTATAAAATGGCAGAGATGACAGAGGTGACACAAAGTTACCTGGCTAAAATGTCGGATGTAAGCACCAGTATGGAACGCTTTAGTAAATCGACCGGTCAGCTTGCCGAGATCTCGGATAATCTTGCCGATACTTACACTTCCATGAAGGAAAATGCAGGATCAGTGAAGACCAGCTACGACCGTTACGTGCATCAGATGACCGCACTGACAGACAATATTGGCGGATTGAGCAAGGTATATCACGAACAGATGAATGCCATTACCCTGCAGATCGAGTCGTTGAGCAAACTGCACAATGAAATGACGAGAATGGCCGTTTCGTTTGAAGGCTCCTCTTCCAATGCGTCAAAATTCAAGGCGGAAACAGAAAAAATGGCAGAACAACTGACTTCTCTCAATGCAATTTATTCCAGAATGATTAAAGCGTTGACAACGAATCTGACTGTTAACGATTAATTTCATTTAAACCCATAATTGAAGTAATATGGCTGGAGGAAAATTGACGCCACGTCAAAAGATGATCAACCTGATGTATCTTGTACTCATGGCAATGCTGGCGCTCAACGTATCGAAAGACGTTTTGAATGCCTTTGTCATGGTCGATGACAGCATCAAGAAAACAACGGAAATTAAGTTCAATCAGAATAAGAGCCTTCTTGAAGAGCTTCAGTTTTATGCCAAGCAGAATCCGGTGAAGGCAAAACCGGCACTGGACAAGGCAATGAAGGTGATGGCCGGAACTGATGAGCTTTATAAATACATCCAGGAGCTGAAGGTGAAAATCGCAAAGCAGGCGGATGGAGAAGAAGGCGATGTCAATGACATCAAGAACAAGGAAGACCTTGAGGCGGCAGCCCAGGTGATGCTCTCTCCGATCAACGGACAGGCAAACAAACTAAAATCATGGATTGACAAATTTAGTGCGGAGGTAGGAAGTTATATCCCCGACCCTAACAAAAAGGCGATGATCCTGCAAAGCCTTTCGACAAAGTTATCGGCAAAAGAGAGACTGAACAATCTGAACTGGCAGAATGCACACTTTGAAAATATGCCTGCGGTTGCGGTGAATACTTTTTTAAGTAAAATGCAGAATGACCTGAAGAATGCAGAGAGTGAAGCGCTTTATGCACTGATCAAAAGTGTCGATGTGGGTGACTTCCGGGTAAACTCCCTGAATGCTTATGTGATACCGAATTCCACCAATATCATCGTGGGTGGTACCTACAGTGGCCGGGTGGTCCTCTCGGCGGAAGACTCCACCAAGAGACCGAATATCTTTGTCAGGGGCCAGCAGTTGTCTCCGGCAAGCCGGGGTAAATTCCAGTTTACCTGCGGGGCTATCGGTGACTTTACGATGAACGGGGTTATAGAGTTGACCCGTGGTGACGGATCTATCTCAAAATTCCCTTTTGAAAATAAATACAGCGTTGTTGCGCCTACCGCTACTGTCTCTGCGACCAAGATGAATATCCTGTATGCCGGATGGAGCAATCCGGTCAGCATTTCTGTTCCCGGGGTTCCAAGCGGACAGTTATCGGCGTCGGTGAGCAACGGTTCGATCAGACGCCAGGGCAATGAGTGGATTGTCGTGCCTAACCTTTCTGCGATTGGCTCCGAGGTTACGATTACCACCAGCGCTTCCGTGGGCGGTAAGAGCTTCTCGGTAGCAAGCAAGTTCCGGGTAAGAAAAACACCGGCGCCATCGGCCTCTGTCGTTTTACCTTCGGGTAATAAATTCAAAGGCGGTCGTGTTTCCAAATTTGATGTGGCACAGTCATCCGGCCTGATCGCCGAACTGGAAGACCTTGATATTCCATATTCAGTCGTAAGCTTTGACTTGTCTTACTACGGATCGTTGGGTGATGTGAAGACTCTGCCTTCCAGTGGGAATAAGTTCTCAGGAGCTCAGGTGGCGGTTTTGGAAAAACTGCCGAAGAACCAGATGGCTGCCCTGAACAACATTGTGGTAAGGGGACCTTCGGGTACGCAGACGGTTAATGATATCACCATCATATCCAAAAACTAGTGTAGTACGACGGTCGTAACCAATATGCTACGTAGCCAAAACAAAAAATAAATAGTGACGTATGAAAAAGCTAAGTATAATATTCATCGTATTGGGTTTTCTCGGCATTAAGAGCGCCGCGGCTCAGTCTTTAAAACTCAATGAAGACAGCATACTCTTCAATATCAGTCCGGCGGTACAGGAGGAGTTAAGGAATCTGTGGCCGGCTCCGGAGAATGTCAAATGGTCCCGCCAGGTGTACCGGGAGGTATTCTTCAACGATTCGACCCGTGCGATCAAAAACAATGCGATTCTCCAGTATCCTGAAGAGCCGGTATTTGATTACGCCATGGAAAACGGCGTGCAGAAGGTGGTGTTGAAACAGAACCTTTTCTGGCTGATCTTTAAGCTGGTCATGGCGCATAAGGTGCCCGTTTATGAAGGAAACGACTATCTTACCTTCACCGAGAACGATATGATTAAGAAGGATTCCACCATCCTGAGAAACCTGAAGTATATCAAGGATAAAGGAAAATATGTGGTTTCCGATAAGTACACCCGGGCTTTGAACTCTTCAATTATCGGGTACATGTTTAAGGAGACCTACTTCTTTGACGCGGAAGCTTCCGAGTTGAGATCGCAGATTGTAGCAATTGCTCCCCTGATTGAAAACTCGGTGGAATCGTTGAACTCCAATACGAATGCCTATTCGATCCCTTTCTGGGTGACTTACGAATCGCTTCAACCCTGGTTACTCACCTATTCTACGGTGGCCTCCGAGACGAACAATTCAGATATCATCTCATTTGACTCTTACTTCAGAAAGAGGATGTTCCGGGGCAACATTATCAAAATCGAGAATCCTCTCAACCAGACCCTGGCTAAAGAGTGCCAGGAGTGCTGTGCTGATAAGCTTGCTGAGTGTATCAAAAGCAAGCAGACGGGTGTAGAACGGCAGGTGCTCGATTTTGATCAGAAACAGTTGTGGGTGCTTCCTTCTGCTCCGAAGCAGAAAGCGAAAGCAAAGAAGACAAAGGTCAAAGAGACGACTACGGCTAAAGCCGGTAATGAGGAAAAGAAATAAAGTATGTAAATGAGATTAAGAGAGGGTAACCCGTTAGGGGTACCCTTTTTTTATGGCCATTTTTCGTGTGGTTTCTTTATCACAGAGATCCACGAAGGAAAACCACAGAGGTTTGTATCCAAACCTAACAGTTTTTGGAAACCTGTTAGGTGGGGTGTCAAAAATATCTACCCGTCAATAAATTATTTCGTTCCAAAAACTTCGATGCAAAATAAGTGCTCAAACGGTAGTGTTGTCTCCCGATAGCTATCGGGACCGCACTTGATGCGGGATCTCTCAATCAGAAAAAAGCTGATTAAATACCTGTTCTGCAAATTTGAGATCCCGTGTCAAGCACGGGATGACAGTGCGAAGTTTAGATCGTTTGATATCAAAGTGGGACGAAGTTATTTCGCTAAAAGTATTGATTTTTGACACCCCACCTGTTAGGTTTACGGTCCGTCATGGAAGTACAGTTGAAATAAACGAATTGGAGTTTGATTTAATATCGCGTTTCGAATAGTAGGAATTGATTACCATCCCTTTCTCTATGAGCGAAAGGGATGGAGCGCACTTCGAGAGGGTCGCTCATAGAGATCCTCTCGATACGACATTGAAGGTGATTCCATTTAAACCTAACAGGTTTTGGAAACCTGTTAGGTTTTACATCGAAGCGCATTAACGTATCATCCGGTGACAATAAACCTGTCTTATCGCATTTTGCTTTTAATTAGGGTAAAAAACGAGTTTTGAGACGTCTGTGTGTGAATATTATAAAAATAACGCTGATTGACATCGGTTTGTTATCTGTGCATAGCCTGAATTATTTATCTTTGCGATCCGTTCAAAAGTATATATCGTGAAAAAAGTTTTGTTGTGTTTGTTTGTTGTGCTAATGCTCTTTTCCTGTGAGAGTTATAAAAAGGTTGTTTATGTACAGGGTGCCGGAAAGGCAGCCGTTTTGCAGGATTCCCTTCAGTTAGCTCCTCCGTCTCCGGTGGTAAAATTCGGCGATCAGCTGATGATCACGGTAAATACTATTTCGCCTGAGGCTGCCTTACCGTTCAATCCCCCTTTGGTGCCGGATCCTTCCCAGTTAAGCAGTCAACCGAATAAAACTTCTTCAGTTGCTGCCTTGCAGACCTATATTGTGGATGCCGCCGGAGAAATCAACTTTCCGGTAATAGGTCGGATCAGAGTGGCCGGCATGACACGAAGCGAGCTGGAGAGTTCCATTCGCGACCGGATTTATCCTAAATATATGAAAGAGGACCCGATGGTGACGGTCCGCAACCTGAGTTTTAAGGTTTCCGTAATGGGCGAGGTGGCCCGACCAGGAGTGGTTTCGGTATCCAATGAACGGATCTCGATCTTTGAAGCGTTGACTCAGGCGGGGGATTTAACCATCTATGGCAAACGCGATAATGTTTTACTTATCCGGGAAGATGCTAAGGGAAAACGGGAGACCTATCGTCTCGACCTGACCGATAAGGGATTGATCCAGTCCCCCTACTATTTCCTCCAGCAAAACGATGTGGTCTATGTGCAGCCGAATAAACAAAAGGCGCGTGCACGGTATTTCGGAGCGGGAGAGCAGATGACTCTCTCAATTATCGGTTCGCTGGTATCGGTGGCTTCGTTACTGATCGCGGTATTGAAATGATATTGTAAGGTCGATAATTTGTTGTTAAGACAGCTAAAAGCTGTCTTAATTTGGGGCATGATACCGATAGCTATCTGGGAAGCTATCGTTAAACCCGCACCAATTATAATCATATCGTTTTTATTTGCAAATACGATTTGAAGAGCAGGACTGAACATCAGTACTTTGTGTATCGTTTGCCCGGTTTTCTTTACTTTTTTGGCGCAAAAAAGTAACAAAAAAACATAGCCTAAAAAAACTCGCTCGCTCGCCCATAGATTCTTGTACGGTATAGGAGCATTTGTGGATGGGGCTCTCTCACTCTGCAGTTTTTAGGCGGTTTGGTATTTGTGTTTGTCCCTTCGGGGCTGGGATGTGAGCTTCCTACGGATGATAATTATAGCACCGACACGAATAATATAGGCCAAGCAGATATCGTATTGCAAGTATCTTTAGAGGTTTCTGCAGTTTTGCAATCCAAAGTAGCTTGACTATATACATTACTAGTTTTCTAAATACAATAAACAAGAAATGATGTCGCCATTTGTGCGACTCACGACTCATGACTCAAAACTCATGACTCACAATATTACAAATGGAACCAAATAAAACGAAACCACACACGCAAAAGCCCCAGGACGAATATATCGATCTGGCGGAGATCTTTGCTAAGATATTTATTCACTGGAAGTGGATCCTGGCCTCAGTGATCCTTTGCCTTTCCCTCGGATACATCTACCTGAAATTCCAAAGCAACGTATATCAGGTAACCTCCAGCCTTTTGATCAAAAGCAATAAAGAGGGGGGCGACCTATCCGCCATGTCTCTCCTGGATGAACTGGGACTGAAATCCGGTGGTACTGATGTGGAGAACGAAGTGGAGATTATCCATTCCAAAACGCTTATGCGGCGGGTGGTTGATTCACTGGACCTTTACAATACCTATTATGCCGCTACGATCTTCAATTCAAAACAGGAGTTGTATCACGACTCGCCTTATCGGGTTAATCTGAACCAATCTGACAACGTTGCACTCAAGGGGCAGGTAACCCTGACCCTAACCCCGGAAAACAATAATGGGTTGATCCTGGAGGGGGAATATCAGGGAGGAAAGTTTACCGAAACAATTCCGGCACTGCCCATCACCATTCGTATTCCTGCGGGAACATTGCATATCGAAGCAAATCCTGCCGGAAACAAAACGTTGTCGTCGGTTAAAGTTGTTATATCCAATCCGAAAGAGGTGGCTAAGGCCTACGCAGCGGGCCTGACAGCCGAAGTGGGAAAAAAGAATGAGATGATCACACTCTCTCTCAATACCACCAATATCGAAAAAGGAACCGATATTTTGAATACTCTTGGGGGGGTATATAATCAGGATGCGATGATGCAGATCAACCGTTCTGCCATCAATACCACCCAGTTTATCAACGATCGTCTGAAATACCTGACCGTGGAGCTTTCGGACGTGGAGAAGGATGTGGAAAACTACAAACAACAAAATAAACTCACCGACCTCTCTGCCGAGGCGCAGCTCTATATGACCAAAAGCGCCGATTACGACGCAAAACGTGCCGACGTGGAGACGCAGCTGAAACTGATCGAATATGTGGACCAGTTTGTGCGGAGCAAAACCAACGCAAATGCCCTGATCCCCGATCTGGCGATTAACGACGAACGTCTGGCGGATGTGATTGGCACCTACAATACGGCTATCCTGACCCGGGAAAGAGTGCGCAAAAGTACGACGGAAGATAACCCGGCGCTGGGACGCCTAAATAACGAGATAGCCGATGCGCGACATGCCATCGTAACCGGCATCATCAGTGTGAAAAAGGCGATGAATATCAGCCTGTCCGATCTGGAGAAACAAAATGCGGCGGTCTTGTCCCGTATTCGTTCGGTACCCCGTCAGGAGCGGGAGTTTATCGAGATCAAGCGACAGCAGCAGATCAAGGAGCAGCTCTATCTCTTCCTGTTGCAAAAACGCGAAGAGGCGGCGCTTACGCAGGCGGTGACGGTACCTAAAGCGCGCGTGGTGGACGAGGCGGATGCAGGAGGGCTTGTATCACCGAAACGCAATATGATCCTGATGCTGGCTTTTCTGATGGGATTATTTATTCCTATTGGTATTATCTATGTGGTGAATCTGTTTGACACGAAGATCAAAACCCGCAAGGAGTTGGAGAAACATTCCACCGTTCCGGTGCTGGCAGAGATTGGTCATACGGATCAAGACGGAAACTTCCGTGTAAAAGCGGGAGCACTGGATCCGACTACGGAGCTTTTCCGCCTGTTGCGTAGCCGCCTGCAGTTTATCCTTGATGGCAGTGAGGAAGCCGATAAGGTGATTGTGGTCACTTCTGCCGAGCCTTCCGAGGGGAAAACCTTCGTCAGTATCAACCTGGCGAGTACGCTGGCGCTGGCGGATAAAAAGGTGTTGCTGCTCGGACTGGATTTGCGTAATCCGGCTCTGAATGCTAAGCTGGGCTTGCATAAAAAGGAGGGTATATCGACTTACCTATCCGGACTCCAGCCTGATTATCACAAGCTGATTGATGTATCTCCGGATTGTCCCAACCTGCATGTGCTGCCGGCTGTAATTGTTCCGCCCAATCCGAACGAGTTGCTGATGAAAGGGCGACTGGATCAGTTGATCAGTCAGTTGAAAACCGAATACGACTATATTGTGATCGATACGGCTCCGGTAGGATGGGTTTCGGATACCTTCCTGTTGAACCGTCTCGGAGGGGTGAATCTCTTTATCGTGCGGGCCGGTCATTCCGATAAACAGGATATTGAACTGCTGAACCGCATTCACGCTGAAGATACCCTCTCCCGGTTGTATATCGTGTTAAACGATGTGGAAATGAGTGGCCGTAGTTATTATTACCAGCGGAAATACGGATATACCCAACGGCCTGTATAATCCCGCTGTAGAGACGTGCCCCGGCGCGTCTCAATATGACGCACGGCAGTGCGTCCAATTTGGAATAGCACGTTAGTGCATCCCGATGGCAATAGCACACAGATAACACAGATGCAAGCAACACAGATTTATATTTGATCAGTATTGTCAGCATAAACCGGTAAATTACCGATAGTGATCGGGACCAAATAATATATAAATCCCGGATTGCAATTAGCTCCGCTGAACGTTGTTCCCGGGATGACGGAGCAGTTTCTAACTGCATTACCCGCTCTTAGGAGTAAGACGGAAATGTTGTTTGATGCGTAGTTTGTTTCGGTTTCTCTTTACTTTTTTGGTGCAAAAAAGTAACAAAAAAACATAGCCTAAAAAAACTCGCTCACTCGCCCATAGATTGCCGTACGGTATCGGGGTATTTGAGGATGGGACTATTCGCTCAGACAGTTTTTAGGCGGTTTGGAATTTGTGTTTGACCCTCTGGTAGCGCACCCTCTGGGCAAGTTTAACACGTCGTTCAATCCTGAGTGTAACCCGGGGGAATTATAGCCAAAGAAACCGAGCCCTGATAGGGGCTCAACATCGACTATAATGCCCGGTTTTCCGTATAGGAAAGGCCAGAGGCCTTGGTTTTCTAACGACGTAGACGGAGTCATACGCCGAACGGATACAATATCAACATTTGAAAACTAATTGTCGTTACACTGTCACGAGAATTGAGTATTGGAAAAAATATATGACATTAGAATACATCTTATCACTCCTTGCGCAAGGCGAAAATAGCCGGATAGAGTTCAAAGCGAGCTTTAACCGGGAGGCTATTGCCACGCTCAATGCCTTCGCTAACAGTGAAGGAGGTGCAGTGTTGATAGGAGTGTCTGATGAAGGTAAACCTGTCGGTGTCTCAGTCGGGAAAGAAACCATTCAGGAATGGAGTAATGAGGTGAAGAGCAAAACCGAGCCCTCCATAATCCCGGATGCAGAGCTTTTTGATATCGAGGGTAAAACGGTTGTCGCATTATCTGTAAAGGAGTTTCCTGTAAAGCCTGTTGCTTTTCAGAATCGTTATTACAAGCGGATTGGAAATGCCAATCATATTATGAATGTATCGGAGATTGCCGACGCTTTCCTTAAAATGGTGAATAGTTCCTGGGATGCTTATGAGTATCCCGGTGCAGTTCTGGCGGATCTGAATATGGATAAAGTGGAGGGGTTTCTGCGTAAGGTAAAAGAGGGTGGACGTTTTTTTGTGGATGCCGATCCCGTACAGGCGCTGACTAAACTTCGTTTGCTTCGGAATGGTCATCCGACAAATGCGGCAATGATTCTTTTCTCAAAAGAAAACTTGTTATATAATGTCCATGTCGGTCGCTTTAAAACCCCGTCGATGATTATTGATGACAAAATGCTCAACGGCAATTTGTACGATGTGGTGGAAGAGGTTATGAAATACATCATTTCCCACATTAAAGTAGCATTTGAGATAAAGGGCCCATTGTCAAGAACAGAGATCTTTGAATATCCTATCCCGGCATTGCGCGAGTTGATATTGAATGCCCTGATTCATCGCGATTACACCAGCCCGATTGATGTACAGATTAAGATCTTTGATAATAGTCTTTCTATATTCAGTCCCGGCAGATTGTATGGAAACCTGACCATTGATGAACTTAAAACTGATGTTTATCAGTCGAGCGCCCGTAACAAGTTGCTGGTTGAAGCTTTTTACCTGACTAAGGATATTGAAAAATACGGAACGGGTTATATTCGTATTCGTAAGGAAATTCAGGAATATCCGACGATGAATTTCAACTATCGGGAAATTGGCAATGGGTATCTGGTGGAATTGGATTATGAACATCAACGTGTAAATACAGAGGAATCTAGTGGTGAAAAAATAGTTACCCCGCAAGTTACCCCGCAAGTTACCCCGCAAGTTACCCCGCAAGTCGGACAGTTGCTGAGGGTATTGAAAGGGGAGCAAACAAGAGATGATTTGCAGGATCAGATAGGGATTAAAGACAGGGAATATTTTCGGTCTTTTTATATTAAACCAGCATTGGAAGGTCGGGTCATTGAAATGACCATACCGGATAAACCAAAAAGTAAGAATCAAAAATACAGATTGACAGAAATTGGAATTAACTGGTTACTGGAAAATTAAAGTCTGAAGTGCAAATAATACGAATGTGGTGCTTGTAGGGGCAACCCTTGTGGTTACCCAGAATCTGTTTTTAGAAAAAGGTAAGGCCAGAGGCCTTGGTTATCTTACGACGTAGGCAGAGCCATAAGCCGAACGGCAGACTACGGTTTCTTTGGTCTTCATCAGTTATTGGCTAGATATGGAGAACGGGGTTGGTATAAACCCTAAAAATGGATGAGTGTCACAGACTTTCAACGGGTTTGTGAGATATTTTTATAATCTTTGTATGCCGAAATACCGGATGCTTAAAGCTGATGCAGAGTTCTCCTTTGGATGATAACGGAAATGATATAAATAGTAATTGAGCATTAATCGACTAAGACGGTCACTATTCCCAAACGATAACCTCGTTTTTCTTACGATGCAGGCGGAGCCAAACGTCGAACGGCTGAGTGCGGTTTCTTTAGGTTTGCATAAGTAATTGGCTGGCTACGGAGAACTGGGATGTGATAATAAAATAAATCCCGGATTGCAATTAGCTCCGCTGAACGTTGTTTCCGGGATGACGGAACGTCTCAAAATGGAATATCAGATGATGAATAAATGAACAGAATAAGTCACATATTACCCCTGTCAGAATCAGATCAGGTCGAGTTTAAGACGTCGTTCAATGATGATGTGATTGTGTCCCTTGTCGCTTTTTCTAATGCGAAGGGTGGTGTTGTGTATGTTGGCGTAAAAGATAGCGGAGAGGTAATGGGAGTTCAGTTGGGAAAGGAAACAATTGCAACCTGGATCAATGAAATTAAAAATAAAACAGCTCCACAGCTTATACCTGATTCCGAACTACTGAAGATTGGCGATAAGTTGGTCGTCGCATTAAATATAATAGAGTTTCCCGTTAAACCGGTTTCAATCAAAGGTCGGTATTATAAACGTATTGCAAATTCAAACCATTTGATGTCTTTGGCTGAAATTGCCAATGAACATCTGAAAACGATAAATAGCAGTTGGGATTTTTATTCCGATCCGAATCACGGAATGGATCACATTTCCTTCGAGAAAGTACAACGCTTTATCGAAACAATAGAACTTCGGATGCAGCGAAAAGTTACACTTTCGTCACAGAAGTTTCTTGAAAAAATGGAAATCACCCGAAATAGCCAGCTTACCTTTGGAGGCTATTTGTTATTTGCGAAAGAAAATTGCGCGATTAGTGATATACAGGTGGGACGTTTCAAGAGTGAAACGACTATAATTGACTCGCTTTCATTGAGTACGGATCTGTTTACCGAGGTGGACGAAATCATGGCTTTTATCAAAAAGCATTTGATGGTAGAGTATATCATTACCGGAGAACCGCAGCGGACAGAACGGTTTGATTATCCATTGGATGCTATCCGGGAGATTGTAATCAATATGATTGTTCACCGTGATTACAGGGATAGCAGCGCCAGTATCATCAAGATTTACGATGATCGGATAGAGTTTTATAATCCGGGGAAATTATATGGAGGCATAACAATCGATGATTTATTGTCAGGAAATTATACTTCCAAATCGCGAAATAAATTAATTGCTAAGGTTTTTAAAGAGGCCGGCCTGATCGAACGATACGGTTCGGGGATTATGCGGATATTGGATATTTGCCGGGATTACGGAGTAAAAGAACCGGTGTTTAAAGAAATCTCGCAGGGATTTATGGTTGTATTGTTTAAGGAAAAGGTTGGGACGACTGAAGGTGTTGACTTGAAAACCGGAGTTTTACCAGTAGATGTTACTGAAAATGTTACTGAAAATGTTACTGAAAATGTTACTGAAAATAGGTTGATACAGGTCCTATCAGAATTAAAGAAAAACCCAACAATATCATTTGATGACTTAAGTCAGCTGTTAAATGTTTCAAGAATGACTATTTATCGGGATATTGATAAGCTTAGGAATAAAGGAATGATCAGACGAGTAGGCCCTGATAAAGGCGGTTATTGGGAAATCATAAATGGCGATTTACCGGATCTCTGATCTATTTTTATGGTAAGGCTGGAGGACTTGATTTTTCTAACGACGTAGGCGGAGCCATACGCCGAACGGCAAACTACGGTTTCTGTGGTCTTGCATAAGTTATTGGCAGGCTACGGAGAAGGGGGGGCTCAGAAGGTGTTGATATAAAAACCGACCTGAAAACCGGAGTATTTCCAGGAAATGTCGGAGATCATGTCGGAGATAAACGTTTGAATAAAATATTAGTTTTGATTAAACAGCATAAACAAATATCAGCTGCTCAAATTGCAGAACAATTATCTGTTTCGAATCGAACGATTGAAAGAGATATTGAAAAGCTGAGAATGTCGGGTATGCTCAAACGTATTGGTTCTGATAAAGGCGGCTACTGGGAGGTCATTGACTAGTGCATTAAGCACACAGATAACACGGATGCCAGCAACGCAGATTTCACAGATCTTTGTTGAGCGTACTGGAAAATGAAAGTCTGAAAGACTTTAACTTCAATAACCCTGGGTAGTACCCGTGGCGTGACGGTAAAGTAGCTTGGAGCCCGGAAGGGGCTTAACAAGGTCTTGGTTATCCGCGAACCTGATAGGATCATCCACCGAATTGAAGGATGACGGCTGTTTGGCAATGATAATTCGGATCGCAGATCCTAATAATATTTAAATCCCGGATTGCAAATCCGGGATGACGGGGGAAGAGGATGTATTTGTGGTGAAAGTGCCTTTAGAAAGCCTGATAACTGAAGATGTCCCCGATAAGGTCCCCGATAACATTACAGATATACAACGCCAGGTTTTAATGCTGGTGATGGGTAATAATCGGATTTCATTAAGCCAATTAGCGGAACAGGTAGGCATATCAAAAAGAAAGATGCTTGATAATATAAACAAGCTAAAGAATAGAAATTTGATAAAGCGTGTTGGTAGCAGTAAAGGTGGCTATTGGGAGATTATAGAATAGGACATCTAACGCTGTAGCTCGGTATGGCATTTTGCTATTTCGGTTGTAAAAGCAAAACTCTTGCTTTACCTTTGTGATGAAAGCTGGTTATTTGTAATAAGGAAAGGCCGGAGCCTTGGTTATCTTACGACGTAGGCGGAGCCATACGCCGAACGGCAGAGTACGGTTTCTGTGGTTTTTACATAAGTTATTGACAGTCTACCGAGAACAGGGCGGAGCCATACGCCGAACGGCAAACTACGGTTTCTGTGGTCTTGCATAAGTTATTGGCAGGCTACGGAGAACGGGGAATATGCCGGATCACAGATCCTGATAATACACGAATCCCGGATTGCAAATCCGGGATGACGGGGGTGGCCTATTCCGGAAGCGAGAATATCTCTTTTGTAGAAGAGGATGTATTTGTGGTGAAAGTGCCTTTAGAAAGCCTGATAACTGATAAGGTCTCCAATAAGGTCCCCGATAAGGTCTCCGATAACATTACAGATATACAACGCCAGGTTTTAATGCTGGTGATGGGTAATAATCGGATTTCATTAAGCCAATTAGCGGAACAGGTGGGCATATCAAAAAGAAAGATGCTTGATAATATAAACAAGCTAAAGAATAGAAATTTGATAAAGCGTGTTGGTAGCAGTAAAGGTGGCTATTGGGAGATTATAGGATAGGACATCTAACTCTGTAGATCGGTATTGCATTTCGCTATTTTGGTTGTAAAAGCAAAACTCTTGCTTTACCTTTGTGGTGAAAGCTGATTATTTGTAATCAGGTAAGGCCGGAGGCCTTGATTTTCACACGACGTAGGCGGAGCCATACGCCGAACGGCAGAATGTTAAAAATATAAACGATAAATAATTACGACAAGATAATAAAGATGACAATTAAATCAATCTGTTGCATAGGTGCAGGATATGTAGGTGGTCCCACGATGGCGGTGATTGCGCAGAAATGTCCGCACATTAAAGTGACGGTGGTGGATGTAAACGCAGATCGTATAGCAGCCTGGAATGATACCGAATTGGAAAACCTTCCGATTTACGAGCCCGGGCTCAAAGAGGTGGTGGCGGAAGCACGCGGTCGTAACCTCTTTTTCTCCACTGACGTTGCTGCTGCTATCCGTGAATCTGAAATGATTTTTATGTCGGTCAATACGCCTACCAAAACTTATGGTAACGGCAAGGGCCAAGCGGCTGACCTGAAATATATCGAACTGTGTACCCGTCAGATCGCAGAAGTGGCCGAAGATGATAAGATCGTTGTTGAGAAATCGACACTACCTGTACGTACAGCAGAGGCAATTAAGAAAATACTGGCCAACAACCAATCGAATGCTAATTTTCAGGTGTTGTCCAATCCCGAGTTTCTGGCAGAAGGAACGGCTATTGAGGATTTAAATGCTCCTGATAGGGTATTGATCGGTGGAGAGCAGTCTCCTGAAGGCTTAGCGGCGATTGAGGCATTGACCGCCATTTATGCCAATTGGGTACCCCGTGAGCGGATTCTCCAAACGAACGTTTGGTCATCAGAGCTTTCTAAGCTGGTTGCGAATGCTTTCTTAGCTCAGCGTATTTCTTCCATCAATTCCATCTCTGTCCTCTGCGAAAAGACAGACGCCAATGTAGATGAAATTGCAAAAGCCATCGGTATGGATAGCCGTATCGGACCAAAGTTTCTGAAAGCCTCCGTAGGCTTTGGCGGTAGCTGCTTCCAGAAAGATATCCTCAATCTGGTCTATATTGCCCGTTCCTACGGACTGACAGAGGTCGCCGATTATTGGGAGCAGGTGATTCTGATGAATGATTACCAGAAACGCCGTTTTGCTCAGAATATCATTACTAAACTCAATAATACACTCTCCGGTAAAAAGATTACCCTGTTGGGTTGGGCCTTCAAGAAGGATACCAACGATACAAGGGAGTCTGCTGCTATCTATGTGGCCGATTATCTGTTGAACGAGCAGGCGGAGTTGTACGTGTATGATCCTAAGGTATCGGAAGCACAGATGCTGAAAGACCTCGATTACTTGGGGACTCGTTCACCGGAAGAAAATCGAGGTCTGATAAAGAAGGTGGTAGATGTGGAACAGGCCGTAACAGGCGCACATGCCGTAGCGATTTTGACCGAATGGGATGAATTTGAAACTTACGATTGGAGGATGCTGGGTGATTTAATGATGAAGCCGGGTTTTGTGTTCGATGGACGGAATATCCTCAATCAGCAGTATGCATATGACCAGGGCATTTGTTTGACTGGAATTGGACGTTAGTTGCAATATATGTGAATAATTAAAGAAATAATATGTCAATATTACAAGCAGAAATAGTGAATCTTCCCAAGATACTTGATCGTAGGGGGAATCTAACGTTTATAGAAGGGAGCAATCATATTCCGTTTCCAATAAAACGTACTTATTGGATTTACGATGTTCCGGGAGGAGAAACCAGAGGTGGACATGCCTACAAAACATTGCAAGAGTTTATAGTTGCCTTGTCTGGTAGTTTTGATGTGGTGCTGGATGATGGAAACGAAAAAAAAGTATTTCACTTAAATCGTTCTTATTACGGCTTATTTGTTCCTGCGGGTGTATGGCGACAAATGGAGAATTTCTCTACCAATTCACTTTCAATGATATTGGCTTCAGATGATTATAATGAATTAGATTATATTAGAGATTATGATGAGTTTATCGAATTCAATCGATAGTAGTATAACGAAAACAGTTTATGACTGTTCAATTATATATTTTCCCAAAATAGAAAATGAAGCTGGAAATATTACTCCCCTACATAGTGGGAAAGATATCCCTTTTGATATAGCCAGAGTATTTTATTTGTATGATATACCAGGTGGTGAAGAAAGAGGAGCACATGCTCACAAAGAATGTCATCAGTTACTAATAGCAGCAAGTGGCTCTTTCGATATTACTTTGGATGATGGCAATACCAAGCGTTTAGTCACGTTAAACAGACCTTATATGGGATTACATATCCCACCCGGAATTTGGGCAGCTGAGCTAGGATTCTCGTCTGGTTCAATTTGTTTGGTGTTAGCTTCCCATAACTATTCAGAAGAAGATTATATTCGTGAATATACTGATTATTTAAAATATAAAAATAACAATGGGTGAGTTTATTAGAAAAAATGGGATCATTCAACGACTTGTAGATGAAAGTGATGCAGAGTTTATACTTTCTCTTCGATTAGATAGTAGATTGTCACGTTATTTGTCTAAAACAGAGAATGATCTTCAAAAACAAATAGATTGGATTCGAGAATATAAAAAAAGAGAATCTGAGAAATTAGAATTTTATTTTATTACAGTTGATGAGGAAGGTAATAGATATGGCGTAAATAGGATTTATAACTTTAAAAATGACTCATTTGAGGTGGGAAGTTGGTTGTTTGCTCCAAGTACTCCAAATGGCGTTTCTATAATTTCTGATTTAAATGTCAGGGAGTTTGGATTTGAGGCGTTTGGCTTTAATTGTTGCCGATTTGAGGTCAGGAAGAATAACTTATCGGTTTTGACTTATCATAAGCGTTTTAATCCTGATTTAGTGGCAGAAGATGATTTGAATTACTATTTTCGTTTGACAAAAGAGCAGTTTCAACTATTTAAAAATAAACTTTTAAGGATATACGGTAATGGAAATTAAAAAATTCACCCAGAAGATTAAAGAGCAATTTATAGATGCTGAGCAGATTGAGATTGAAGAAGATACATTTTTCCGAAATATAGACTCGTATGACTCATTAACAGGAATGGCTATTTTAGTAATGATTCAAGATGATTTTGGGCTAATTATAACTGAAGATAAGTTTAAAGGCTTAAATACACCTATTGATCTTTATAATTACATTCAAGCGAATATATGAGAAAAGCATTATTGCAATTTATTTCCTATTATTTGCCGAATAGGATTCTTGACAATAATATGATTGCTCAAGAACACCCTGAGTGGTCAATTGAAAAAATTGCAACAAAAACAGGCATTGAGCAGCGTCACATAAGTGATGAGGATGAATTTGCAAGTGATTTAGCGATTTGTGCTTCTGAAAAACTTTTTGCTGAATATAATATTGATAAACTTTCTGTCGATTTCATCTTACTATGTACCCAAAGTCCTGATTATTTTCTTCCGACCACAGCTTGTGTTTTACAAGATAAATTAGGTCTGTCAAAAAAATGTGGTGCACTGGATTTTAACTTAGGTTGTTCGGGGTATATTTATGGCTTGGGATTGGCTAAAGGTCTCATCTTGTCTGGTCAGGCAAATAAAGTTTTATTGGTAACAGCTGAAACGTATTCTAAGTACATTCATCCTCAGGATAAAAGTAATAAAACTATTTTTGGAGATGGAGCTGCCGCAACATTGATTACATCGGAATTCTTGAAAGATGGACTCAATGCCGAAATATCTGAATTTGAGTATGGAACAGATGGTAGCGGGGCATTTGATCTTGTTGTTAAGAATGGGGCTTCCAGGCATAAAAAAGATAAAGGGCATGATTGTTATGAAGAAGATAGTTTTATTCGGAACGATAGTAATCTTTACATGGATGGGAAAGCCATCTTTAATTTTACGGCCTTTACAGTGCCAAAGTTAATTAAGGCTGTATTAGAGAAAAATAATTACAATCTTGAGGCAATTGATCTTGCGATTTTTCATCAGGCAAATGAATATATGCTAAATGTAGTGAGAACACGTTGCGGAATAGAAAAGGCGAAATTCTATGTGAATTTTAAAGATGCAGGAAACACTGTGTCATCAACAATTCCTATCGCACTAAAACGTGCTATTAATGATCGGACTCTAACAGATAAAAGTACAGTTCTATTGGCGGGATTTGGCGTAGGATTATCTATGGGGGCTACAATTTTAAAACTGAGTAAAAATGATTAAATTCCTGGATCTTCAAAAGATAAATCAACAATATGCTGATGAGCTAAAAATAGCCACGGCTAGAGTAATAGATAGTGGTTGGTACCTGTTGGGCAATGAGGTGAAATCCTTTGAAAACCATTTGGCTGAATATATAGGAGTGAAACACGCTATTGGCGTAGCAAACGGTTTGGACGCATTGCGTCTCATATTAAAAGCTTATATCCATATGGGCATAATGCAAGAGGGTGATGAAGTGATTGTGCCTGCGAATACCTATATTGCTACTCTATTAGCCATCAGTGATAATCGGTTGAAGCCTGTTTTGGTTGAACCGAATCTTAAAACATACAACCTCGATATCTCATTAGTCGAAAAACATATAACTCCACGAACAAAAGCGGTGCTGGTAGTACATCTTTATGGGCAGGTTTGCTGGAATGAAGACCTGGAGGAAATTGCACGAAAGTATAACCTGAAAGTGATTGAGGATAATGCTCAGGCGATAGGTGGTTGCTATACAAAATTGAATGGTAACAGCGTTCGATCAGGTGCATTAGGAGATGCTGCAGGTTTTAGTTTCTATCCGGGTAAGAATCTCGGTGCACTGGGAGATGCCGGAGCTGTTTCGACAAATGATGACGAGTTGGCAGCGACAGTTCGTGCACTTGGTAATTATGGCAGCAAGGAAAAATATGTAAACCAGTATCAAGGGCTTAATAGTCGTTTGGATGAAATCCAAGCTGCAATTCTCGATGTAAAACTACGCTATATAGATGCGGAGAATCAACGTCGACGTGAAATAGCTCAATACTATTGCGAAAATATTGAAAGCGAAAAAATAGTTCTCCCGTCTTCGCGACTTGTGACTTACGACTTATTACATGAGAAGTCGCACGTTTGGCATCTTTTTGTCATTCGCTCCGAAGAGCGTAATAGTTTACAGAAATATTTAGCTGATAATGGTATTCAAACTTTGATTCATTATCCTATCCCCCCCCACAAACAAGTTGCCTATAAAGAGTTGAATGATAGTGTTTTTCCGATTACTGAGAAAATTCATAACGAGGTGCTTAGTTTACCCATTAGTCCAGTTATGACGGAGTCTGAAATTGAGAATGTTGTCGATCTATTAAGTGAATATTGAGATATTTGCATTTTATGATAATAAATGCAGTTCGAAAGGTTTATAATATGTTGAGATATCTGCTTGGGATAAAGAATCAGACTCAATCAAGGTATTGCAATTACTTACTACCCAATCTGCGCTCTTTTGCGCATAAAAGAGTTTTGCATAGTGGCGGGTTTCCCGTGTGCCAACAGCTGACATTGATAACAGGTGGAGGAAAAGTGTTAATAGGTTCAGGTTGTCGTTTCGGATTTAAACTTGGCGGATTTCATCATAGTGGTTCAATTGAAATGCAGGCTCGTACTTCAAATTCCCATATTGTAATAGGCAATAATATTGCCACAAACAATAATATATTTATTTGCGCTTCTGATTATATTGAGATTGGAGATGATTCGCTAATAGGCCAGAATGTAACTATTATGGATTTCGAAGCCCATGGTATTGCTCCGGATCAAAGACGTTTAGTTGGAGAAATAGGCCAAGTGATTATCGGTAAGAACGTATGGATCGGAAACAATGTGACTATATTGAAAAACAGCATGATAGGAGACAATTCAATAGTAGCTACAGGAGCGGTAGTGTCTGGTGTATTTCCAGCAAATGTTATTATTGGTGGGGTTCCAGCTAAGATAATAAAACACATTGAAGAATGAGTAGTCAACAATCATCATATAGGCAGATAATGAAAGCGACATCTCTTTTTGGAGGCGTGCAGTTGTTTAATATTGTTATTCAAATTGTTCGTTCCAAATTTGTTGCTGTATTGTTAGGCCCTGCCGGAATGGGTGTTATTGGTTTATTACAATCAACTATAGGTATAATATCTAATTTGACGAATTTTGGGCTTGGAACAAGTGCTGTGAGAGATGTGGCTTCTGCCAATTCGACTAACGATCAGCATAGGTTAAGTACCGTTGTTGCAGTTTTTAGACGATTGGTATGGTTTACCGGTTTGTTAGGATCAATTGTAACTTTGTTATTGTCACCATGGTTAAGTCGAATTACGTTTAATAACGATAATTACACATGGGGATTTGTATTTATGTCAGTTACACTCTTGTTTAATCAACTGAGCGTTGGTCAGAATGTTGTGTTGCAAGGGATGCGAAAGCTGCATTTTATGGCAAAATCCAATATAATTGGAAGTGCATTAGGGCTTATTCTTACTTTACCATTATATTATGTTTGGGGGATAAAAGGTATAGTTCCTGCTTTGATAACAACCTCTATGATTTCGCTTTTTTTGTCAAGCTATTTTTCAAGAAAAATAAGCATTGAAAAAGTCGATGTTTCTCGCAAGCAAACTCTTGATGAGAGCAAATTAATGATAAAGATGGGGGTCATGGTTAGTATGAGTGGGTTATTAGTCATGGCAGAAGGTTATCTGGTTCGCATTTTTATTTCGCATACAGGGGGGATTGCAGATGTTGGTCTTTATAATGCGGGTTTCGCCATTATAAATACTTATGTGGGTATGATCTTTGCAGCAATGGCTACCGATTATTATCCTCGTTTGTCTTCTGTTGCTCATGATAAAGTACAGTCTACCCTAGTTGTGAACCAGCAAGCAGAGATTGCGATATTGATTTTAGCCCCTATTTTACTTGTTTTTCTGGTATTTATTCAATGGATCGTTGTATTGTTGTATTCAACCAAGTTTTTAGCTGTAAACAATATGATATATTGGGCCGCTATGGGAATGTTTTTTAAAGCTGTCACTTGGTCAATGGGCTTTTTGTTTCTAGCAAAAGGTAAAAGTAAAATATTTTTCTGTAGTGAGCTGGCGTCAAATCTGATAACTTTAACTTTTAATATTACTGGATATTGGCTTTGGGGGTTAACGGGATTGGGTGTATCTTTTTTTCTTGCTTTCATTCTTGCTTTTATTCAGGTTTATCTAATTAATAGAGTGAAATTCGGTTTTTTATTCAATTCTGCATTTACCCGTATTTTTATCTTTCAGTTTTCTTTGGCTATCGGAGCTTTTCTATCTGTGTTCTATCTTCCGCAACCATATCCCTACGTTGTAGGACTGATATTAATTACTCTTTCGGCTATAAGCTCTTACAGAGAATTAGATAAACGGATAGGTCTTGGCGGAATCATGAAAAATACGATTCGACGATTGAAATAATAATTATTACATACAACTCCAGGTTTTATAGATTTTCAAATTTGACTAAATTCAAATTATGGGGTATGTTTGTAGAATTAGCGTACAGAAATATATTAATCAAAAAGGATGGCAGAGAGTATGAATAATCAACCTTTGATTTCAATTATTGTAATAACTTACAATTCATCTAAATACGTAATTGAAACATTAGAGAGTGCCAAATCTCAAACTTATCAAAATATAGAATTGATAGTTTCAGATGATTGTTCCAGTGATAATACAGTGGAATTATGTCGTGATTGGATCAAAGAAAATAATTACCGATTTGTTAGGACGAAAGTAGTAACTGTCGTGGAAAATTCGGGGATTTCGCCTAACTGCAATAGAGGGCTTAGTGCCGCTGAGGGTGAGTGGGTAAAGTTAATTGCAGGAGATGATGTTTTGTTGGATAACTGTATCACGGATTTTGTTAGTTATTGTCAAGCAGATAGAGAATGCAAAATATTAGTGGGCCGATTGTTCTATTGGAAAGGAGATACTGTTACAGAGGATAAAATAAACCCTTTTTATAAACTATCACAAGAAAATCAGTATTTGAGAAATGTAAAAGGCTCGGGGGTTCCTATACAAGCAAGCTTTTTTAATAAGAATTCATTAGTTGGGATTGGTGGATTTGATGAGAAATACAAATATATTGAAGATCTACCCTTGTGGATAAAAGCCTCGGAGTTGGGGTTTTATTTTAATTTCCTCGATAAGTTTGTAGTTAAATATCGATTGCATGATAATAATATCTCTGGAGTTAGGAGGAATACTTCTTATTATATTAATGAACGATTTTATAAAGAACATCGGAGTATAATAAAAAATGAGGTTATTCCGAGGCTTATACTGCATCGTGAATATGTAACTGTATTTAATTTTTGGAATTATCTAGTTGTTTGTGATGTTATCTTGTTGTTAGGGAATAAAAACAACTTACTTTCACGTGTTTTGTCGCTTTTAAATCTAAAGTCTACAGTTTTAAAGTTGAAAAGATGCATGGTTGGCGAGGATTGACTGTGGGGGATAAATAAATTATAAGATGATTGATAAAGTAATGCTGAAATATCTTCGGGGGATAGTTAAGTTAGTTCGTCCAGAGCAATTCATTACAGGTCGTAACTGGAAACTGTTTTCCAGCAAAGAATATGCAAACGATCTAATTTATAGGTGTCTCGTTAAGGAGGAACCTTGTATGATTGCGCGGTTTGGTTCTACTGAAATGACATGTCTGGTGAATTACTTAGGGGTCATTCAAAATAATAGAAAGTGGAATGACTTTATTAAGGGAGTGTCTATTCAATGGTGGTGGGATCCTCAAATTATAAATCAAATGCAAATTTGGAGTGGCTTTTTCCCGAGGCGGATTGATAAAGTTGAACAATTTTGCGAATTGATGCTTCAGGATATTCAGCAGGTCGATATTTTAGGGTCATGGTTGAATGAAGAGCGATATTTTAATAACGAATTGATTAAAGCAAAGAGGATTGTTCTAGAGGATCTAGAACCTTTTTTTGCAACTAATCCATGGACCAAAGCTTTAGAAGGTAAAAAGGTACTTGTTGTTCATCCATTTGCTGAAACTATAGAAAAACAATATTGTAAGCGTGAATTGCTTTTTGAGAACAATTTACTTCCCGAATTTGAATTGAAGACTATTAAAGCTGTGCAAAGTGTAGCAGGGTCAAAGACTGAATTTGCAGATTGGTTTGAGGCACTGGAGTCAATGAAAGCGGAAATAGATAGGACTGACTATGATATTTGTATTATAGGTTGTGGTGCTTATGGTTTTCCTTTAGCTGCACATGTTAAACGATCTGGTAAAAAAGCAATTCATTTAGCAGGGGTAACTCAGTTGTTATTCGGCATTATAGGTAGTAGATGGGAGCAATTTATTGTTTGGCCCTATATGAATTTGTTTAATGAATATTGGGTCAGGCCAGGTGGAAATGAAAAGCCAGAAGGTGCAGGTAAAGTTGAAGGTGCTTGTTATTGGTAATTAATTTTGGCCTTATTATTATTGAATTATGATGATATTTCGGAAGTGTATTGAGGTTATTAATACTAATTTTGTTCGTTTTTTTTCTTTCGGAGAATTTAAAGGATCGCTTTTCTACTTTGTAAAGATAACTGGAGGGAAAAATAATCGAATAAATACCTATCGATCACGATTCTCCAAATCTCGAATTTTGTTTTCAGGGAAAAATAACAAATTAAGTATTTATGATTCTGAAATATTAGAAACTTCTATAACTGTTAAAGGGCAGAATAATGTAATCCAAATTGATAAAGATGTAAAATTGCGTAAGGCTAATATTATAATAAGAGGCTCCAACTGTACTTTGAAAATTGGAGCCGGTACGACTTTTGGTCAAATTCGAATCGTAAATGTAGGTCGCAATAATTCTGTGATAATTGGGACGAATTGCCTTTTTGCAGATAATATAGAAGTGTGGGCTAGTGATACACATTCGATCTATGATGCTGATGGGCGGTTTATAAATCCGGAACGTCCTATTTATATTGGTAACGGTGTTTGGATTGGAAGCTATGTGAAAATCTTAAAGGGAGTGAATATTGGTGATGGCGCAATTGTTGGGATGAATAGTTTGATTGTAAATGATGTAGACTCAAAGAATCTTGTTGCGGGTAATCCTGTACGTTGTTTGAAAGAAAATGTGACATGGTCTTTAAAATATGAACATGAATAAATTGAAGGTAATCCATATATTTCATGAGTTAAAATTCTCAGGTGCTGAAATCATGTATGTTGATGCAGCGAAACTCTTCCAGGAGAAAAATGTAGAATTAACTGCGTTAGCAACTGGCCCCAATTTGGGAGAATATGCACCCTATTTTAAAGATGCTGGCTATTCTGTTTTGCATATTGCTGCACCATGTTTAAAGCATTATATTGCTCGAATTGGATTTTATATAAAGCTCGTTAGATTGCTAAAGCAAGGTGGGTATGATGTTGTACACATTCATTCATCTAGGTTGCGATGGGGTGGTGCGCTTTGTGCCTGGATCGCTGGTCTCAGATCTGTTTATACTTTTCACAATGTATTCCCAACTAAAAAGATCACCTATTTATATCATTTGTTTTTACGTTGGTCTGCGAAATGCATTTTTAAGTGCAAGTTTCAGACAATTAGTGATTCTGTGTATGATCATGAAAAAAACTTCTATCACAACAATACGACTAAAATTTATAATTGGTATAACTGCAATCGCTTTTTTCCTGTATTAGTTAACGAAAAAGATAAAGTTCGTCAAGAATTGGGAATTGCAAAAGATGCTTTAGTACTTGTTTCTGTGGGTGGGTGCAGTCCTGTTAAGCAACATTCTGAGATTATTAAGGCTATGCCTTTAATTTTGTTACATAATCCTAATTGTATGTATCTTCATCTGGGGCAAGGTGTGTCTGAGTATGAGGAGGTTAATTTGGCGGTTGAATTAGGTGTTGATAAGAATATTCAATTTTATGGCAATCAACCTGATGTGAGAAAATTCTTAATTGCCTCTGATATATATATCATGCCTAGTAAATTTGAGGGGATTCCTATAACAACAATTGAAGCAATGGGGTGTGGAATCCCGTCTATTTTATATGATGTTCCGGGTTTGAGAGATTTTAATAAAAATGGCAACAATAGTCTGTTGATTACGGAAGATTATAAAGTACTCGCAGAGAAAGTTGTTTTTTTAGACTCTTCACCTCAAGTTTCAATAGATATTGCGACTAGTGCAAAGTCTTTCGTTGATAAAAATTTTAATATGAAAACTAATGCATTGAAGGTATTAGAACTTTATACGAGTAAATGAAAGTGAAGGTAACAATTAAATCCATTATTTTGTATTCGATAATTCTAATCGGATTAATACAGGCTGCTTTTGTGGTTTCGTGGGAGGGGATGACGTATATCTCAGCGTCCCTTTCTTATTTGCTTGTAATTGCTGTAGGTGTTCTCTTTTACAAGATGTATATAAAACAAGACTTTGAATATCGGTATATTGTATTCTTTTATTTGAGTTTAGGTGTAGTTGCAATAATAAGAGGTGTGCTTTTTGAAGCCCAAAACTACTGGGATTGGAAACAAATGTTATTGAGTACAGCTTTGGTCATGTTGTTGCCACTTGTTAGTTGTATTGGTTCAAATAAGGAGGTTGCTCAGGCTATGTTTTATTCTTTTGTGAGATATTTATTACCAGTTTCTTTTGTGATTTTCTTTTTATCTAAGACTTCCATAAATACTGATGGTTTCGGCCGTTTTGTCTCGCCCATTTATTTTCTAATTCTTTTTTTTCCACTTATAGAATGCAAATGGAAAATAATTATAGGATTAATTCTTGTTTGTTCTTTTTTCTCAGATATGGGAGCCCGTTCCAATATGATTCGAATTTTAATAGCTTTAGGAATCATGTTGTTATATTATTTCAGATTCTTTATAAGGGGATATTTGCTGAGGGTATTCCGTCTATTGTTGTTTTTAATCCCCATTTTATTTTTTATTTTGGCTGTTACTGATACTTTTAATGTCTTCAAAATGAATGAGTATATAAAAGGGGATTATACCTTGGCAGCAAAAAATGCTAATGGAGACGAGATTGATAATAATTTTACAGCAGATACACGAACATTTCTTTATAAAGAGGTTATTAGCTCAGGAATAAAACGTGATACCTTTTTGTTTGGTGAAAGTGCAGCAGGAGGATATATATCGGAGTATTTTGCAAGTACCGTTTTAGGATCTAAAGGTAGGATGGGTTCTGAAGTGGGTATATTGAATGTTTTTAATAATCTGGGAGTTGTTGGAGTCGTGGCTTTCACATTGATATATTATTTTGCTTCATATCTCGCTATTAATAAATCAAACAATTATTTCTGCAAGCTAATTGGAATTTTTATAGCATTTCGATGGGCATATTCGTGGGTTGAAGAATTTACTAATTTTGATATGAATTATTTCTTTCTTTGGTTAAGCTTAGGGCTCTGTTTTTCAAAATCATTTCGTGATATGACTGATTCGGAAATGAGGTGTTGGGTACGTGGAATATTTGATAGTAAAATTATTGTTAATGAGGATTCTGAGAAAATAGATTTACGATCACCGAAACGATTGAAATGGCGTTGATTATATAAATATTGAAAATAATAAAATATGAAATATATTGCCGTCCTAATGACGTGTCATAACCGTAAAGTAAAGACGATTGCATGTCTAGAGGCTTTGCATAATTGTCATTTGCCAAATGAAAATACTTTTGATGTTTTTTTGGTAGATGATGGTAGTATAGATGGTACAAGTATTGAAGTACTATCCCGCTTTCCAGATGTAAAAGTAATACAAGGAAATGGCTTATTATTCTGGAATCGGGGGATGTGTTTGGCATGGAGTGAAGCAGCTAAAGGAAATTATGACTATTATTTGTGGTTGAATGATGATACTATATTAAAACCAGATGCGCTTCAGATTTTAATGTCCTGTTTAGACAAAGTAGGTGAGAGCTCAATTGTTTGTGGAGTCTGTGAAACCAAAATTGATGGCGAGGTTACTTATAGTGGCTTGAATAAAAAGACGGAGGAAAAACTTATACCAAACGGAGTGCCTCAATTATGTGATTATTTTAATGGTAATGTGGTATTAGTTCCTGCGTCTGTGTTTAATGTTGTTGGTAATTTGGATCCCATTTTTCATCATGGGTTGGGAGACTTTGATTATGGTATGCGGGCATCTAAGCAAGGGATTAAATCCTATGTAACAACTGAGTCTATTGCATATTGTGAAAAAAATGATCTCACTAAATGGTTTAACCCAAAATATTCTCTTATTGAGCGTCTGAGTGTGTTTACTACACCATTGGGTGGAGTTCCGTTTCAGTTTTTTGAGTACGCGAAGAGGCATTATGGCTATAAGAAAGCAATAACCAACTTTTTGACGATTCATATTCGATTGATTTTCCCAAGATTCTGGAATAAGTACATAAAAGCAGAGAAATGAGTACTGAAACATCACGAAAAAATATAAATAAAGAGATTAGTCCGGTTTGTTTATTTGTTTATAATCGCTTAGAAGAGACTAAACAAACTGTTGAGGCTCTTCTAAAAAACAATCTTGCTTCAGAATCAGAGTTGTTTATCTTTTCTGATGGTCCTAAGAGTGAGCTAGCATCGCTAAAAGTAAATGAGGTAAGACATTATGTAAGACAAATTTCCGGATTTAAATCTGTAACTATTTTTGAATCGGAGGTAAATAAAGGCTTGGCGATGTCCATTATTGACGGAGTATCAAAAATAGTCGTGCAATATGGTAAGGTTATTGTATTAGAAGATGATCTGAAAACCACTCCCGATTTTCTAGATTTTATGAACCAAGCCTTAGCATTTTATGAAGCGTATCCAAGGGTTCAAACAATAAATGGATTTTCGTTGGCTCTTAAAGAAAAATCGTCTGATGTGTATTTTCAAAGAAGGCCTTTTCCTTGGGGATGGGCAACATGGAAAGAATATTGGAATGTTGATCTATTCAATAAGAAAGAGTTGTTTGATATCATTAATAGAGACAAGTCATTATTGAAATCATTCAAAAGAGAATGTGGTGCAGATATATCCAAAATGCTATTAGAGTCTCTCGGCAACAAAAATGATTCTTGGTATGTTCGTTGGTCTTTTAATCACTTTCTAAGTGATAATTATTCTGTGTATCCAACTTACTCTTTAGTTCAAAATATCGGATACAATGAAACTGGAACTCATTGTTCTGGGGTAAACCCGTACTTATCAGTTCAAAAAGAGGATATAAAATCAATATACAGTTTTATTCCCTTTGTTAATCCATCGCAAAACAGAACGCGAGAATTTATTTTCTATTTTTCAAAAAGGCATAAGATTCAGATTAGAATAAAATTGTTGATTTCAAAAAATGGAAGAAAAACAGTCTTATCTGAATTCTTAAAAAAAATAGCAGGGAAATGATTCAAACAATAAAGAATTTTCGCGATTTGTATCTGAAGCATCTAAAATGGCGTAAATACCAAATTGGAAAAAATTTTCATGCTGCCCGGGGAGTCTTTTTATGGGCAAAACAACAGCTTGTAATTGGAGATAATTTTTATATCGGTAAATATTCCATCATAGAATGTGATGCTATTATTGGTAATAATGTGATTTTAGCTAATCATGTTTCTTTGATAGGTCGTTATGATCATCATTATCAACAATTAGGCGTTCCTATTCGTTTATCACCTCAAATCAGAGATGAAAATTACGATTGGAAGGGATTAGATCAACTGATTACTGTAGAAGATGATGTGTGGATTGGTCTGGGAGTAATAATTTTAGGTGGTGTTAAGATTGGGACAGGTAGTATTATCGCAGCAGGTTCTGTAGTAACAAAGGATGTTGATCCCTATTCGATTTATGGAGGGAATCCCGCAAAAAAGATTCGAGATAGATTTGATGATAAAGAGCAACTAGAAGAACATTTGCGAATTACAGAGAAAAGATAAAATATTTTCAATAGGTTAGTTATGCGACTCAAAAAAATAAAACCACTTCGTAACCGGATGGCGTTACGGCATCTGCCGAATAAGAAGTTATTGATCACGACGATCAATGCACACTCTTACAATGTCAGTCGGAAAGACGCCGGATTTGCCAGGGCACTGCAAAAGTCAGATGTATTGATTGCAGATGGCGCCAGTGTGGTGTGGTCCATCCAGATGTTACAGAAAAGAAAGGTGCAGCGCATAGCTGGTGCTGATCTTTTCCGATTTGAGATGAAGCGATTGCAGAATATTGGAGGGGTTTCCTTTTTTCTGGGGAGCAGCGAATCCACGTTAGATAAAATAAGGGAACGTGCAGCGAAAGAATATCCCAATGTGAGGATAGAGACCTATTCTCCCCCTTATAAACCTGATTTTTCTGATGACGATAACCGGGAAATGATAGAGGCAATCAATGCGGTAAAGCCGGATGTGCTCTTTATTGGCATGACCGCACCCAAGCAGGAGAAATGGGCATTGAAGCACATGGAATACCTGGATGTAAAACACATTGGGTGTATTGGTGCGGTATTTGATTTTTATGCCGGGAATAAGAATCGCGCCCCCAAATGGATGCAAAATGCCGGTCTGGAGTGGTTGCATCGTTTCTCTTCCGAGCCGGGAAGGCTATGGAAAAGGTATCTGGTGGGAAATGCTTTATTTGTCAGTCATTTGGTGGGGGAGACCTTGTCTCATGATAAGGATGAATAAAATCCGGAAGTCCGTCAGCATATTGCTTATAGTTGGAATGCTATGATTAGCGGATCATAGTGAATTTGAAGAAATAATCAATTATCTTAAAATGGTAGCCGGGAAAGATTTCTTTGTGGTATTTGAATCTGTTCGAAGCGCGGATTTTGAGGGTTTGATCAATGGAATAATGGAGTGGTGGATACTGAAGTGGATGAAACCATTATGGCTTTTTAGTTGACAGAGGTTGAATGATCCGCTCCGGATTATTCCTGGGATGAAACGGTAATGGGGGAAGAACCTCCTGAGAGTCTGTTCGGGATATAGTCGGATTTCTGTGCGTAAATCCCTGTAAGCGCCAGTAAAGAAATTAAGATTATGGATCACAGATCCTGGAGATAAAAGAAGCCGGGATTGCAAATCCCGACTGACGAAAGAATCAAGTTATGCTAACTGTCACAAATTTCATTTCTACAGAAAAAACGTTAGGGATTGCAAGTAAATGAAGCGATAAATTTTACAATTGCTTATTTTTGTAATCGTATTGAGGAATTTGCTCCTGCACAATGATATATTGTTAACTGACTAAGAATGGAAACAGAGAAAAAAACTGAAGCAATTGCACTGAACCGGGATGTGCTGGACGAAGTGAGAAACAAGGCCGTGAAGCGCACCTTTGATGTGTTGTTTTCCCTGGTGGTATTACTGATGATATTCCCACTGCTCTTTTTGATAGTGGCGATTGCGATTAAGCTCTCTTCGCCGGGCCCGGTGTTTTTTAAACAACTCCGTACGGGGCTGAACGGGAAAGAGTTCTGGTGTTATAAATTCCGCTCGATGCGAGTCAATAAGGCCTCGGATAAGCTCCAGGCAACAAAGGATGATCCCCGCAAGACGAGAGTGGGTGACTTCCTGCGCAAGTCCAATATTGATGAGATTCCCCAGTTTATCAATGTGCTGATCGGGGATATGTCGGTGGTAGGACCGCGTCCGCATATGATTAAGCATACGGAAGATTACTCGGAGCTGATCGATAACTATATGGATCGCCACTTAGTGAAGCCGGGTATTACCGGGTTGGCCCAGGTGAGAGGATTTCGGGGTGAGACCCGGGAGCTGCACCAGATGGCCGGTCGGGTACGGTTGGATGTCTTCTATATTCAGAACTGGTCGCTGGCGCTGGATCTGAAGATTATTTACCGTACGGTCAAGAATGTGGTGCAGGGGGAGAAGCTGGCTTACTGAGTAGTGAGTAGTGAGAGTTTTTTTGAACCACATAGGCACATAGGGCACAGTAGGACTTTGCTCCAGAGTTATTTTCTTATCACAGAGATACACAGAGAACGGCACAGAGGGCCACGGAGGTTAGATATTTACCGCTCTGTGGCTTTTTGTTTTATTGGCACTACTGGTTTTAGAGTGGGTGTATGATTTTACTTGATATAAACTGGGCACTGGGGATGCTTTATTAAAATGATAATTCTACACAACCGCCCCTAATTAGCTTCGCCGATCTACCGATTCCCCTAAAGGGGACTTAAAGAGAGTGCCGGGAATGAAATAAGTCGCTAAATAAATGCCATTTAACCCGCAGAGAGTCAAAAACATACTGTGGGTAAAGTCCCCTTCAGGGGAACCAACGGTCATTGACCATCGGGAGATAATTAGGGGCAGTAATTCGAGACGGAGAGATATTGAATACATTTGACATTAATGCTCTTTGTATTGTCTCACACTAAACCCGGTAGAACCCCTTAAATAAGAATTATGGTGTTATTGCCTTGGAAAAACGTATTCCTAATCGTGGTATTGACTTGGAAAAACGTATTTTAAATTGCGATATTGCCTTGGAAAAACGAAAATGAATATCTTTGCAGTTCTAAAGTTTAAGCCCGGTAAAAGATATGGCCTACTATAAGCGTGATATAGAAACAGAATTGTATCTCTGGAAAAACGAATCGGATAGACATCCATTGTTGGTTCGTGGAGCCCGTCAGGTTGGTAAATCATCCTTGATACGAAATTTGGGCTCTCAATTCAAAAATTTTATTGAGGTAAATTTTGAGCAAGATCAGGATGTAAAGACTGTTTTTGCAGGAAATTTAAATCCTCAACGAATTTGTGAGCAGCTATCGGTGATATACGATACTCCTATAGTGCCCGGTGAAACACTTTTATTTCTTGATGAGATTCAAAGTTGTTTGCCTGCTATATCATCGTTGCGTTTTTTCTACGAGAAATATCCTGAACTACATGTTATTGCAGCCGGTTCCCTGCTTGAGTTTGCATTATCAGAACTTCCGTCATTTGGAGTAGGGCGCATTAGTTCTCTATTTTTATATCCTTTTTCGTTTGGTGAATTTATAGAAGCATCCGGTGCAGGATTATTGCGCAAAGCAATTGCCGAAGCGTCTCCACAAAATCCATTATCAGAGCTAGTTCATCGCAAGGCTCTCGATTTATATAAGCGATTTTTGATTTTGGGTGGCATGCCTAAAATTGTATCTACTTATCTGGAGGCGCATGATTTATTAAAATGTCAGCGTGTTTTGGATGATTTGATTTATTCGTATGAAGATGATTTTGCAAAATACAAAAAGCGGGCCTCTACATCTGTGATACGGGAAGTATTTAAGTCGGTGGTGGAGCAGAACGGACAAAAATTTGTATATAGCAATACCTCTCCGGATTTAAACCGGATGCAGGTTAAGGACGCACTTGAATTGTTAACTATGGCAGGATTAATTATTCCGATTACCCATAGTTCGGCCAATGGTATCCCCCTGGGGGCGGAAGTAAATCCTAAAAAACGTAAGTTCATCGTTTTTGATTCCGGTATTTTTCAGCGACTACTGGGATTAAACCTATCTGAGATTTTACTGAAGGATGATTTTCAATCCATCAATAAAGGAAATATTGCTGAGCTGAATGTTGGTCTGGAGCTGATTAAATCAGCATCGTGCTACCAGCGTCAGAGTTTGTATTATTGGCAGCGCGAAGCAAAGAACAGTAATGCTGAAGTTGATTATCTGATTCGGATTGGCTTATCAATACTACCCATTGAAGTTAAGTCCGGTACAAAAGGCAGTATGCAAAGTTTGTACCTTTTTATGGATTCTAAAAATAGTGAAAAAGGAATTCGGGTGTCGCAGGAGAATTTTTCGTTCTATGATAAGATAGAAGTATTCCCTCTTTATGCTGTAGGGAATTTGTATCATCACAGCCGCTAATGTTAAGTGTCATTTATTGAAAATCATTTTACCAGGGTTTGTAACTGCAAAATGTGACAACAAATATGGCTCTATAACGAATGGTATGGGTAATATCGTTACTTAGAGAAATATTCCCTAAGCTTCGTGTAATGCGTCAAGCGGCATGAAGCCGCTGATCGCCAGAGAGCCGTACTGTTTCTTACCACAGAGATACACAGAGAACGGCACAGAGGTTTAATATTTATCGCTCTGTGGCTCTCTGTGTAAACCTCCGTTGTTCTCTGTGATATAAATTGCAGGTTGAATTGGTAACGCGTCAAGCGGCGTGGAGCCGCTGATCGCTATTGGGGTTTTCTGTGATATTCTTTCTGTGCAAGTTGTTAATATCCACAAATTTCCCTTTGGTCTTTTCTGATAATTGCGTGATTATCCTTATCTTTGCCTGATTTTTAAATAACAGAGTAAGTTAGTATATAAATGCGTAAAGAAAAGCCTGTTTCATTAGTCTTAGAGAATGGAGTTGTCTTCCACGGGAAATCGTTTGGATACGAAAAACCGGTTGCCGGAGAGGTTGTTTTCAACACGGCGATGGTAGGTTATCCCGAAAGTTTGACCGACCCCTCTTATTCGGGGCAAATTCTAGTTTCGACGTTCCCGCTTGTCGGCAATTACGGTGTTCCCGCTGATCAAATTGTTGATGGCTTATCCGCTTTCTACGAATCAGAAAAGATTCATGTAAGCGGATTTATTGTATCTGATTATTCCTTCGAGCACAGCCACTGGAATGCAACCAAAAGCCTTAGCGAATGGTTGATTGAAAGTAAAATACCGGGCATCTACGGAATTGATACCCGCGAGTTGACCAAAATCCTTCGCGAAAAAGGTGCTATGTTGGGAAAAATCGTTTTCGAAGACGAAAATGAAATTGACTTCCACAACCCAAATACCGAAAACCAGGTAGCGATCACCAGCTGCAAAGAGGTGATTACTTACGGTAACGGCAAGAAAAAAATCTGCCTTGTGGACTGCGGTGTGAAACACAATATCATCCGCTGCCTGTTGAAACGCGATGTAACCGTGATCCGCGTGCCCTGGGATTATGACTTCAATACGCTGGAGTTTGACGGACTCTTTGTCTCTAACGGACCGGGTAACCCCGACTTCTGTGACACAACTGTTGAGAACATCCGCAAATTTATGGAAACCGGCAAACCGATCTTCGGGATCTGTATGGGTAACCAATTGCTTTCGAAAGCCGGCGGCGCAAAAACTTACAAGCTGAAATACGGTCACCGCAGCCACAACCAGCCGGTACGCATGGAAGGTACCAACCGTTGCTATGTAACCAGCCAGAACCACGGTTTCGCGGTGGATAACGCGACACTGGGCAGCGACTGGGAACCATTGTTCACCAACATGAACGACGGCACCAACGAAGGTATCAAACACAAAACCAAACCGTACTTCTCTTGTCAGTTCCACCCGGAAGCAGCAAGTGGTCCGACTGATACCGAGTTTCTGTTCGACGATTTCGTGAATCTGATAAAATAATAATCAGAACTCTCAGGAGGATATCTCAAAATTAGTCGCATCGTTCTTCCTGCCCCTAATCCCCTAAAGGGGACTTTGAAGAGTGGTATTTCGGAGCTTATTTGCACTTCCTGACATCCCCTTTAGGGGCTTGGGGCAATTGTAACTTAAGAGAAGAAAGCTTCTAAATTGACTGTTTATTGGGGTACTCTCTTAAATGCCGAAAGTTGTCATTCACTTTCGAATAACTAAACAAAACGAATAAACAACAGCACTATATAATACTCAATGAAAGAGATTAAAAAAGTTCTTATTCTCGGTTCGGGAGCATTGAAAATCGGTGAAGCCGGTGAGTTTGACTACTCTGGTTCGCAGGCGTTAAAGGCATTGCGTGAAGAGGGTATCTACACCGTTTTGATCAACCCGAACATCGCAACCGTACAAACATCGGAAGGTATTGCAGACAAGATTTACTTCCTACCTGTCACTCCCTTCTTCGTAGAAAAAGTAATTAAGAAAGAGAATCCGGATGGTCTTCTGCTCGCTTTTGGTGGACAGACTGCGCTGAACTGTGGTGTGCAACTGTACACCAGTGGTATTCTCGAAAAATACAACCTGAAAGTTCTGGGTACTCCGGTACAGGCTATCATGGACACGGAAGACCGTGAGCTTTTCGTAAAAAAACTGGACCAGATCGACGTTAAGACCATCAAAAGTGAGGCGGTTGAAAACATCGAAGACGCTCGTCGTGCTGCCAAAGAACTCGGTTATCCTATCATCGTACGTGCCGCTTATGCACTGGGTGGTCTCGGTAGCGGTTTCTGCGACAACGAAGAAGAACTTAATGTTCTCTGCGAAAAAGCATTCGCATTCTCTCCTCAGGTATTAGTGGAAAAATCACTCAAAGGCTGGAAAGAGGTAGAGTACGAGGTGGTTCGTGACAAATACGACAACTGTATCACCGTTTGTAACATGGAGAACTTCGACCCGCTCGGTATCCACACCGGTGAGTCTATCGTTGTTGCTCCATCTCAAACACTAACCAACGCAGAATATCACAAACTTCGCGAACTGGCTATTCGCATCATCCGCCACATCGGTATCGTAGGCGAATGTAACGTTCAGTATGCATTTGATCCATACTCAGAAGACTATCGCGTGATCGAGGTAAATGCCCGTCTGAGCCGTTCTTCTGCCTTGGCTTCCAAAGCTACCGGTTATCCGCTCGCATTCGTGGCTGCCAAACTGGCGCTCGGGTACGGACTGTTTGACCTGAAAAACTCTGTTACCAAATCAACTACCGCACTTTTCGAGCCTGCGCTTGACTATATCGTATGTAAACTGCCCCGTTGGGACCTTGCTAAATTCCAGGGCGTTGACCGTGAGATCGGCAGTAGCATGAAATCGGTAGGTGAGGTTATGGCTATCGGCCGTACCTTCGAAGAGGCGATCCAGAAAGGTCTGCGTATGATCGGTCAGGGTATGCACGGTTTCGTGGCGAACAAAGAGCTGAAAGTCGAGAACATCGACAAAGAGCTGAAAGAGCCGACCGACAAGCGTATCTTCGCGATTTCTGACGCATTCTACAAAGGATACACCATCGACCAAATCCACGAGTTGACTCGTATTGACCGTTGGTTCCTGCAAAAACTATACAACATCTTCACAACGGCCAATGAGCTGGAAACATTTGACAAAATCGAATCTCTTCCTGCAAACTTGCTTCGCCACGCTAAACAACAAGGGTTCTCTGACTTCCAGATCGGCCGTTTGATCGTAGGTAAAGGTGACGAAGATGTTTCATTGAATGCAGTTCGTGACTACCGTAAGAGCCTGGGCATTACTCCTGTTGTAAAACAAATCGACACGCTGGCTGCTGAATATCCTGCACAAACCAACTACCTGTACCTGACCTACAACGGTACTGCCAACGATATGAAATACCTGGGCGACCACCGTTCGGTAATCGTATTGGGCTCGGGAGCTTACCGTATCGGTAGCTCGGTAGAGTTTGACTGGTGTTCGGTAAATGCCCTGCTGACTATCCGTAAGGAAGGCTGGCGTTCGGTTATGATCAACTACAACCCCGAGACGGTTTCGACCGACTACGATATGTGTGACCGCCTATACTTCGATGAGCTTTCATACGAGCGTGTGATGGACATCATCGAACTGGAAAACCCACACGGTGTGATTCTTTCTACCGGCGGACAGATTCCTAACAACCTGGCTATGCGTCTGGATGCAAACAATGTTCCTATCCTTGGAACTTCTGCACAAAGCATCGACAACGCTGAAGACCGGCATAAATTCTCAAGCATGTGTGACCGCCTCGGTATCGACCAGCCACGCTGGAAAGAGCTGAGCAGCATGGATGATATTGACAGCTTTGTCAGCGAAGTTGGCTATCCGGTATTGGTTCGTCCTTCTTACGTACTTTCAGGTGCAGCGATGAACGTTTGCTCAAACGACAGCGAACTGAAACAGTTCCTTCAGTTGGCAGCTAACGTATCGAAGAAACATCCGGTAGTGGTAAGTGAGTTCATCGAAAACGCGAAAGAGATCGAGATCGATGCAGTAGCCGATAAAGGCGAAATGGTTCTTTACGCTATCTCAGAGCACGTGGAATACGCCGGTGTTCACTCAGGTGACGCAACTATCCAGTTCCCTCCGCAAAAATTGTATGTGGAAACTGTACGTCGCATCAAACGCATTGCACGTCAGATCGCTAAAGAGCTGAATATCACCGGTCCGTTCAACATGCAGTTCCTGGCAAAAGACAACGATATCAAAGTGATCGAGTGTAACCTTCGTGCTTCACGAAGCTTCCCATTCGTTTCTAAGGTATTGAAATATAACTTTATCGAACTGGCTGCCAAAGTGATGATGGGTATTCCTTACGAAACGCCTAACCACAGTGCATTCGACCTGGATTATGTAGGTATCAAGGCTTCTCAGTTCTCATTCACCCGCCTGCAAAAGGCTGACCCGGTATTGGGTGTGGATATGGCTTCTACCGGTGAGGTAGGTTGTATCGGGGATGATACTTACGAAGCGGTATTGAAATCTATGTTGTCAGTAGGTTACCGCATTCCTGAGAAATCAGTTCTTCTGTCAACTGGTGATGCACAACAAAAAGCTTCATTGCTTCCAAGTGCGAAGTTACTGGCAGAGAAAGGATACCAAATCTACGCAACAAACGGTACCCACAAATACCTGACCGATAATGATGTTCCATCCAAACTGGTACACTGGCCGGGTGAGGAGGGAGATCCTCAGGTAATGGATATGCTGCAAAGCAAACAAATTGACTTTGTGGTGAATGTTCCTAAAAACCTGACTTCCCGCGAGCTTAGCCGTGGTTATAAAGTGCGTCGTGCAGCGATCGACCTTAACATTCCGTTGATCACTAACCCGCGCCTTGCTTCTGCCTTTATTCATGCGTTCTGCAACATGAGCATGGATGACATCCAGATCAAGAGCTGGTGTGAATACAAGTAAATAAAACGCGCTTAAACGCGGTATATACATTAAGGGTGGCCAAACGGTCACCCTTTTTTGTTGGTGTTGGAGCGGGGTAAAGAGAAACCTAACAGGTTTTCGAAACCTGTTAGGTGAGGTGTCAAAAATCAAAGGTGTTGATAAAAACAACTTCGTTCTATTTTCTATAAGTGAACGAAACTTCGCACTGTCATCCCGTGCCTGACACGGGATCTCAAAATCGCAGAATATTGCGTTTTGCTCGTAATACTGTCATTATCTGATTGAGAGATCCCGCATCAAGTGCGGTCCCGATAGCTATCGGGAGACAACATCAACATTTGAGAACGGATTTAACGTATTGATTTTAGGGACGAATTTATCTCTATAAATGCTCTGTATTTTTGACACCTCACCTGTTAGGTTTTGTGGGTCCTTCGTGGTGATAAATGGAGAGATATTATTGTGGATCAATATTGAACCGCCAAATGGTTCTGCTTCTCCGGATTCTTCCATTTCCTATCCTTTCTTAATGTTTTTCTTCTGGGTTAGTTCTTCCTTGTAAATTAACCGGTTATGGTTGTCCTGCTGATTTGATTTGCCCGTTTTAAGCTGCTGAGAATTGAAAATTTCTCCAGATCCTTATTGGAGGCAGACAATAAGACCTTCTCGTATGCTTAGAGTCTGTTTAAACTTTACCGACACATTTTTATATAAGGAAGAGTCTTCTTTCTTTATTATGGGTATTTGTCGAGGTGATGAATTCCGACTAAATGTTGTCGGGAGGTAAAATCATTCTCTCTGCTTGGGAGCCCTGTTGTTTTGTCCACTCTTCTTTGTCTTTTTGTCCACTTTTTATTCCCCTTTATTTATTAAATGACCTGGCGGAGCCCTGATTTCCCGTTGTACCGCTTTTATGAGCTTCCTGTTGTTTAAGATGTTGATTTAACCTGCTGGTTGTTAAATTAACCATGTTGTGTGAAATGTTTTAGGCTTGTATGATTCTCTATGTATTTGTACGAAATAACATCGGGCAAGGGAATAGCTTGTCGTATTTTCGCATGGTAGGAGTTGTGCTATGCTGAAATGGCCAAAGTCTGAAGGCCTCAGTGGTGAAATAGTTGTGGTGATTTTGTTGCGTATCCGGGCGATTTTCTCTGTGTCTGATAAATTGAGATGGTAGTTTATACAAGCTCTAATAAATGGATATCCAGAGGTGTAACTGTCAGATGTTTCAGGGTTTGGACCAGAGTTGTACGATAAGACAGCTATTTGTATAAGTTTCTATTTTCAGATTTTTGTGGCACTCTATCTTTGCCTTGTTCAATCTAAAACCATGGCTATCCTCCAGTTTTCTTACCGGAAAATAGAGTTTAACCTTACTTATATACTTAATTATTTATGTTCTATTCTACACCAATTTTGAAAATGAAAAGGGAGATTTTCCAAAACACATCTGCCGGTTTTCTTAAAAAGAAGAATCGAATAGGAATTGCATCGCACACATGTATATTATTCATGAGTGTATTGCTCTCTTTGTTGGCCATATCCTGCTCAAACAAAGATGACTATTACGATCGTCCGGACTGGCTCGAGGCTCCTGTCTATGACATTCTGAAAGAAAAGGGCAATTTTTCTTTGTATCTCGAATGTATTGACAAGACACCTTACGCTAAAGTTCTGAAAGGAGCCGGCAATTACACTGTTTTTGCACCGAATGACAATGCCTTCAAGGCATTTATGCAGAAAAACAATTATGCAACAGTTGCCGATATTCCTGTTGATGAGTTGAAAAAAATTGTGGGTTATACCATGATCTACAATAAATACGACTCCAATACGCTTGGCGGAATAGCTGGTGAGTACATAAAAAGAAGAACTTCCTATTATAAAACGATTTATCAGGAAAAAGTAAACGGAGTAGATTCCTGGGTGGCTGATTTAAGTACAACTACCGGAAATATCATGACCCCGTTCCGCTTTATTCCTGTACTGACATCTAAATACTTCAGAACCAATAGCCTTGGAGATGGAAGAGCGGATTATGCGCATTTTTATCCCAATGCCTCTTTTGATTCTATCCGTATTCAGAATGCCGGTGTTGTGGAAAAAGATATCTATGCTGAAAATGGTATCATCCATGTATTGGATTCAGTGCCTTATGTTTTGAAGAACATTGACGAACTGTTGAAAGAAAACAAAGACGGATTTTCTAGCATGAAAAATTTGCTTGATTTCTCTTATGACGGAACTTCTTATTACGTACAATACCAGGAAAGCAACACTCTTACTGAAGAATATAAAAAGCTGTATCCTGAAAAGAATATTACCAATCTGTATGCGAAGTTTTATACCGGTCTGCCTTTCCAGCCTAACCAGGAGCTTTATGGAAGTTCCTCAGGTTCAACCCTTGGCGTTGAGCAGGGTGGTTACACCATGATTGTGCCAAGTAAACAGGCGATCGATAACTATTTCTCGACTAAGATTCTGAACAGAGGTTACAAAACCCTGAATGAGCTGCCCAAAGAGGTCATTACAGACTTCCTGCAAGCTCACATGAAGGACGAACTGATCTGGCCATCAGGTTATGCAACAGGTCAGAATGCCAATGGCGAATTCCTTAATGGAGAAGGTAGCCGCGGTAAAACCTTTGACCAGGCAGGTGTTGTATCATCAACCCTGGCTAGTAATGGTATTTTGTACCAGACTAATGATGTGGTAAAAAGTAAATATTTCGAGACCGTATTTTCAGAAATCCTTTTGAACCCGAATTATCAGCTTCTGAATTATGCGATGAAAAAGTTCTATTTTAGCACCCTGATGGAGGATTTGATGAAATCGCCTCTTACCGGATATATTGAGGAGAACTACACCATTATACTTCCTACAGATGACCAGCTAAAAGCAGACGGTTTTTCTTATGACAATGTGGCTAATACGTTTAGTAACAGATACATTGCAAATGGAGCTGAAGACCGTTTGAAACGAATCATTCGCATGGGTATCTTCCGTCGTATTAAGAATAGTGAACTGAATACTTCTTTGCCTGAGTTTGTAACATCAAAAATCCCAACTCAATATGACGGTTACGGTTATGCCGTAAACGAATATGGCGATGTGATCCGATATAAAAACAATCAGGTACAAGGAGTAGGAAACTTCCTCGATAACAAAGATTTCGTCACACTTACCAAGGTGGGTGAATTTAATAATGGTGTCGTATATAAGGGGGATAAGCTCCTGCAATACAGTCCACGCACCACTCAGCCCTCAGCTAATGCAGGCTGGAACGATGAGTCTTTGTATAATTTCGTTGCCCGCTATGTAAAAACCACCGGTCAGGGTAAAATATTCCTGAGCTATATGACCAGAGCCCTTCTGAATACAACGGATGGAAAACTAACCGGTATCCCAGAGGGAAACTACTATACCATTCTTATCCCGACCGATGCAATATTGAACCAGGCTAAAAATGCAATTATCAACAAGTTTGGCATTGTGCTTCCGGATACCTCTTCCGTTGTAGCAACTAATCCTACCGCTTTCCGTACTGCACAGGAATTCGTTCAATCATGTTTCCTTTCGGGAACAGTATTGCCGGATGACGGAGAGAAGTATATAATTCCTTCAACTCCTGCAAATACCAGAGAAATGACTTTATCCACCATGATGAGGGCTAATGCGCCTGAACTGGGCTTGTTGCAGGAGAAAACCTATATGACCATCAAAAAGAATGATGATCTTACTATGACTTTCATTCCCAAGGATATTACTCTTGGTGATAAGACATTGGTTGATGGTGGCATTGGAATTACAAAAATTGATCAGACTGTAACCATTAACCGTACGCGATTGAATGTGAATACACCCTACTACAGCAACTTTATGGGGCCGCGTGCAGTCATTCATGCTGTAAATAACTACCCTTGGTTTAAGATAGTCAAGTAACTAAAGAAAACAATTTCCCATGAGAAATTTTATATATAAGTATCTCTTATTGATAAGCATAGTCCTTATGCCATGTGTCTTACATGCACAGGGCCGAACCATGTTTCGTGGTAAAGTGACATCTGCGCAGGATAAGATGCCTCTGCCTGTTGCTAATGTTATTATCAAGAATAAAGACGGACGTCTGATCTCCGGCGCCCAGACAGATATGGACGGTAACTACAGTTTGGTGGTAAATCTTACTCCGGGCTGTACACTTGAAGTCTCATATTCAGGATTTAAGAAGAAAGTAGTTCCTATCGGTCAGCAGACATTGATCAATATTGCTCTTAACGAAGAGTCTGTTCAGTTGAAAGAAGCGGTCGTTGTCGGTAAGAAGAAGATGAATACCGGTATGATGAATATCGCGGAACGGGACCTTACCGTATCGGCCACCAAGATTGACGCTAAAGAGCTTGAAGATCTTGCCGTTGCCGGGATTGACGATGCCTTGCAGGGACGTGTGGCCGGTATGGATATCGTGGCAAACTCCGGTACTCCGGGTGCAGGTATGTCGATTCGTATTCGTGGTACCACCTCTATCAACGGATCATCTCAACCCTTGATCGTTGTGGACGGATTCCCATACGAGACAACGATCTCTGCCGATTTTGACTTTGCCACAGCCGATGAAGAGGCATACTCTCAGATGTTGAATATTGCGCCGGACGATATCAAAGAAATTACCGTATTGAAAGATGCGGCCGCTACCGCTATTTACGGTTCACGTGCAGCAAACGGTGTGCTTTTGATTACCACTAAACGCGGAGCAATCAGTAAGCCACGTGTCTCTTATACTTTTAAAGGTTCATTGGATGAAAGACCGAAAGGTATTCCAACTCTTTCGGGAGACCAGTATTCTACTCTTATCCAGGAGGAATTGCTGAACTCCGGTATTTCATACAGCCCGATCAACTACCCTGAATTTGCTTATGATGTAAATCAGCCGTACTATTTCTATAACTATGGACAAAACACGGATTGGTATAAATCTGTGACTCAGGTGGGTAAAACCCAGGATCATAACGTATCAATCAGTGGTGGTGGCGAGAAAGCTCAATACCGTGTATCCTTAGGCTACTACGATCAGAACGGTACCGTTATCGGAACTGACTATCAGCGTATCTCTTCCCGTTTGAATATTGACTACAACGTTTCCTCAAAGATCAAGTTCCAGGGAAGCATGTCATATACACACGGTACCAATAACCGGAATTATATTTCATATCTGAAAAGTAATACCGACGTTAGTACGATGGCATTCACCAAAATGCCAAACATGAGTATTTACGAATACGATGAAGTAGGTAATCTGACCGGGAACTATTTCTCACCACTGACTACACCGCAAGGTTACTGGAGTACAGGCGGCGGAGTTTATAACCCGGTAGCAATGGCCAACGAAGGTAAATTCAAATTGCTGAGTGACCGTGTTACTTCAAACCTTTCATTGATTTACTTTCCTTTAGAGTCACTGAGATATCAGTTTGATGTCGGTTTGGACGTGATGAATGACAAAACCAAAGCATTCTTACCTCAGACAGCTACTGGCCGTCCATGGAACGAGGTGAGTGTAAACCGTTCGGATGATATTGACAGTGAGGCATTTATTCTCCAGACATTCCAGAAGTTGATCTATACTCCTGAGATTGGTAAAATGCACACCCTTCAGGGACTGTTGGGTATCAATACTTATGACAAGATTGCCCAGAGTTACAAAGCGACTACCGGTAACGGTGCAAGTCCATACCTTCAGGACCCGTCTATAGCAGCACGTGTAGCCAATGATGCAAATCTTGGTATTTACTCAAGCTCTACTGAAAACAGATCGGCGTCAATCTTCCTGAATGCTCAGTATAGCCTGCTGGACCGTTATATCGTTAATGGTAGCATCCGTACTGACGGTAGCTCTAAGTTTGGTAGCGCATACCGTTTCGGAACATTCCCAAGTGTCTCTGTCCGTTATCGTTTTTCAGGCGAACCTTTCATGAAATGGTCCAGCAAATGGCTTGATGAGTTAAGTTTCCGTGCCAGTTATGGTGTAAACGGTAACCAACCCAAATATGACTTTGCATACATCAGTGCATACAACCTGTATAACTACTCCTACCTCGGAGAACAAGGTACTTACCCGGGAAGCCTTGAGTTGGTTAACCTTCGCTGGGAGAAATCGATCCAGAAAAACGTGGGGTTAAACTTTGCCGCGTTCCAGAATCGTATCAATATTGACCTTGAGCTTTATAAGAAACGTACCAGCGATTTATTCTTCTACGGACTGGATATCCCGACTTCTACCGGTTTCTCTTCTGTGGATATGAATGCCGGGGTGATGGATAACCAGGGATGGGAGTTGTCAATCAACACTATACCTTATAAAACAAAAGATCTCTCTATTTCGATGAACTTCAACGTGGCCCGAAATATGAACTATATCCGTAGTATTTCCGAGCAATATCCTATGGAGAGCGGAACCAGTACCAATAATGGGAACTATTTGCAGAGACTTGAGATCAACCAGCCTCTGGGTTCTTTCTACGGTTACCGTTATAAAGGTGTTTACCTGAATCAGGACCAGACCATTGCACGTGATGCTAACGGTAATAAGATTTATACCTATGACAACAATGGTAACCGGGTGCCTGTGCAGATGAGATTTGCATATCCTTCTATCGGTTATCAGTTCCAACCGGGGGATGCTAAATATGGGGATATCAACCACGATGGTAATATTGACTATCAGGATATTGTGTATCTGGGAAATGCCAACCCGTTGTTGACCGGAGGTTTCGGTCCCGGTATCCGGTATAAGAATCTGACTGTAAATGCATTCTTCAACTTCAGATATGGAAACGACGTGGTTAACTCAACCAAGATGTCTCTGGAGAGTATGAACGGATTCGATAATCAGAGTACTGCGACTCTTAAACGCTGGAGACACTCGTATGAGAATGAATCAGATGCACCGGCTGACCTTTTGCCAAGAGCTTACTATAAAGGTGGATACAACTATCTTGGTTCTGACCGATACGTAGAGGATGGATCATTCCTGCGCTGGAAATCATTGACCGTAAAATATAACTTAGATAAGAAAGTGCTGAAAAGAACATTTATCAGTGACTGTAATTTATGGTTGACAGTTCAGAACCTCTACACCTGGACTAACTACACAGGTATGGATCCGGAGGTATCAGTCGGCGGAAGTGATCCGTTCAAGTTGGGTTATGATACTTCACGTACTCCGCGTACAAAGAATTTCACTTTAGGTGTTAACGTTTCATTCTAAGAATAGCATATTATGAGGAACAAAATTTATATATATTGTTTACTGCTTTTGACCCTGATCGCTACCCCCGGATGTAGCGACTGGTTAGATCTCAAACCGACTGACGGTGTACCCCGTCAGGATTACTGGAAAACCAAAGAGGATGTATCATCATTTATGACCGGTATTTATTCTTCCATGTTGAATACGGATCTGGTTAGTAAAATGTTTTTGTGGGGCGAGATGAGAGCAGACATGATCACATCAAGTCCCCGTGTAAGCCTTATTAACCTGGATCAGATTATGGATGGTGAGATTTCTGCCGCTAATCCGCTTTGTAAGTGGTCATCATTCTACAAAACAATCAACCAGTGTAATACATTGCTGAAGTTTGCTCCTGATGCACAGGTAAATGACGAATCATTCACCCCGCAAATGCTGAAAGAGTATGAAGCGCAGGCAGTAGTGATCCGTTCACTGATGTACTTCTATCTTGTACGCACTTTCGGTGATGTGCCTTTTATCAGAGATGCTTATGTGGATAACTCCAAAACAATGAGTGTTGCTAAAAATACTCAGGAGGAGATCATTCCCGAGCTTATCAAAGACCTGAATGCGGTAATGGATAATGTGCCTTACAAATATTCAAATACCAATCAGGCTTTGAATAAAGGTAAAGTTACCCGTTGGATGGCAGAATCGCTCCTGGCTGATATCTACTTATGGAATGAGCAATACGCCGAATGTAATGCACTTTGTGATGAAGTAATCAATTCGGGACAGTTTAGCCTGTATCCTGTAGGCCGTGAAGAGGTCGTTATCGAAGGTACAACACCTGAGCTAAATGATACCATTTACATTGCCAGTGAAAATGACGCTTCAGCGATGTTCCAGTCAGTATATGTTAACGGAAACAGTTCAGAAAGTATTTTCGAACTGCAATTTAACGACCAGGCTTACAATCCGTTTTACGCGATGATGAGCCAGGCGGTAGGGTATGTCGCTGCAAAGACAGATGTCCTGTCAGAAATGATCTATACTCCAAGCCAGATCAATCATAACTTCTCGGATATTCGTGAGTCGATGGCGCAAAGCAAAGGTTACATCTGGAAATACATGGGTAAAGCCAGAATTAACGGTACAGAGCGTATCCAGTCAGAAATGACGAATCACTATATCTTATACCGACTTCCTGAAATTTATCTGATGAAAGCTGAGGCATTGACTCAAATCGGGATAAATACCAATGACCAGGATAAACTGAAAGAGGCCTATGACGCTCTGAAAATTGTTCGTGACAGAGCCAATGCGACTGACGGAACAGATTTGCTTGCCGGCGCTTCATCAATTGATGGCGCTACACTTGAGCGATTTGTGATGAATGAAAAAGCCCGCGAACTGGCTTATGAAGGGAAACGCTGGTTTGATGTTCTTCGTAATGCAAAACGAAACAGTTACAAACACCTCGATTATCTGACAGAGCTTGCTCAATACAGCGCTCCGTCAGAAAAGGTGGTCACCTTGCAGACTAAATACAAAAATAAGCTCAGCCATTATTTGCCAATCTATTCGGGTGAGTTGGAGACCAATCCGAAGTTAGTTCAAAATGCATTCTATGATGATGGAAAATCAAGTAAATGAAAATGAAACGAGCATGAACAAATATTCATCAAAGAGTATGACATTGCATGCGAGTTCCATACGTAGCAAAAACAAAATAAATAATGACGTATGAAAGCTATGAGAACACCAATAAATAAATCAATTACCCGAAGCTTCATTTCGCTTCTGTCATTTGGTATATTGCTTGCATTTGCGGCATGTACCAATCCAATGGATAATAAGACATTCCGAACAGCCGATACGCAGATGTTGGATGAGTATATGGCTGATGCCAACAATAATCTGACTGATTTCCTGAAAATTGTCGATAAAGCAGACTACAGAGGTATGTTGCACGCCTATGGTACATATACTGTATTTGCACCTGATAATAGTGCAGTACAGGATTACCTCCAGAAAACCGGCAAAACATTAGAGAACCTCACCAAACAAGAGGCGGCTGCTATTGTGGGTTACCATGTGGTAAACGATACAATTTCAACCTCTGATTTTGCCGAAGGTCGTCTGAGCGCACAGAATATTCAAAAAGAATATCTGCTGACTCATACTACGACTCAAACTAATGGCAATATCTCATACCTGGTGAACCGTTCTGCAACCATTATTGACAGAGATGAACGCCTCGGAAATGGTATCCTTCATACATTGGATAAGGTATTGATTAAACCTAATACTACCGTTGCAGGTACAATCGATGCATTGCCGGATGCCGATTATTCGTTCATGAAGCAATTGGTAAAAGATACCCACTTCGATCAGGTATTGGCTAACGATTCCAATAAATACACTTTTATCATGCAGAAGAATAGTGTATTTGCAGCATTAGGAATCAATTCAAAAGACTCTTTGATCAACCGTCTTCGTAAGAATACTCCGGAAATCACCAATACAGACAGTTTGTTGTTACAATTTATTCAGTATCACTGTATTCCACAGCGTACATATATCCGCGACTTCCTGATATCATCTGCTTTATCGACAATGGCTCCTAAACAGGTATTATCATTTAAGATGAGTAAGGATTCAATCCTGATCAATGAATTCATTATCGGTCAGTTGAATGAAAAAGGAATTCAGTTGGACAGAACCGGTGTTTGTACCGATGTATTGTGCTCAAATGGTGTTGTACAGGAAGCTTTAGGTCAGCTTGAGGTGAAAAAACGCAAGCCATACCGCGTGTATTGGGACTTTGCCGATCAGCCTGAGATCAAAGCGCTGAAAGGATATCGTAAGGTAGGTACTTCCGTGCCATTTTCCGATGGTGAACTGAGTGAAATGAGATGGGGTGGAAAAGGCGCTCCAAAAGTAACCTACTATGTAGGCGGCTGGGGTGGCGTTAAAGGTCAGTGGGTAAACGGAGACCAGTTGACATTCCGTCTTGACCCGGGCGTATTGAGCTGGATGGAGATCAAACTCCCATTGCTTATTACCGGTAAATACAAAGTATGGTTCTGCTGGCGTCGTGCCAATCCGGGTACTTTCCGTACAACATTCAAACAGGACGGTGAGGATGACCAGGTTCTACCAACCGTATTTAACCTGGAGGATTATATGCCAATGCCAACTACCGATGGATCAAATGCAGAAGGAAAAAATACAACAAACGGTAAACTGGACTTTGACAAACAGGTGCAGCAGGGCTGGAAAACCTATACTCCGAAATATACTACCAGCGTATTCTGTAGCAAGCTTCTCGGAACGATCAAAGTAACATCTACCGGTCGTCATACATTGCGTCTGGATGCGTTGACAACAAGTAAAGGTGACGGTAACTACTTTGATATGATTCAGCTGATTCCGGAAGATGAAGATCAGGTATGGCCAATGATTTCAGCCGACGGTACACTTGTAAACAAAGATACCCCGTACTGGCAGATTTATCCTTACGAAGCAGAGCCTGCTCCCGTAGAGACACCTGCTCCCTGATATTCCTGATTGCTAATAAATATTATTACGGACATTATGAATAAGGTATTCAATAAAATAATTTTTCCTCTGGCGTTTCTTGCGATGATTCTTGCCTCATGTAATGTATGGGATGATCATCTGGAATCCAAGGGTACAAGACTGGAAGGTTCTGTATTAAGCGCTTTGAAAAACAGAGCTGATTTATCCACATTTTATCAAATGGTCGTAGCTACCGGCTACGATACCATTTTGACCGGAGCGGTTGAGGTAACCGTTTTAGCTCCTTCGAATGAAGCGTTGGCATCCTATGCCAATGCTACTCCTGAAGAAAAGAAGTCGTTGGTAAAGAACCATATCGCGTTTTACAGTTACAGCTCTGCCGAATTATCCAAAATGGATAATGTAACCATGTTGAATGGCAAAAAGCTGGATCTTAAAGTTGTTAATATCGATGCAACCGTTCGAGACCTGTTGTGTGATAACGGCATCCTTCATAAAGTGGATAATGCCGTGCAGTCAACCCTGAATCTATTTGAGTATGTCAGCTCTTTGCAGAAAGGCACATACCCTCAGGTGGATTCAATAATGGGCCAGACTAAAAAAGTGATGGATATGGATCGCAGTATTCAGACAGGCTACAAAAATAATAAGCCGGTCTATGATACGGTATGGGTAACTCAAAATCACCTGTTGGACCGTGTGAAGATTCAGAATGAAGATTCTTCTTATACATTGGTCGTACTGACTGCCGATAATTATAACCAATTATCACAGAAGTACGCGAAATATATGCAGCAAAAGACTGAAACTGAAACCGACTCACTGGTTTTCGATGAGATCTACTCCGATCTTATCTTCAAAGGAAATGATCCTACCAATGCTGTGTCGAAAGCCGTTTCGGGTGTAAATGTTGACTTTTCAAAGGCTTCTGTTGTTTCTGAGTATAAAGCATCTAATGGTACGGTTCGTGTGATGAAAGGGGTTGATATTAAAATCTACAACAACAAAATCAAAGAGTTTACCGTTCAGGGCGAAGATTACTCTGGTACATACAACCTCAGTTATGTTTCAGTACGCTCACGTCCATGGGCAAGCGGAGGTAAGGATGTGATGGTTTCAAGCCGCACCACACAAGCCATTACCGGAGTGGTTAATGGTACCGGTGTTTCTACTTCATGGAACTTCTATTACCCGGGATTGCGTACCAACAGTAGTGCAACCGTTTCTACTGCAACCAACTTCTATCTGGAGTACAAAGCCAGACTTTATTCGGCAAACTATGATGTGTACTGGGTTGCTCACAGTGATTATTCATCTCATATAGGCGTCTATCCGGGCATGAGCAACGACTCGCTTCATGTAGAGCAAAAAATGTACGTTTCATATCCGTCATATCCGTCCTTATACAGAGCAAGCAACGGTGAGATTAAAAATAATACACTGGGGGTAAATAACCAGTTTGCCGGTGAATGTTGCCTGTATGGAATGACCGTTGCCGGTAAGATTAATCCGGCTACCGGAAAACCGTACGAAACTAAACTTCGCAAGTACCGTATGCTTACAGATGCCGCAACACAATATATCAGTACTTCCGTGGCGAACTATGACGGTATAATCGAATGCCCTAGAGCCGGTTTGGCAACATTCTTTGTGACCAACACTGCAACCGGAATGGTATCTGGTACCGATACCGGTGGATTGATGTTCCTGGACTATATCCGCTTTGTACCAAAGGTTGACGTAAACGATTAATAGAAAATAATTCAGATAAATATGATGAAACTACCTCATATATTGCTTACGCTTGTTGCTGCTATGTTTGTAGCAATAATGCCGGTCCGGGCTCAGAAAGGAGAGTTGAAGATAACGGGTAAGATTACTGATGCTTCTACCGGAACTCCGTTGGCTGGAGCTAATGTCTCAGTCGAGGGATATAGCGCTGCTATGACCAATGATTCCGGCTTGTTTGTTGTCAAAGTCAAGAGTTGTTTTGATGAACTGACCATCACACGTCCTGCTTATCAGGGTAAAAGATTGGCTTTGAAAGGCAACAAGAATGTAAATGTGGCGCTCTTCGAGGAAGGATATGCCTCTGTATTTAAAAATGCACTCACTCCAATGGGAGAAGTCAACAATAGCAGACTCACTTCGGCGGTAAAGACCCTTGATCAGGATTTCTCGCTCAGACCGGTCTCTTCGGCTGATCAACTACTACAGGGAAATGTTGCCGGGCTCAACGGTTTAACCCGTTCCGGAATGGAAGGTGCAGGGTTGAATTTCTTCCTGCAGGGATTTAATTCTATCTATACCAATAACCAACCGCTTTTAGTGGTGGACGGTATGGTGGTAGAGAACCATTCAAACGGAATCTCTTTGATTGACGGTTACATTGCTACTCCTATGGGAACGATTGATGTACGTGATATCCAACGTATTTCCGTAATCAAAGATGCAACCACCATTTATGGAGTAAAAGGTGCGAATGGTGTTATCCTGATTGAGACCCTTCGCTCTAAAGATCAGGCCACTCAGATTAAAATGCAGGCTCAAACAGGCATCAACCTCAGACCGACTGAGTTGCCGCTGCTTTCGGCTGCCCAGCAGAAAAGTTATCTGATCGATATGTACAAAAGCACCGGTAAATACAGTGCAACAGACATTCAAAACCTGGCCTTTGTAAACCAGACCAAACCGGTACTTTACAACTGGGGATATGAAGGTAATGAGGATTATTACAAATACAACCAGAATACAAACTGGCAGAAAGAACTTTTCCAGCAAGGAATCAAGAATAAATACACCATGAATGTTACCGGAGGTGACGAAACTGCGATCTACGCAATCTCTCTGGGGTATTTATTAAATGAAGGTCTGGTAAAAGGTACGGATTACTCGCGCTTTAACGCCCGTGTAAACAGTGAGATCAAATTTACCAAAGACCTGAAGGTACGTACCGGAATGAGTTTTGTATATGGATCAAAGAATCTGGCATCTCAGGGCGCAGTAAGTACGGTGAATCCGATTTATACCTCTTTGGTTAAGTCTCCGTTTACTTCTCCTTATGTTTATAACCAGGAAGGTTTGCGTTCTCCGAATACCGAGGATGTGGATATGTTCGGAAATTCAAATCCTGTAAAAATGCAGGACGCTACACAGATCAACTCTAACTACGGATTCCTTGGTAACTTTACTATCGATTATCAGATCCTGAAGAGTCTCAAATTTTCATCTATGTCGGGTCTTAACTACAACAAAGACCGTGAACGCGTTTTCCTTCCATCAGAAGGTATCGTATATGAAGAGCTTCCGATTTCGGTTGTTACCAACAAACAACAACACCGCGTAGAGAGACTATTCAGCCTTACCAATGAAACCAAATTGAACTTTAATACCAATGTTAAAGAGGATCAGAATCTGAACGTTAATGCCGGTTTCAGATACATGACCAGCAAAGCGGAAGATGACTGGGGTAAAGGCTACAACTCTTCAAGCAACTACTATCGATCAATCAGTTACGGTTTGAGCGCATTGCGTCAGGTAGGTGGTTCTTTGGGAACCTGGAACTGGTTATCTTACTTCGCTTCAGCGGATTATTCAATCAAAGACCGCTATTTCCTGAATGCTACGGCTTCTGCTGACGCTTCTTCAAGATATGGATCAGGTGTCGGACAATATCAGGTTTACCCATCGGTATCCGGAGCGTGGTTGATCTCTTCTGAAGGATTCATGAAAGATGCTTCGGCTGTGGATATGATGAAGTTGCGTGCCGGATATTATGCTTCAGGTAATGATGATATCGGCAACTATACAGCCCGCTATTATTACGTTCCTCAAAATATGCTTGGTAATTATGGTCTTGTTCGTGGTAATATCATCAATACTAATTTGCGTCCGGAGCGTCATAACAAATTCGCTTTAGGTTTTGACCTTGCTGTGTTGAACGAACGAGCAAGCATGAGTGTCGATTTGTATCACACCCGTGTAAGCGACATGATTACAAATTCTAAACTTTCACCTTTAGCAGGATTCCAGACCTATATCTCAAATGGTGGCGAGATGACCAATCGCGGTATTGATCTTACATTTAACGGTCGTCTGTTGAATGGTCCTGTGAAATGGGATATGGGACTGACTGTTTCTCACTATAAAAATAAGATTACCAAACTGGACGGAGATGCTTACCTGACATCAGTGGGAGCCGGTTATGTCCAGACAAAAGTAGGACAACCTCTGGGTGTTTTCTACGGATATAAGACCGAAGGAGTTTATGCTACGTCAGCTCAGGCTTCAGCTAATCAGTTATATACTATGGTAGGTGCGGTGAAGACTCCATTCACTGCCGGAGATGTGAGATTCAAGAATCTGAGCGGAAGCGATAATCTTATCGACGCAAATGACATGACTGTGATTGGTGATCCTAATCCGGATATTTATGGAGGTTTAAATACCAGCGTTAAGTGGAAAAAATTCAATGTATCGGCACTATTTACCTATTCATTGGGCAATGAGGTTTACAACTATACCCGCCAGGTGCTTGAATCTATAAAGACATTTGATAATCAGACTCAGGCGGTATTGAACCGTTGGAAAGTAGAAGGACAGGTAACTGATATGCCAAAAGCAGTATATGGCGATCCCATGCAGAACAGTCGATTCTCTGACCGTTTCGTTGAAGATGGTTCTTATGTGAAACTTAAAAACGTAACATTCAGTTATGACGTTCCGGTGAAGAAGCTCTCTTTCCTTGACGGATTGCAGGTGTACGCTGTAGTTGAGAATCTTTGCACTATTACCAAATACAAAGGTTATGATCCGGAGTTCAGCCTCTCAGGAAACCCGCTCGGTTATGGAGTTGACTGCTTCAATACTCCTTTGGCCAGATCATTCTACGTAGGTGTTAAGATCGGATTATAATGTTATAACTAAAATCGAATATTTGGTATGAAACGAGCATGAACAAATGTTCATCAAAGAGTATGACATTGTATGCGAGTTCCATATGTAGCCAAAACAAAATAAATACTGACGTATGAAACTAAAAAAATATATCCTTCCGGGTATTCTGCTTCTTGCTCTTGGTTTTACTTCGTGTGTCGATACCGAGCTGGAAGAAACATTAGAATACAAAAATCACTACAAAACTGTCGCTGACGCGAATAATGCTGTCTTAGGTATCTACGGACAATTTATGGGACTGGCTGAGCAGGTCGTTGTATTGAATGAGTTGCGTGGTGATCTGGTTGATCTTACCCCTAATTCAAACAAAGACCTTCAGGAGATCAATTCTAATACGCCTTCCAAAAGCAACACTTATGCTGATCCGACTGCTTTCTACAAAGTGATTCAGAACTGTAACGATGCTCTGGCTAACTTCAAGATCATGCAAAAGGATAGCAAGCTGACCAAAGATCAGTTTAACGAGCTTTATTCCGATGTGGATGCACTGCGTTGCTGGCTTTATCTTCAACTGGGAATCCAGTATGGTAATGTGCCTTATATCACTGATCCGACCATTACTCTCGATGATGTAAAAAAGGCTCAGTCGATGGAACTAACCTCATTCGATAATTTGCTGGATTCACTCATTACCGAAATGGAAAGCTTACCTACAAAAGAAGACTATGTAAATTCTGATTTGGTAAAATACACCCTGGATGGTTATAACCTGAATAACTTCTTTGCAAAGAAACACCTGATTCTGGGTGACCTGTATATGTGGAGAGGTGAATCCCAGGGTGACTACGTGAAGGCTGCGACTCACTACCGTGAAGTACTGGCTACTAACGAATCGACAGGTGATAACGTGAAATATCGTTGTAGTACCTGGGCAACATCATCGGTGTTCCGTTTCCAGATATTCTATCAGGACAATCACCCGGATGATGCAAATTCACTGCTGAACCGCTGGAAAGAGATGTTCTCCCGTACAGCTGAAGATCGTGATGCTGCTAACGAGTTGATCTGGACCGTAAGTTATGACGAAAGTTTCCAGCCAACCTATCCGTTTATCCGTCTCTTTGGCAACCAGGGTAAAGGTCAGTATTTGCTTAAGCCATCTTCTGCCTCTATTGGTAAATGGAACAGTGAAGTTCAAAGCAACTCTTTCCCATACGATTCACGCGGACCGGAATCTTCTTACGCTGTTGTAAACGGAGATACCGTAGTGCAGAAGTATTTGTACAGCTATGACGCCACCAAGCCTTATGTGCAATCAGGAAGATGGTGGTTGTATCGTGCCGGAGAGCTTTTACTGAGATACGCCGAAGCAGCCAACCGCGCCGGATATCCTAAACTGGCCTATGCCATTGTAAATACAGGTTTCTCTATCTACTCATGGACCCGTCCGACTGATATTCCTGAAAATGTATGGAACCAGAAAAACAGACGTACCGGTTGGGGACCTGACAACTACTATCCGGAACCTTTCTATTTTGCTGCCAGAATGATGGATGTACCCTATATCCGTGACCCATGGCGTGATTTTAACGGTATCCGCGGACGTGCTGCTTTGAAGACAAAATCGTTTCCGACAGGACTGACCAGCGCAGCTGACTCTGTTAAGTTTATGGAGAAAGTAATCGTTGACGAATATGCACTGGAGTGTGCTTATGAAGGTTCCCGCTGGAGTGATCTGACCCGTGTGGCCCGCCGCATGAACCGGAATGGTGAAGATGGTACAGCTTATCTTCAAACGATGTTGAACAAGAAGTACAAAGGTGCTGCACCTGATTATTCTTCGGAAGATAAATGGTATTTACCCTATTCATTTAAATAAATGATCAGGCAGTGTCAGGTAAATCCCCTGACACTGCCCTGAAATTTTGTTCGGGCTCATTCCAGTCATTCCCTATTTCTATATGGACACTTTCGGATGCAACATTGGAAAGATGTCCTTTTTTATTGGATATATTCTCATGTAATGCAGCTATTACCCGCATATAAGAGGGAATTTTCATCTTAAAATGCCGGTGTGAATAGCTGGTTGAATGTTGGATAGTTCTTTTCGGGAGAAAATTACGGTTCCTGTATTGTAATCTATGTATATGTACAAAAAGACATTCGTTAGGGCGCCGGGATGTATTATTTTCGCCAAAGAGTTGAACTCTTAGTTTTAAAAAAGAGCTTAGTAATCTCTTGTGGATTTCAGGTCAAGTTGGTTATTTCCATACAGAGTATACAAGGCCCCTTACTCTAAGCGCTAATACGGATGAAGAACAGAACCTCAAAAATCAACGGGCAAAGGTGTCTGTAAATACCCATTAAAACAATCTTTTATAAACCAAACTATATCAATCAAAAACAATTTCCTATGAAAAAGATGATTACTTTTCTGATGGCTTCAGCCATCTCTGTGGGAATGGCAATGGCACAGGGAACCTTCCTGTTTAACCATTACTCTCAGAATTTCTCGACAGTTGCGGCTGGCGATTGGGGCACTGTAGATGCTACAGGCGCTGCTGCATATCCCGGCGGTTTCAATGTCAACGCTACCAATCAAAACCTTGAGTTACGCGGTGGTAACACCAGTATTGCCAAGAATGCGGGTCGTACCATGTACAAACAAGTAGTAACGACTCCTATTACTTCACCTGACAGTATTGCGATTTCGTTTATTTACAAGAACCAGGGAACTGTAACTTCAACAGGTACTTATTTGTATTTCTGTGATTCCAATAAAAAACCGATTTTCGGAGTTGGAGGTGACCGTACAAGTAGCCAATGGAGACCGGTAATGCCTTTGAAATTTGTTACGTTGGGTGACTCTACTAAAAACTTCTCGATCCCGACTGCCAATGTATTGGTATTATCTACTACAGAAGGTGCGTTTAAAATCGATGTTGTTCTCCACTTTGATACCAAGACTTACACAGTAAATGCTGTAAAAGGAACTTATACTCCGGGTGCTACACCTGACTTTGTTCCGGGGACTGCTGCCGCTGTTGTAAGTAGTAAGCCTTTTATTGATGGAACAGCATCAGACTTTTCATGGTTGATTAATACTATCGGATCATCAGGTGGTACGTTTTCAACAAGCTATATCTGGGGATTCCTGGATGATATTGCTATTACTCAGGTTAAACCTTATATCGGAGATGCTAACGTAAATGTAAATGCTGTAGATGCGGATGGTAATGTTGTAAAGACAAGACAAGTATCTTTGCCGATCGGACAGAGTTATACAGCAGCTGCTGAAGATTTCGTGAGTTTTGATGCAAACGGATCATATTATGTATATGATGCTGCCAATACTACATCATTGTCAACGATCTGTGCAGCAGGCGGATCTTCAATTAATTTGCACTTTAAAAAATCTCCATCTTATGATGGTCCATTGACCTGGGCTGCTAAATCAAAAACTGCAAGCTGGAATGAAACAGATGCAAACTTTGTAACTTCAACAAATGCTACAACTGCTTATCAGAATGGCCGTGATGTAATCTTCAACGGCGCCGATACTACTCAGACAGTTCAAATTGCTACTGTAATCAACATGATGGACAAAAACTGGACCATCAATAATGGTCGTGTTGTGTTTACAGGTGTTGGATCGGTAAAAACAACCGGTAATCTTAACCTGAACCTTGCTTCAACTGACTCTATTCAGATTCAGAATGCGAACCTTTTGTCAGGTAATGTATATGTGAAAGGTGGTTATACAAGACTGGCTTCAGGTGGATTTGGTTCTGCAAAAGTATTTATTCAGAATAATGCAATTATTGCGCTACCAGGTGCTTCTAATAAATTGAACAATGAGGTAAATATTGCCGATGGCATGACTTTGTCTGTTGCAGGTACCAACCTTAACTATCAGGGTATCGGTGGTAAAGTAACCGGTGCCGGTGAGTTGAAACTGATTGCTTACGGTCCTCGTAACGAGTTTAATGCTGATTTGAGTGAATGGACAGGTCAAAAGATTACTATGGTAGCTCAGTCCGGTATGACTTCTAACCAGTTGATGCAGGTTTATGGAACCGGTTTAACCGCACTTGCAACCAGAGAACTGGTTATTGATAGCCTTGTGCAGGTGAATGGTACCAGTACTAGCACAACATCAGGTGTTATTGGAGCATTATCCGGACATAAAAAAGCCGTTCTGGGTGCATTGACTAACACTATAAGTACTGTTAAATCTGCAACTTATTGGAAAATAGGGGGCTTAAATAATGATACTGAATTTCAAGGTACTATTAATGAAAGCCAGTATCAGAACGCTTCAACATTGGACTCAGTACATGTTGAGAAAGTTGGAACCGGTACATTGACCTTATCTGGAAATCTGACATACAAAGGTAATACCCGTGTATCTGCTGGTACATTGATTATGAAGGGAAAAATGACTCAATCATCAGACACGTTGATTATCGCAGAAGGTGCAAAAGCGGTTATAGCAGGTGCAAAACAACTTGATGAGTTAGGCGTTATGCAATATGTTTCTGGTATGTCACAAGGTGATGCTCATGTAAGCGGAGTTTTGGAAGTAGATGTAGCAGCATTTAACTGTCCTCTCCAAATGTTGATTCAAGGTACAGGAAAACTAGTTGCTAAGGTCACCAATGCAACTGATGCTGCACTTAAAGTCAATGTATTGTCAGCTGAGCCTGGAGCTACACTTGAAATTGCACCAAAAGGATCTTATAATGTAGGAGATAAATTTGCTGTATTCCCATCAGAAGATATAGTAAACTATGCTACCACTTTCGTGGGTAATTTTAGTATTGATGAGTCAAAATGGGATATTTCTGAGCTATTTACTGATGCCAATGCTGATGGTGTAGCAGGATATGTGGTAGCAAAAACGGCGGGAACATCTGCAGTTAAAGATATCCAGGCTACTTCAATCAAAGCTTACTTCACTGAAGGTATGTTGCAAATCTCAGGATTGCAAGCTGGTGACACTTACAAAGTATTCAATACTTCAGGTGTTCAGGTAAGTTCTTCAGTTAAATTGCCACAAGGCCTATACATGGTAGTTGTGAAGACTGCTAAAGGTAACGTTAAATTGAAAGTGGCTAACTTTTAATCTACTGAATTGACTACATAGAGTTAGATTCTAATAATAAATCAAGGGATGTCGTGTATGCGGCATCCCTTTTTTAATTTGATCCGTAGCTTAACAGAAAATCAATATTTCTGGAAAGGCATTCAATTCCTTTAGAACGGCATTCAATTCCCTTAGAAAGGCATTCAATTCCATTAGAAAGGCATTCAATTCATATGTAGTAAATTTCAATATATCAAGATAGATATTCGATATAACAAGAATATATTTTAATTCACGTGATATTATATTCAATATTACAGGAAGCTATTTCAATATATCAGGATAATATATCAATATTACTGGAAATATATTCAATACACCAGGAAGGAAATTCAATATTACTGGAAGGGCATTCAATCCCCGAATATAGTTTGTCAATATTAGGCGACTGACTTTGGTTATACGAATGCGGGCATTTATGTTTAACCTGAGCATTAGCCGAGATGTCATTTCTTTGCGATATATGAAGCGATCAGGCCGGAAACGAGAGTCAGTGTTATATTGATATAAAAGTGCAGGGAAGCGCTAAAAAACGTCTTGTAACAGATTCGTTTCTCAGGAAGTTTGTGGACAAGGCGCGCAGGGAGATCTTCTTCAAAATAGATTAAAACAAACAGGCCCGGTTCTTTCAATAGAGCCGAGCCTGTCGTGTATATAAATAGAGTTCTTTTACTCTTTCTTCAAATCCGGGTAACTGATCCGGGTGTGGTAATAGGTCTGTAGCTTTTCGATAAAGAGCTGCTTGATGGTCTCGATGTCACGCAAGGTGATTGGTGCATTCTTGAACAAACCGTCCTGAATCTGACTGTTGATGACCTTTTCCACCATGCAGGTAATAGTTTCTTCCGTAAACTCAGTGATGCTTCGGGTAGAGGCCTCGACGGCATCGGCCATCATCAGGATGGCTGTCTCCTTGCTAAACGGATTCGGTCCTGGATAGGTAAAGAGCGACTCGTCAATCTCGCGGTCGGGGTATTTGTTCTTAAACGAATTATAGAAATACTTCGCTCGGCTTGTCCCATGGTGAGTGTAGATAAAGTCTATAATCTGCTCCGGCAGTCCCAGCTTTTGAGCTGTACGGGCACCATCTTTCACGTGATTGATGATGATCTGTACACTTTGCTCGATTTCCAGTTTGTCGTGCGGGTTTACCCCCGTCTGGTTTTCGGTGAAGAAGACGGGATTCTCCATTTTCCCAATATCATGATAGAGAGCGGCGGTACGGATAAGCTGAGTGTTGGCATTTACCCTCATAGCTGCTTCCACGGCCAGATTGGAGACCTGAAGCGAGTGGTGGAATGTGCCGGGGCACTCTTCCGAAAACTTGCGCAGGAACGGCGAATTGATATTGGATAACTCCACCAACGTCACGTGTGATACGAATCCGAATATTTTCTCAAAAATGTAAATCAACAGGTAAGCAAACAGCAGCAACAGTCCATTTACCAGAAAGTAGATAAACATGTGCCAGTTCAGCTTCTCCCAGTTACCTTCCTGGATCAGTGCATATCCCAGATAGATCAAAAGATAGGTGAGAGTGGTCAATACCGAGCTTTGGACCAGCTGAGAGCGTTGTGTAAGGTCTTTCAATGTGGAGACGGCAGTCATACCCACTGTGATCTGCAACAGCATGAATTCAAACGGAAAAGGCGCCATAAAGGCACAGATCAACACTGTAATGAAGTGGGTGAACAAAGCCGTCCGTGAATCGAAGAAGGTACGGACAATGATTGGTACTATGGCAAACGGAATCACATAAATGCTAAATAGCTTGTATTGGGCATTCAGCGCTGTGATGATTGCCATGCCGGTTATCATCAGTAAGATAAAGAACAGCAGTCGCAGCTTTTCGAAGGTCTGGTAACGGAACAAAAACAGATAAAGAAACATGAAGGTAAAGAGGCTGGAGATCAGGATCACTTCACCGATGATTTCCCAACTGGTTTGTTGTACGGTACCCGAACGCTGTTCGTATTCTATTTTGAGCGAGCGCAGGATGTTGTAGGTATGGTCGCTGATGATTTCACCGCGGTCGATGATTCGTTCTCCGGCTTGCACAACGCCCGAAGTAAGCGAGAGGGTGCTGATCATCTCTTTTTTTACCCGTTCCGAGGTCTTTTCATCATAGGTCAGGTTCTCAATCAGGTAGTTGTTGAGGCCGCACTCCTGAAGGGAAGTCTTATCCAGATAGCCCGGTGCATTGTTGATGATATATTCGTAAGCCGTTTTTACCGTAAAGAGGGTGGAAAGAGCCCGTTCCTTGCTCGTATTGCTTTCCACGGCACGAATCTCTGTGATATTCTCCGACTGAAGCCTGTTCAGGTCATTGGCAGAAACCACTCCTGTCATGTAAATGTGAATCAGCGCATTTTCAATGTATTTCAGGTGGGCGCTGTTGATTTTGGTGTTCAGGGTCGTGTTATAATCATTGAAAAGCCTTGACTTCTCGGCATCGGAGGTCGTCATGTTTACTTTGTAGTAAGGCCGAAAATCCTTTAACAGGCTGTCCTGTTCCCGTTTTACCTGTTCGTCGGTTTTGTAAACGGGAAAAGTAAAGGAGGCTGTCAGCAAACCATATTTCCACGGTTTACCGGCCTGAAACTGATATTTGAATTTCCCTTCCCGGGGAAAGAAGTAGGCTATAACCAGTACGGCAGTCAGGAACATGATGAGTCTGACTGCGATGAGTTTAATCTTCTGTCTTCTGGTATAAATGGCAGTTTCGGAACGTGTCATAGTTTGGAGTCTTTAATAGCGCTCAGCAGCCCTGAGCAGGCATCTTCGAGAATGTCAAGCACCCGTTCGAAACCATTAGCGCCTTCGTAATAAGGATCCGGCACATGATCCACCAGTAGTCTTTGGGAAAAGTCAGTCATGCGGCGGATTTTCTGTCGTGCTTCAGGGCTTGGAGCCATCCGGAAGAGATTGTCGTAATTGGCATCATCCATAGCGAGAATAAGGTCAAAATCTTCGAAGTCATCAGATCTTACCTTGCGGGAGCGGTGGTGCAGTTCATAACCGCGTCGGCGGGCGTGATGGCGCATACGTGCATCGGGAAGATCACCGGCATGACCGCCATAGGTTCCGGCAGAGTCGATCGTGATGAGATTGTCCAGTCCTGCATCTTCCACCAGTTTTTGCATAATGCCGTCGGCAGCGGGAGAGCGGCAGATATTTCCCAGACAGACAAACAGGATTCTTATTGGCTCTATATCAATAGTTTCGTTAAACGCTTTCTTGTTCATTTATAGCGAGTTGTAATTCTAAAACAACCTAAACACCTATTAAGTTTAATGTTGAATCAAAGGTCTGAAATAGCGATAAAAGTCTGCAAAAATATAATTTTCAGGCGAATAACTATCGTTTTGATCAAATATTGAAGAGGGGATTGACAGAAAAGGATAGAGTTTTGATAAAATGATTACATCGGGTCCACATCATAATAGACCATCAGGGACTTGAAACGCTCATCTGAGGTCATTTCTGTCCGAATGTGTTGAAGGTGATCTTTGACCCGCTGAAGGTTGGCCTGATTCTCAATTTTCAATATAATCTTACGAATGTAGAAGGTCTGAATCCGCGCTACAGGAGGAGAATCCGGCCCCAATACGCGTGGCCCGAATACAGCGCGCAGGCGTTCACCCATTTCGGACGCCATTTCCGAAAGGAGGGTTTCATTTTTATGTTTCAGGTAAATGTATATCAGCCGGAAGAAGGGCGGATAACGAAACAGATGGCGCTCGGCCAGTTGGGTTTCGTACATGGCACGATAATTCCCGTCAATCACCTGGCGAATGACCGGATGGCCGGGTTCCGAACTTTGCAGAATCACCAATCCTCGCTTATTTTTCCTACCGGCGCGGCCGCTGACCTGTGTCATGAGCTGGTAAGCCCGCTCGTGCGAACGGAAATCGGGGAAGTTCATCATGGTATCGGCGCTGAGGATACCCACCACGCTGACGTTATCAAAGTCCAGTCCTTTCGAGATCATCTGTGTGCCAATCAGGATATGCGTTTTGCGGGTCTCAAAGTCGCGGATAATCTGCTCATAAGCCTTCCGGCTGCGGGTGGTATCAAAATCCATGCGGCCCACTCCGGCTTGCGGAAACAGTTCCCTGATTTCATCTTCAATCTTCTCCGTGCCAAAGCCGCGCATCTCTAAGGAGTGGTGGCCGCAAGCGGGACAGGAGCGGGGAATTTGGTAAGTATATCCGCAATAGTGGCAGGTGAGCTGATTCAACCGTTTGTGATAGGTGAGGCTCACGTCACAATGTTTGCATTTGGGCACCCACGCGCATAGCTGACATTCCACCATTGGGGCAAAGCCGCGGCGGTTCTGAAACAGGATGACCTGCTCATTTCTCTCCAACGCCTCGTTGATTTTGTCAATCAGGGTGGGGGAGAAGGTCGATTTCATCAGCTTCTTACGGCGCAGATCTTTTGTATCCACCGCTTCGATTGCGGGAAGTTGTAGCCCTTCGTAGCGCTGGAATAGTTCCACCAACCCGTATTTGCCGGTTTGGGCATTGAAATAAGTCTCGATGGAAGGAGTGGCAGTACCTAAGAGCGTCTTAGCCCCGTGCATTGCAGCCAATACAATCGCTGCATTGCGGGCATGGTAACGGGGTGCCGGGTCTTGTTGTTTATAGGTGTTCTCGTGCTCTTCGTCCACGATGATCAGCCCCAGATTACTAAAGGGAAGAAACACCGAGGAACGCACTCCCAGAATGACCTGATATCCTTTCCGGTTGAGGAGGTTATTCCAGATTTCTACCCGCTCGTTGTCGGAAAATTTCGAATGGTAAATGCCCAGTTTATCGCCAAACACGCGCTTCAACCGGTCAGTCAGCTGCGTGGTGAGGGCGATCTCAGGCAATAGGTAAAGCACCTGTTTGCCCTGTTGCAGCTGGGCTTCGATGAGGTGAATATAGATTTCCGTCTTACCGCAGGAGGTAACTCCATGCAGCAGGACCGTGCTTTTATCGGTAAATTGTTGATTGATCTGGTTGAAAGCCTCTTGCTGCGCTTCGTTGAGGATAAAAGCATCGACGGTGTCGCGCTCGTAGCTGGCGAGACGACCGATTTCTTTTTGATAGATTTCGAAAATGCCTTTATCGGTCAATGCTTTTAATACTGAAGGTGTTGCATTGGCCTTTTCCAATAAATCTTTTCTCGATATCTCAATTGCCTGTTTTTCCTGAAGATAATGGGTAATGTCGAGGTAGTGAAGTAGCAGGTTTAGCTGCTTGGGCGCCCTGGAAAGTTCATCAAAAACGGGACGAAGACGTTCCTGGTCATCAGCCGGAATGGTCAGGCGCACAAAGTTCTCCGTTTTGGGGCGGAAGCTCTCTTTCAGCTCTTCGCTGATGATAATCGCCTCTTTGTCCAACAGCGATTTGAGGACAGGGGTGAGGTTGCGAATGCCGGTCTCCCGTTCCAGGTCGAGAATCGTCACCTTTTCCTCGGCAGGAAGTTTATCCAGTACTTGAATCTCTTTCTCGGTCAGGGTGAGCGATTCGGGCACGATGTCCGGATTGAGCATCAGTCTGGTCTCGCTCTCCAGTTTCAGTCCGGCAGGCAGGGCGGCTTTGTAAACGTCGCCCACAGCGCAAAGGTAGTAGGAGGCAATCCATTCCCAGAATTTCAGTTGAGGTTCGCGCAGGATCGGTTTTTCGTCCAGCAGGGAAACCACCTCTTTGGTCTCGTAATCCAGCGGAGCCTCGTTATGGATGCGCACGGTAATGGCGGTGTAGAATTTCCTTTTGCCAAACGGTACAATCAACCGGCAACCGGGTTGCACGGCATCGACAAATTCCTGCGGCAACGAGTACGAAAAGTACCTTGGCAGGGGCAAAGGGAGTATTACATCTACAAATCGTGGCGATAAATCCATAACTTCATTTAAATCCGGACAAAGGTACGAAAAATCAGTCGGCCACGGTATCAAACAAAAAAACGCGTAGCCGGAGAATATCCTCCTACTACGCGTCATTTATCTAAATGAAATTTACTTCAGGAAATAGGTCAGCGTGATGGACCAAAGTCCGTTTTTATAATCGACGTTGTTGAAGTTAACGCCATCAGTTGATACCTGTGCCACATTTTTAGCCAATCCGAAGCTGTAATTGGCTCCTGCCTGGATGTTGTTGAGGAGTTGTACTCCAAATCCGGCATTTGCTCCGACATCCAGTTTCTTGTAGTCAATATTGCTAAATTCATCATTGGTGAATTTTCCGGAAAACGCATAGCTCACGTAAGGACCCGCTGCCAGATATAGGGCAAGTATTTTCGGGCTGCCGAATTTGTACTTAAAGTTGACCGGAATATCGAGGTAAGAGACGCTCGCTTTGCCAAAGTCCTTGAAGGCAATCCCTTTCTGCGAATAGAGCGCCGACAGGTCAATGGACGCTCCGGTCAACGGAATGGGGAATTCGGCTGTAGGTCCTATGAGGAAGCCATTATAATTGTCTTCTTTACTTAAAATGGATGCATCGCTGGCCGCATCAGCAATGTTGCTTCCGGTGTTCAATCCGGCTTTAATCCCGAACCGGACCTGAGCATTACTCGATAAGGATAAGGCTGAAATGATAACCAGGACAGCCAATACAATTGATTTTTTCATAAACTGTGTACTTTGAGGGTTATTCTAACAGAATTGAAGATACAAAGTAAAAGGAATGTGCTGCATTTTCGGAAAATGATTAACCCAATTTTACTCATTCAATGGTTTGAATTTCTTTTGGATAAAGGTACAGGCAAAAGGGTTGAGAACTTTTTTTGGCAAATCAATTTCATTTTCACGAATTATTTATAGATTTGCAATACTGTATGCAAGCGGGGTGTAGCGCAGTTGGTAGCGTGCGTCGTTCGGGACGACGAGGTCGCAAGTTCGAATCTTGTCACCCCGACAGTAAGCCGGTTCTTTATGAACCGGCTTTTTGTTTTTCATCTCACCGGGATTTCTTCAAACAGATTCTTTCCAATCAATTATTTATATCGGGAAAAATATTACTTTTACCGTCACATGTGCGTTTCTAAAATCGCACGATCTGAAAACCTTAATTCTGTATAATGAAGATCTCATTTTCCCAGCAACAGTGGGCAAATCTGATTATCCATGGATTCGCCGCCGCCCATGTGCTTTCCACTGCTTTGTTCCGTACATTTAGTGCTGATCCGGGCTGGCTGTTGAGTATTCTCACCATCCTGATGATCGTCATGCTTACCCGTATCAATGATACTCCGCTTGATGTTACTGCTGCCATAGCTTTGATTAGTTGTCTGGCCGGATTTTATCTGGGAACGCTGGGAGCAGATGTTATGCTGGTGCTCCTACCTCATTCTGTAGTTCTCTCTCAGGTCATTACCACGTTGCTGGTTACAGAGATTCTGGGATGGCTTACCTTTCTAATAGTCAGAAAAAGCAAATCAAAATGAAAGAAGAACGTTCGGCAGCAAGTACAAAGTCTCGCACTACCTGGAAGGAGCTGGCTATTCTGGCCGGCGTGGTACTGCTTTTCCGGATATTGTATGTGGAAATAGTTTCCTATCTGCAGGCCGACTATCACTATAATATCGGCGATTTGCTCAACTCCATATTTAAAGAATACCCATTAACGCTGCTGATGGTGGGCGCTGATTTCCTGGCGGTCCAATATATCGGGAAACGCTACAGCTATGGAGAAAATACGGTGAAGCGGATCGTGATGACGCTGCTTGCCGTAGTCGTTCTCTCCTCGATGGCAACCCTGTTTCTTTGCGGATTACAGTTGAGGAAGAATTTCTCCGTGAATGACCTGTTTGTCAGCGGCTATGTGGGGGCTATTTTCTTTGTGGCATTGATGGTCAACGCGGTGATTATCGGAGTATGCGACATTATATTCTACTACAGGAAATCGCACAAAAAGGCATTGGACGCTGAGATTCAGAAGCGAAAAAAAGCCAGCTTCCAATACGACCAGCTCAAACGGCAGCTTAATCCGCATTTCCTCTTTAACAGCCTCAATGTCCTGGATTATCTGGTGCAGACTGATGCCCAGCGCGCCAGCAACTTTGTCAAAAAGCTAGCCGGGGTGTATCGTTATTTGCTGAACAAAGAGGCTGATCCTGTCGTTTCTGTACAAGAGGAAATTGACTTTGCCACGATGTATGCCGATTTGCTGAAAGAGCGTTTCGATACCGGATTGCAGATCAGTTTTGAGATTGATCACTGGGCGCTCGACAGCCTGATTATTCCCTGTAGCATTCAGATTGCCATTGAAAACGCCACCAAACACAACATCGTAAGCAGTGACAAGCCTCTGAAAATCCGGATCTATACCACGGAAGATTTTATTTGCATAAGCAATAACATCCAGCTCCGGATTTCGGAAGTTACCTCTAACGGCGTTGGGTTGAAAAGCATTAAAGGCCAGTACGATACCATTTTCAAGAAGCCCATTGTCATTGTCAAAAACGAAGATATTTTTGAAGTAAAATTACCATTGATCGCCAGCGAATCGTAAACCATAGACCATGAACATATTAATTATCGAAGACGAAAAACCGGCTCAAATCCAGCTTGAAAGACTGCTGAACACTCATTTCCCTGAAATGGAGATTGTCAACCGGCTTGATTCTGTGACTTCATCTGTAGAGTGGTTGAAGAACAACTCCGTGGATATCATTTTTATGGATGTGGAGCTTTCTGATGGTCAGTGCTTCGAGATCTTCAAACAGGTGAAGGTCAATGCGCCGGTGATCATCACCACGGCTTATAACGAATACGCGATAAAGGCATTTAAGGTAAACAGTATCGACTACCTGCTCAAACCTATCGACCAAAACGAGCTGATCGAAGCGGTCAACAAAGCCAAAAAGGCAACTCTGAAACCGGCGCTCGATTTGAGTCTTCTGGAAAATCTGCTTCAGGGAAAAGCCACCAAAGAGTACAAACAACGCTTTACTATCAAGCTGGGCGACAAGATACTGCTGATCAATGCTTCTGAAGTGGCCTATTTTCAATCGGAAGAAAAAGCGACCTTCATTGTCACTCATGAAGGTAAACGTTACATTGCCGATTTCACGCTGGATGCCATTGAACCGTTACTAAACCCAAAAGATTTCTTCCGGATGACGCGCGGGGTGATTGCCAATATCCAGTCGGTGAAGTCTGTCTCCAAGTATTTCAACAGCCGCCTGAAGGTGACGCTAAATCCTCCCACTTCCGAACAGATACTGGTGAGCCGGGTGAAGATTCCGCTTTTCCTGTCGTGGCTCGAAGGGGAGTTGTAGTTTCTCTTCAACATTTACGGCTTATTGAAGTAGAGGTGAGACTGCTCCTCTCATTTTCTGATCTTCAGATTCTCAAATCTGCCAATTCCCACATTTGCTCATTTCCAATTCATCCTTTCAATTCTTCACTTCATCACTATTCCATTTGATTAAGGGATAAAGATTTAGAAATTTGTCAGACCTGAAACTAACCTTAATTCCGCGTCTGACATGAGAAACTATATCCTTGAAACCGTTTTGGTTTTTCTGCTCATCTTTGTCACCGTTTCTATCTGGGCAAAATCTCTTCCGGACGAATTTACTCCGGCATTATCCCATCATTCGGAGCTGAACTACTCTTCCCTTGGATCAATATTTACCCTTTGGGCTCCGACTGCCGCTAAAGTGAAAATAAATCTCTACAACAACGATACCGATCTTCGTCCAATTCAGACCATTTTCATGAAAAAAGGGCTGCAGGGGATGTGGACTGCTATGGAAAAAGGGGATTTGAAAGGCAAATACTATACTTTCCAGATTCAACATAAAGGGAAATGGCTGAAAGAGACTCCCGGTATATGGGCAAAAGCGGTGGGTGTCAACGGCATCCGGGCCGCTGTCATAGACCTCAAAAGCACTGATCCCGAAGGTTGGACAAATGATGTCCGTCCATCTCTGACACACCATACAGACATCGTAATCTATGAGATGCACCACCGGGACTTCTCGGTTGCACCCAATTCGGGCATTCAGCATAAAGGTAAGTTTCTGGCTTTAACCGAAAACGGAACAAAGAATGCGGAAGGTCTCTCTACCGGAATCGATCACCTGAAAGAGCTGGGAATAACCCATGTGCATCTGCTTCCGTCTTATGATTTTGGGTCGATAGATGAGACCCGCCTGAGCGATAACCGTTACAACTGGGGCTATGATCCCAAAAACTACAATGTGCCGGAAGGTTCCTACTCGACTCATCCCGCTGATCCTGCGACACGTATCCGTGAGTTTAAGCAAATGGTACAGGCTCTTCACCGGAATGGGATCCGGGTGATCCTGGATGTGGTCTATAACCATACTTTCGTGACTGATGAATCCAATTTTACACTGACTGCACCGGGCTACTTTTACCGGAAAAACAAAGACGGCAGTTATTCCAATGCCTCCGGATGTGGCAATGAGACGGCTTCCGAACAGCCGATGATGCGCCAGTTTATGATCGAATCGGTGAAGTATTGGGCAAAGGAGTATCATGTGGATGGTTTCCGCTTCGACTTGATGGGCATTCATGATATCGAAACAATGAACCAAATCCGCAAAGAGCTGGATAAAATTGATCCGACCATCTACATGTATGGAGAGGGATGGACTGCCGGAGCTTCTCCGCTGGATGAGTCTTTGCGTGCAGTGAAGAAGAATGGCTTGCAGTTTCCGCGCATCGCCGTCTTCAGTGATGACTTACGTGATGCCATAAAAGGCAGTTGGAACGATGCTAAGGCTCCCGGTTTTGTGGGCGGGACATCCGGACTGGAAGAGAGTCTGAAGTTTGGGATCACGGGGGCTACGCAACATCCGCAGGTGAATTACTCTCACGTCAACTATTCCCAAGCCCCTTATGCCAATAATCCCGATGAGGTTATCAACTACGTCTCCTGTCACGACGATATGTGCCTGAACGATAAACTGCGGGAATCCTCGCCGTTTAATACAAAGGCTGATCAGATCAAACGGCAAAATAAACTGGCACAAACGATTGTATTTACGTCGCAGGGCGTGCCGTTTATCTTGTCGGGCGAAGAGCTGTTCCGCACCAAAAAAGGGATTCACAATTCATTCCAGTCTCCCGATTCCATCAATGAGATTGACTGGCACTGGAAGACCATTCACCACGATCTGTTTGACTATTACCGGAATCTGATCCTGTTGCGCAAGCAGCATCCCGCCTTCCGGATGAATACGCAGGCGGATGTGGCAAGCCATCTTCGTTTTCTCGATATTAATCAAAAATGTGTGGTCGGATTTATACTTGCCGATCATGCCAATGGGGATGAATGGAAAGATATTCTGGTGATTCACAACGGAAACAGACAGCCGGTTGAGGTTTCTGTTCCTGACGGGGAGTGGATGGCTGTAGTAAAGGATGGCCAGATTAATCTGTCGGGGTTGGGCAATATCGAAAATAGCCGGATTACCATTGCCCCGGTTTCATCATTGATCGCTTTTCGAAAATAAGAACTTAAAGAAATAGTCAGCATGAGAACAAAGCCGCAACTCTCTTCTGCCCAAATCTGGAACATGAGCTTCGGATTTCTGGGTATTCAGGCCGGATTTGCTTTGCAAAATGCAAATGCGAGCCGCATCCTTCAGACCTTTGGCGCTGATGTCGGGTCGTTGTCGTGGTTTTGGATTGTGGCGCCGCTGACCGGAATGATTATACAGCCCATTATCGGCCATTATTCCGATCATACCTGGGGCAGGCTTGGACGGCGGAAACCCTATTTCCTGGCCGGGGCACTGTTGGCAGCGCTGGCGCTTATCTTTATGCCCAATTCGGCTATGCTTTCAGCCATTGTTCCGCCTTTGTTGGTGGGAGCAGGAATGCTTACGCTGATGAATGCCTCGTTTAATGTGGCGATGGAACCGTTCCGGGCATTGGTAGCCGACCTGTTGCCGGATAATCAACGGACGTTGGGCTTCTCGGTGCAGACTTTTCTGATTGGAGTAGGGGCCGTGATTGGCTCCTGGCTACCATTTATCCTGTCGGAATGGATGGATGTAGATAAACACACCCCGAATGGAGAGGTACCTGTCAACGTGATTATTTCGTTTTATGCGGGAGCTGCCATGATGGTAGGAGCTATCGCATGGACCATAATCAAAACTAAAGAATATCCGCCGGAAATTCATCGCCAGTTCCAGTCGGATGATCAGCCTGCAGAAAGTCATCAGCACAAGGGATTGTCAGTCATCCTCAAAGATATTGCCAGTATGCCTAAGACCATGAAAGAGCTGGGCATCGTTCAGTTTTTCTCCTGGTTTGCCCTGTTTGCAATGTGGGTATATACCACGCCTGCCGTTGCTCAACACGTTTACGGAACAATTGATCCCAACTCCGAAGCTTACCAGAAAGCCGGAGACTGGGTGGGCGTACTCTTTGGCGTCTATAATCTGGTAGCGATGTTTTTTGCATTGGCTTTGCCCGGAATTGCCGCCAGGACCAACCGGAAGATTACCCATGCCATCTCCCTGACCTTTGGGGCGGCGGGATTGATTTCCATTTTCTTTATCACCAATCCTTATTGGCTGATTCTTTCCATGGTGGGTATCGGGATTGCATGGGCGAGCATCCTGGCAATGCCTTATGCGATACTGGCCGGAGCCATTCCTCCCGCTAAGATGGGAGTTTATATGGGCATCTTCAATTTCTTCATTACTATTCCTCAGATAGTGAGCAGTCTGGCCAACGGGCCGATTGTCAAATATGTATTTCACTCAGATTCCATGTATGCCATCTTGATGGCTGGAGTTTGTCTGTTGATTGCCGCTGTGTCGGTTGTGTTTGTTCAGGATAAAGGTTGACAAAAGAAGCCCCTTTCCTCCGTATTTACCAACAAAAGTTGCGGAGGGGCGAGCAGGGCGATAAGAACGATTCAACGATCATTTTGTAAGATCAATTTTGTCGGTATTGATTTTGAGACGCCCCACACACTTGTTTTTTACTTCTTCCGGGCAAATTCCACGCGTCTCAGATTTTCTTTTAGGCGCTTATCAGCCATAAAACAAATCTTTTTGGCCTTAACGCGTTTTGGGGTACACTCTTCGGGCGTTTCATGCCCTTCGCTGGTCACTGAAACAGTAAACCGGCCCAAATCTTCCAACCTTATGCTATATCCCTCATGGAGATATTCTTCCATAATTTCAACTAACCCAATCAACGTTGCCCGTACATCTGTTTCTGTCAGGGTGCAACGTTCTGATAACTCTTTAGCCAACCGGCGTGTATCTATTTCGCCTGAACGAACAGGTATTGCGTAATATTTGGCTTTTTTTTCACCCACACCGCTACGCTTCGTCTTTACAATGTATTTGAATCCCATAGTTTTTTGATATTTATCCGTTACTTTTATATCAATGATACGGTAAGTTTATTAATAACTACCTGATTTATATGCTCAAAGATGTACATCTTATTATATAATATACCTACATCTTTATATTGCATAGATGTACATCTTTGATATATGCAAATGTACATCATTTCATGATAAGTTGCTTTTCATTTTCAAAAACCTTCAGTATCATTTCCGGAAATCATCAATATGTTTGCCAAATCCATGCTATTCTTCCGTCAAGCCGGATTAAGGCCGTAGAAAAGTGATGTATGGTCAAGGCGGAAAAGCGGGGTTTCTTTTAGACTAATGCTCATGATGGGTATATAATGTCGGAATCATCCTTTATATTTGCCATTGATTCTTATGCCAATGGGTAACACTCTGATTGCAATAACATTTAACACAATCATATTATGAAAAACAGCTTCCAATTACCGGACTTCCCCGGTTCAGATTTTGTTATTGAGACCTCGTTCTTGTCAGGAAAATCCAGATTATATATAGATAATATCCCTGTAGAGCAATCCCGGGAAAAAGGGAAACCCTATTTGATTCCAACTCCGGAGGGTAGTTTTATCAAGGCTTATCCGAAGAGAGTACCTCTTGAGTTTGTCCCAACATTGGAAATTAATGGAACTGTGCATCATATTGTAGCCAAAATGTCATGGCATGAATATCTGATCGGGGGGCTACCTTTTCTATTGGTATTTATCGGAGGGTTGATTGGTGGAGCATTGGGTGCAGCAGGAACGATCACGAATTACTCAATATTCAGGGGCGAAAGTACTGCAACAATGAAATACATGAAGATCATCGGAATTACAGTCTGCATTTATTTTGCCTACTTTTTGCTGGCTGTAGGCCTGAACCTTTTGATACGCTCTTAATGCAAACTTATCAATGCAATATACAGCGCTTGCACAAATATTGTTAAGTGAGCTTCGCCTCGCAAACTATTGATTATATTCGCATTATCAATCAATTTAAAATCAATACATCGTATGAAAAAGCTGATAGCATCATTATTCGTATCTGCCGCTTTGATGGCATCCGGTTCTGCAATGGCTCAGTGCTGCCATAAAAACGATACAGCAAAGGCTGCAACATGTTGCAAAAAAGGCGATAAGAAAGCTTGCTGCAAAAAAGGCGAGAAAAAAGCCGATAGCAAAACTGAAAAGAAAGCTGAACAGAAATAATTCCGGTAAAGAATTATCCAATAAAATAGGACTCATTTCGTCGTGAAGTGAGTCCTATTTTCATTTTCCGTGAGATGAAGGCTAAAGTTATTACTGCTGTGCAGAGATTATATTACCGGACTAAAGTGTCCGTCTGAAAATACGAGTCTCGGAACCATTATTATAATGACACTTTTTGAGTCCATTTTTGATTCTTGGATTTAATCTCTACAATGTAGATTCCTTTCTTCAGGTTACTACCAATCCGGGCAACCAAATCAGTTATCTTCGTACTGGTAATGTTTTTTCCATACATCGTGTACAAAGTAGCGTTCATTCCAATGAATTTTGAGTCTTTGAAGGTTAAGGTTATAGCGCTTCCATCGGTTGATATTTCAGCAGGAAAAGAAGCATCGGTTGTTAAAATGGTATAGCCGGTTATTGTGTTGGAAGTCTGTGTGCTATTAAGGATTGTAGAGTTAGAGTCACTAGTAGTTGTGCCTGAAGATGTAGGATCTACTGTTGAAGTTGAGGTTCCGGTTAGTGCAGAGGTTGTTGTGGTTGTACTTGCTTTTGTGGATATTGTCAATGTAAACCGATCAGACGTTTCTGTATTTGAGGTAAAATTATAAATCGGATTGACGGTTAAGTCCTGAGATGTTCCGGTTTTGTTATCGGTCAGAATAACTGTTGTTCCCGGATCAAAGTTCAGTATTTCTGTAGCTTTAATACTAAATGAACCTGTTTGTCCGGCCTGGAATCCAACTGGCACCTGTTTGTATCCTGTGTAGGGTGCAAAGCCATTTATTACAATATGCACTCCATCTGCGTAAGTCCAGATTTCAGGATAAGATGGTCCATTGTCCATTTTCTCGGAATCATATGCGTCATATCCGTCACTGGCGTTAGTGAAAAAACCGATATAGAGTTCATCGACATAACTTCCGGAAGCTACTTGTAAACGAACCGATTTTACGACTTCCTGGGCAACGGCACTTTGAAATATCGTACTGCCAACTGATAATATTAATACTGAAACCAATCTAAAAGAGAAATGCTTCGATACGCTTTTCATAATAACATTGACTAAACGCAATAGTCCGCACGCTGAATACAAGATTAGGGTTTTCATAATCATCCGTTTTTAAGGTTAAAAAATGAACATTAAGGGTTGAATCGATCAAATAAATAAACAGGGTTCAGGTCATGGGGAAGGATCTATCAATATTCAGAGTAGAGAGTAAATCTCAGTTGTGAATGTCTTTCTTCGTAATAGATCGTGATAAAAACAGGGTTAACTTTCTGCGATTATAATTTCAGGTTCTACAAATCAGGATTATTTTGTCTGATCACTGAAATCAATATTGGCAAATATAGAAGATATTGAATTTGAAAAATGCAGGTGGAAAAAAAATATAGAATTACACATGCATAGTGTGTTGCTAATGTACTTATAAACATGAAGATATGGAATTTACAAGTAAGTGAAAATATAGTTGATAAGTTGAATTAAATTCCCAATTATAACCAGAAAGGGCATAGCCTCATCAGCTATGCCCTTCCGGAAATTATTAATTCAACGCTTTTTTAAACTTCGCAAGTTCATCGGCAAAGAAATTCACCGAATCGCTTTTTTCTTCCTGTCCGCGCTTCAGGGCAAACTCTTCTAACTTGATTGCCTCCTGAATGAAACCGAGTTCAAACAGGATATGGGCATAAGTATCGTTGATCTGTATCTCTTCCGGTTTCAACTGGTAGGACTTGAATGACCATGCTTTGGCTTGCTGTAACGCATTTTTATCGTTGAAGGTCTTGTAGTTTTCGTACACATACCAGCTGATATCGTTATAGTCATAAGGGGAAATGCTATCCTGAGCCAGATAGAGTTTCGTCTTTTGCAAAAGCTTATTCCAGCTATTCAGGTCATTCTTTTGAGACCGGGCTTTGTAATACGCCATCCGGAATTCGGCAAACGTTTTATGCTTCGCGAAAAGTTTCGGATCCACTTTACGCAGGGAAATGTATTTCACACTATCCTGCATGTTGGCATCGAGTAAGCTCATGATTTTATCAGTCACCTCCTTCTTGCCGAACTTCTTTTCGTATTCACCGCGATGTTTGACAAAGAACTTAAACTGCGGATTGTCCACATCATCCACAAACCAACGATACAACCGCCACGAACCTTCAGTCAAACGTTGTTCCGGGGTCTTGTTATTAAAATACTCTGCCAAAAGCGATTTCTTGTCGGAAGCATAACTATTGGCCGATAAGTAGTTGGTCAACGTCTCTGCTGAACGATCGCCTTTGCTGATTTTCTGTTGCAAAGCTTTCAGATTATTGTTGCTATCCATGGCTGTTTTCCCCAATGAGAGCAGATGCTCAGCCCCACCACATCCGATGGACATGTGTTCCACTTCGCCTTTGGCATTGAGAAACAGCAATGTGGGATAAGCCCTGACGCCGTACTTTTTAGCGATAAGCCTGCCTTCGGGTGACTCCATATCGAAGGAGAGGTTGATGAAGTTTTGATTGTAAAAATCTCCCACCTCTTTCAGTGGGAAAATGCGGGAAGCCAGATAACGGCAGGGGCCACACCATTTGGTATAGCAATCCATGAAGATCAGCTTGCCTGCTTTGGCCGATTTATCTAATGCTGTCGATAGCAGAGAGTCATTGCTGAATTTTATTCCGTTATTCTCTTCCGTAATATCATTGGCTCTTACCCAAATTTCATCAATAGGCATATAGGTCATCTGATGCTCTGAATTGGAAATATTGGATTGCAGAAAATTCCCCCAGAAGTGGAGCGTATCATTCTGAATGGTAAAGGTGTAAAGATTGGCTGTCCTAAGTCCGTCATGAATGGTCACGAAGGTGTTATTGTCAAAGACCCTGTATTTCCCGCTATTGAAGTTGGTGCCATTGCTATTCCGGCCTTCAAAGGTCAGATTTTTATTGAAATAGAGCGTTCGACCGGAGGGGGTACTGCCAGTGAGATTTTGCACCATCCGCCAGGTGGTACCGACCAGATTTACGGTTTTCGACTCATTACTTTGTGCCTTGGCTGCCGGAATGGATGTCCCTATAACCAGCCCCAAAGCTAATCCGGAAAGAATTGATAATTTTCTCATAGTAAATTAAGTATTATTGGATTAAAATGAAGCTCAGGCATATAAAATGCTATTGCTTCGTCATATTGTGTTCTTTGATGTCAATGACTTTGGTTGCTGTCCCGGAAAAACAGTCCGGAGGGGCTGAAAAATGGTCGGGAGTCTGCCTCCCTCGCATTTTTCAGTGCCGCTCTCGCGTTTTTCAGCGCCTCTAACGCATTTCGGAGTGACTCCCACGCACTTTTCAGTGCCGATGATGCATTTTTCAGTGCCTCCCTCACGATTTTCAGTACCGACGACGCATTTTTCAGTGCCTCCGGGGCATTTCGTTGCGCCTCTTTTGCGTTTCGATGGTCGCAAACCTGTTAGGTCTCCATTAATTCCGGTTATCCCCCTTTATCAAAAACTCTTTCAGATCATTAAGTTCAAAATGAGGCTTAGAATAATCTATACTGACCGGAACATCGGGGAGAATGCCCTGGTCTTTTCGCGCACCGAAGGGGAATTTCCAAAGGGTATTTGAGACCTGATAAAGGATCTTACTGTTTGGCAACTGGTGAACGGGGGCATAAACATAAGCAGCCGTAGTTCCTCCGGTCTCTTCACCGATGACTTTTCCCCGCCCGCTGAACTTAAACCAGGCTGCCACGCCTACAGCCGCCGAATAGGTGTAACCGCTCTGAATCAGATAAACTTTGCCATCGTAGCCGTCGGTAATTATATTGGTGCATTGATGAACCGGTACGGTATCAAGTTTTGTCTGGCCCGGCATCTTTTTGTACATCACCGATTGCCAGTTGCGAGCCTGATGGTTCAGCTTATTGTACAAAAGGCTGTTCACCTCATCACCTCCGCCTCCGCCATTGCGGGAAACATCAATAAACAGATTCCGGATTCCTTTCTCTTTCATGTCATTGAAGCTATTGACCAGAAATGCGTCCAGGTCTTTTATACCTTCTTCATTCATCGGGCAGGTATTGTATTCAATCAGGGCAATAGACTCCTTCTCGAAAGAGCGGTACTGGAATTTCTCGTTCCGGTCGTAGTACCGGGAGTTGCCGGATAACAGATTCTGAGCAGTGATCCCCTGTTCGGTGGTGTTGGCTTTCATTCCTGATTGATTCCAGCGGGTTTCGTATTCAAACCAGGGGCCCTGGATGTTGAGGATTCCATGCAGAATGAGGCCAAAATTGCTTTGCACATTCCAGTCGTTCATCTTCTGCTTTTCATAGTTTGTGGTTTGGCCCAATTGGGAAAGGATTTGACCGGCCGGTACCTGGTTAATCGAGAGAATCTCTATTTTCGATGAATCATTCCGGCTGAAGGAGAGGAAGAGTTTGCCGTTTTCAATGCGTACCTGATGCGGGAAGAAGAGTCCGCCGGATTTTGCATAACTCATGGTTTGACGGGAATTGACGATCGGATTAATGTTCGTATGTCCGTCAAAAAGTTTATTCAGGCGGATCATCCGGCTAAAGAACTCGCGGTACGGCAGGGGCTGGCTAATCGACTGCCGCACTTTGGCCACTTCCTGATTGAATTTTTCCTTCGTGGTATAGGCATACATGTCCGGGTGATTGTTAGCCAGGGTTTTAATCAACTCGTCCAGATCGGCTTTCATCTCTGTGGGTGTAAGCGTCTCTTTATTGATGGCAAATATGTTTTCAGCCGGTTTCATTGTCCAGACTCCGGCGGTATGATCATCCGCTTGTTTAAGTTGCATCAGGGTATCGCCGGTTGCCGGGATCAAAGCCTGACCGTTCACCTTGGAGATAAATGCACGGAAATAACCAAACTCCTTCACCGTCCAGAGTTGGGCATCGGTCTCTTTGATATCCTCCTGAACGATCATTGCCTTTTTAGAGGATTCGCCCAATACCACAGTAATGGCTTTTCGGTTGTGTTCGGAAATGATTTTGTAGTAATCCCCCTCTTTTTTGAGTGACCAATGCTGGTTGGGTCCTTCATTGCGGGCATAGAGGATGAGTTCCCTGCCATTCAGACCGGAACCATTGGGGATGTCGATACATTTTCCGGATGGAAATGCTACGATCGAATAATTTTCGGAACTCTTTGCCGGCTCTTTTACCGAACTGATCTTGCGGATAATCCGCAATTGCATCGTGTCGCAACGGTTGTTCTTATCTCTGATGGTGAAATGCAACTGGTTGCTTGGGTCATCGCTGTTTAGCTTTCCCTGAAAACCGATCAATCCCCCCGCTTTGACCGTATCGCCCAGATGCAGGGAAAGGGCTATTGCTCCCAGATGCGCGTATTGGGAGGTTTCGCCATCGGTATGTTTCAGTTCGACCACTGCACCCTCTTTCTCATTGCGGTTTAGCACAGTGATCACACCCTCGCGGGCAGAGAGTACCTCGGCGGTAAATGCACCATCATCAATTCGGAAGCGGATGCCGTCACTCAGGCTACCGGGCAATACTTTCGCTTTTCCGAAATAAGGAAGGTGGTATTTGGATGCGGGAAGGGGCTTGTTGGCTGATAAATCGGTTTGTGCCTGCCCCATGACCGGAGCCATCAATAGCATGACGGATGTAAGAATGACAAGCATCTGTTTCTTTGTCCGCTTACAGGACAATGTTTTTCTTAGATTCTTCATTTGGGTATGTGTGTTATAGTAGAATATTATTTTGTGTTGAAGGGGTTTTCTATGATGTCCGGTAGTTGGATATTCATTGCCGTCTGCTTTAGCTGACGTATAAAAGGGATGCTTCCAATTCCGGCTTTGCCTGATAGTTTTTCGGCTAAAGCCGGAATTGTGATTGAATTTCCTTCCCGTCAGCTGAAGCTGACGGCAATGAAGACATTACCCCTATTTACTCTTTTTCATTGTGGGTCGATAAGGCTCCACCCAGACATACTTTTTGCCATCAGGAGTGAATTTTATTTTGTCAGTATTGATTGCCGCGATCTGACTTTTCAAATGCTCAGCATCGTCAATCATTCGTTGGATTTTTTCGGAAGGTTTGAATATGGCAAAATAAGAACTTGGGAAATAACCTTTGTAGAAAATATATTGAACCTCTTCGCACCAGAGCTCCATCAGTAATTGGGCGCATAATTGAGCTTTTCGGGGAGCGTTGGGTGTCTCGATGCAATATTTGATACATTTAGCATCTTTCTTGTTGGGATCAATCCTGTCCATCATGTGAATGCCTGGGTGATCGGGATACTTTTCCATCATGATCTTTTTGTCCTTGCCGGGTTCACCTTCTTTGGTTTCGCAATTCCCAAAACGCATAAAAGCGCCCAGTAGATAGGACAGTTTCTGCTTCTCCGTCTTCAGCATCTCTTGCCTCAGATCACCGGAATAAATGGTATCTCCTTTAAGCGTTTTGTTCCAGGAAGGTTTGTAGTCGAAATACTTGTCGATAGCCGCAGATAAAGCAGCTGAATACAACTTTATTCCTTTGGGAGCTCCGTTGTTTACAAGAAATATATCAGGACAATCCGTACTAAAAAGAGAGTCGATAAAAAGAGCTTGCCCTAATTGACCCTTTAGGTAAACATCTACCCGGTGATAGTTGAAACCGTCAACGCCAGGCTTGAATACCCGCTGGTACCCCATATATTCATCCAGCATTCCTAAGAGAAAACTTTCTTTGTCATACTTTTCCGAATCAAATTGCGCTTTCGACAACAAACTGCAAACCAGAAATGCTGCAAGACATAAATAACGATTGAGATAGCACATAATATTTTGTTTTAGATGTGTTTGAATTTAATGGATTGTGTGTGGTTAGACCTAACAGGTTTTCAAAACCTGTTAGGTCTGATTCGCAAGAAAACAAGACGGGGATAGTGTGTAATAGTTTTCATGGTAAAAAGTATTTATTATAGCGGCTATGTAAAAAGATGAACTAAGGATTAAAAATGCTTCATCATGAGTTGTTTTATTATGAATATTTCACATGTTGGGCTTTTGGGAATAGGTGTATAGCTATGGTTTTACTAAATCCGTATTTGGATTTGCTAATTTGATGAAATATTTGCTCTTGCTGGTACACTATTTAATCAACGAGGTAGATAAAAAGGTCAATCTTGCTCTGATGGAGGCTTTATCGGGTCGAATATGATTTTGACTACCGCTAATTGTTGTTGTTATAGGAGGAAATGAAGCCTCTACGGGAGTATCCGAGCTTTAACACACCCTGTTGGAGACTGTACACGCCCTGTCGGAGGTTTAATCGGGGCTGTTAAAGCATGAACTGGAGCTGTCGGAGCTTTAACACGTCCTGTCGGAGTTTGGATACGCCCTGTCGGAACTTTAATCGTAGCTGTTAAAGCTTGAACAGGAGCTATCGGAGCTTTAATACGTTCTGTCGGAGGTTGGATACGCCCTGTCGGAACTTTAATCGGGGCTGTTAAAGCTTGAACAGGAGCTGTCGGAGCTTTAACACGTCCTGTCGGAGATTGGATACGCCCTGTCGGAGCTTTAATACGCCTAATTCGAGCTTCGACAAGACCGTAATAGCGTTGATTAAGGATGATTGAATTAGCTTGCTTTCTTGTTTCTTATCCGATATCCCAATTTGAATTTACAAAAACAGTTATATGTAATAGGATGGAATTGATGTCGTATTAATTGGAGAATATGAAATATGCGTCAAGCGGCATTAAGCCGCTGACCGGTGTGGAACGATTGCATTCAGCACACCCTATTAACTAGCAGAGGATGCTTTTTGGTCAGATATTGTTATTTATTGATTTTAAAGTCTTGTCCGGTCTTCGCGGAAATGAGTTCCTTTACCTTCTCTTCAGCAGCCTGATTTTTATTGGTAAACAAGCACGGGAATCGGACTCCGGCTGAAGATCCCGGATAGGCATCCCGGCGAATCAAAGCATTAAATGATCAACCATTATAACTCAATTATGAAAGCCCTAAGAATACCACGAAACATTGCGGCATTGCTTTTTCTTCTTTTATTGCAGTCATTTTATACGTTTACTATGGCTCAGATTAACTGGCCTGACGGACAATTGCTTCCTTCATTCCCGGCGCCGGCGGCTACTCAGGATTTGATTTACCTGAACGGCTCCGTTACGCCTTACGCCAAAACCTGGCGCTGGCAGGCTGAAGATTCTACCATTTCCCATAATACAGGACGGCTGGAGACCGATGGCTGGTTGTGTCAGGTGGGGGTAGATGCGGCCAACCAGTACATGATATACGGGCCCAAAGACAGAAACGTCACCGCCGGGCCAAACGTGGCGGAGTTCAGGATGAAGATTGATAGTAATACGGGGAGCGATGATGCGATAGCCGTTATTGATGTGAGAAATGCAACGACCGGAGCCACGCTCGCTTCTCAGACCGTTACCCGCCTGCAATTTACTACAGCAGGCAGTTATATGAGTTTTAAACTTGCCTTTTCGATGCCGGCGGACAGTCAGGCTATCGAGCTACGTGTCTATTGGAAAGGCGCTTCCTATACCAAGGTGGATTATGTAGGGGTGACGCAGGATAATGCGGATGCGGAACTCTACCTCTTCTCTTCGTTGAAAGGAATTATCAACAGGACTCAACCACGCATCTTCTCCTACGAAGGGGATTCCGGAGCCGAGGGGGCATATACCTGGATGCAATCCCTGGGGTCGAAATGGCTGGAGCAATCCAGTAACTGGGTGCTTGTCAGCAAATACCGCAAGGAGATCTCCGGACTTATCGTTTATGATCCGGCGCAGATCCATACGGTAAACCTGGCGGCCACACTCGCGAAAGACCAGAATGCGATCATTGCTTCCCCATCATTGCAGGCCAAACTAACGTCAACTCCCTATAATTTCCCGGTGTTGGTGGATTTGCGGGGTAAGTTTACCAGCAAGCAGCAGATTTATCAAACCCTGTACGATACCTATTGGCCAAATATTGACCACCGCCTGTTGATCGGGTTAAATCCGGAAGTTCATAAATCTTCCCTGCGTGAATATGCGATAGCCCTGGGGGCTGCCGTGATCTGGCTTGATCCGAAGGTCTCTGCCGAAAACTTATTACTCAGCCGTTTCTTATCCAGCATGCCTGCCGGTTCCAACTATATGGGCTGGTGGCCCGAAGAGGAGCCGGGCGTAACGAGAGGTTCCGTGTATGGAATTCCCACCATCGCCAGCGACTTCTGTACCAACCTGACTTATCACAGCGGGATGCCAAGGGGCATTACTGTCAGACCAATGCCGGCGAAACCGATGTTGCAAAACAAGATTTACGTAGCGTTCGTACTGAGTGACGGGGACAACCTGCAATACGTCGAGCACCTGTTGCGCAAACTCTGGAACAATGCCGACCGCGGCTCCGTGCCAATGGGTTGGACCATGTCGCCCGCTATGGTGGATGCCATGCCCGGTGCGCTCAACTATTTCTATAAGACAGCGACTGACAACGATAACCTGATTTCGGGTCCTTCCGGCTATGGTTACACCTATCCCAACAACTGGACCAGCTCGCGCCTGACTCAGTTCACGACCAAAACGGAAGAGTACAATAATCAGGCCGGATTCCGCGTAGTCACCGTATGGAACACCATCACAGGCGGGATAAACCTGAACGTGGGACTCTCATTTGCCAACAACGCTCCGACATTGCTCGGTATGACTGCCCAGAATACGGGTGGGGCGCTCAGCTTATACAATTCAAGCCTTCCCGGCATGCCGCTTTCCTGCAACTATTGCTACAGCGAACAGACGATGAAGGATGCCATAGCCTCTGCCGCTTCAGGATGGGATGGGACAAAGCCTAAATTCATCATCATCCAGGCTCAGCCGTGGACCAACATTACCCCGACCAGCTTTAAGAACGTGATGAATTCGCTCAACTCCAACTATAGCGTCGTGCGTCCCGATCATATCTTCCAGCTGATCCGCGAGGCCAATAACCTTTCGGTAAATCCGGGGGGGGTAGTGGGAACCGGAACGGGATTGACCGGCACCTATTATAACGGGATGAATTTTGAAACACAGGTGGGTACAAGGACTGATGCGAATATTAATTTCAGCTGGGGAATCGGTTCCCCAATGGCAGGAGTTAATACCGATGCCTTCTCCGTAAGATGGACCGGCCAGGTGCAACCGAGATATTCGGGTACCTATACCTTCTATTCCACCGGTGATAATGCCTGCCGCGTATGGGTGGATAATCAGCTGGTGATTGATAAGTGGACAGGGACTCCCGGTGCTACCTATACCGGAACCATCACCCTGACTGCAGGCCAGAAATACGATATCAAGGTGGAATACTTTGAAAATACCAATTCGGCCGGTTGCAAGCTGGAATGGGCAAGTGCATTGCAATCCAGGGAGGCGGTTCCTCAAAGCCAGTTGTATGCCGGGTCTTCTTCAGCGGGCATTCGCACTACAAGTCGTGCTGTCGGAGTCTCCGTCTCACCCAATCCCGTCGTTAACGGAATGATGAATGTCTCTATGGATGACAACAGTGATGAGGAAGCTACCCTGACGTTGTATGACCTCTATGGAAAACCGATGCTGAACACAGAGATTCAGAAACCGGGCAAACAGGTTAATGTGAGTAAAATCCCTGCCGGGATGTACATTGTCTCGGTTCGCACAAATGAGAATGTGGTCAATAAAGTAATTGCGATAAAGTAAGACGGGAAGAAATAGATAAGGGGAGAATGTTATTAATAAACACTCTTTTGGCGCAGCTTTAGCAATAGAAGAGTACGCAGAACCACAGAGGTTAGGGAAATCTACTCTGTGGTTCTTTGTGTAAAGCCCACACCGAACAGCGGCTTGACGCCGCTTGTCGGATTTACAAAAACTCTGTGGTATAGCAGCCCGATATTTTAACCATTGATTTCCATACTTGCCAAACCCTCTCTTTTTTCGTACTTTTGCGACATATTTCCCCGATAAATTAATGAGAATCCGAAACATAGAACTTCTGGCTCCGGCCAAAAACGCCGATACCGGTATTGAAGCCATTCGTCATGGCGCTGATGCGGTATATATCGGCGCTCCCCAATTCAGTGCGCGTGCCGCGGCTGGTAATTCCCTCGAAGAGATAGAACGGTTGGTGACCTTTGCCCATCAGTACGATGCCCGCGTGTATGTTGCGCTCAACACCATCCTGACTGACAGCCAGCTTCCCGAAGCGGAAGCGCTGATTCACTCCCTCTATCGTATTGGTGTGGATGCGATTATCGTGCAGGATATGGGTATCCTGGAGCTGAACCTTCCGCCGATTGCCATTCATGCCAGTACGCAAACCGATAATCGCACCGTGGAGAAGGTGAAGTTTATGGAAGAGTGCGGATTTTCACAAGTGGTGCTGGCCCGTGAGTTGACCATTCCCCTGATAAAAGAGATTGCCTCGCAGACCAAAGTCCCGTTGGAAGTATTTGTTCACGGTGCACTCTGCGTCAGCTACAGCGGACAATGTTACGTCAGCCAGGCCTACACCAACCGCAGTGCAAACCGCGGCGAGTGCGCACAGTTTTGCCGCTTGCCTTACCGGCTGGAAGATGCCAACGGAAAAGTCATTGCTACCAACCAGCACTTGCTTTCATTGAAAGACATGAATCGCTCCGAATCGTTGGAGCAGTTGCTCGATGCGGGCGTTACCTCGCTCAAGATTGAAGGCCGGTTGAAAGAGACTTCCTACGTCAAAAACATTACCGCCTATTACCGCAAGAAGCTGGATGAAATCATCAGCCGCCGCCCTGAGTATCGCGCAGCCTCTTCCGGCAAATGCAGCTTCAACTTCACGCCTGCACCGGAGAAGAGCTTCAACCGCGGATTTACCGATTATTACATAGACAAGAAAAATACTAAGCAGGAAAGTATTGCCAACTTCAATACGCCTAAATCGCAGGGCGAGTTCGTGGGCTTTGTAAAAGCATTGGGCCGTAACTTCTTTACAGTTTCAGGCATCGTTACGCTGAATAACGGCGATGGACTCTGCTTTATCAACGAAAAGGGCGACCTGGTGGGTTTCCGCGTGAACCGCGTGGAGGATAACCGCGTGTTTCCGGCAGAGATGCCTACTATCAAGGCGAAGACCAAGCTCTACCGCAACTTTGACCAGGAGTTTGAACGTCAACTCTCCAAGCCTACCGCAGAGCGTAAGATAAATATTTCCATTGAACTGTCGGAAGTACCTTTCGGCTTTGCCCTGACGCTGACGGATGAGAATAAGAAGTCTGCATCCGTTACATTTCCTTACGAAAAACAATCGGCGCAAACCCCGCAACGGGAAAATACATCAAGACAACTCTCTAAACTGGGTAATACCATTTTTACCGCTACAAACGTTGAGGTAAAGACCCGCGGGGATTGGTTTATTCCCGCTTCCCAGCTGGCCGAATGGCGCAGAATTGGCGTAGAGAAACTGGAGAATGTGCGCCGGATTGCCTTCCGCCAGCCGATTGCCCGCATAAAGGAGACGAATCATCCGTTTGTAGAGCAGAAGCTGACCTATCTGGCCAATGTGGCGAACAAAAAGGCGGAGCGCTTCTATTTCCAGCATCAGGTGAAGGAAGTAGCGCCGGCCTTCGAGCTGAATCCGCTCAAAGATGTGCCGCTGATGTTTATGAAACATTGCGTCAAATATGCGCTGGGCGTGTGTCCTGTGCATCACAAGGCGAAAGCTGACTACCGCGAACCGCTTTACCTGGTGAATAAAAACACCCGACTAAGGTTGGAGTTTGATTGTGGGAAGTGCGAGATGAGGGTTTATCAGGGATAAACTATTTCAGCCACTAATTCACGAATCTAAATAAACAACTATCGCCTGATTAAAAAAACACGAATGTTTTTCAAGACTGAAAAACGAATAATTTCCACCTTTCCATACTTGATAATAAGGTGATATTTCTTTTTCATTATATGAAAAAGATACGTGTGAATAAGGCATAATTCGATAAAATCAATTCGTGAATTCGTGGCTAAATATAAATAGACAACTATGAAGAAGACATTGCTTTTTATGGCATTATTGGTGGCGTTGAGCTCCTGCAAAAAGGGGAATAACAACCACTTTATCAATGGCGAGATTAAAGGATTGGGTAGTACGCCTGTCTATCTGGTTTCGGGCAGCGCCAACAGCCCGGTTATTGATACGCTGAAGGCAAAGAACGGTGTGTTAGCGTTTGACAAGGCTCCTTCAGAGCCGGAATTGTACACCTTGATTTTGCCGGATAATAAATCGGTAACGTTCTATGCCGATGAAGATTCCCGCCTGACCTTTAGCGGGGATATCAGTTCGTCTTCTTCTATTATGATTGATGGCGATTCGGTCAATATTAAACTGAGTGCTTACCGCAAATCCATTCAGCCTGAAATGGAGGCTCTGGCCAAAGCGAAACAACAAGCCGATAAGGCCTGGAGCAGCGACAGCCTGAAGCGTTACGAAGAGCTGCTTTATTCGGCACAAATGCAATCGGTTAAAAAGACATGGGCTCAGAAAACGGAACAGTTTATCGGGAAGAACCGTACTTCTCCCGCTGCTGTTATTGCGCTGCGCGATTACTACGTTCAGACTTCAGACCTCGTTACTTTACAGAAGCTGATTCCCAGAATTGATGCAATCGAGCTGAAAGAGTTCCTGCCGCATAGCGAATTAAAAACAGCGGGTAAACTGCCGTTGAAGAAAGGTTTTGCCATGCTTTCCTTCCAGGCTTATAACAGCGAATTGAAGCAGGATTATTTCTATCCGGCATCGGGCAAGAAAACGGTGGTGCTATTCTGGCAAAGCGATGATAAATATTCGGCTTATCTCAATAAGAAGCTCTCCGGACAGTTTGAGAAAGCGAAGAAAGATTCAGTAAACTACATCGCCGTCAGCCTTGACAATTCAGCTGAGGAATGGAAGGCAGCTGTAGCCAAAGGCGGTTATAAAGGAAAGCAGATTATCGTCAGGGGAGGATTCCAAAACGATAATATCAGCAAAGCCGGCATTAATCGTACACCGGTTTTATTGGTTATGGACAAAGGAGGAAAGGTTACTTCTGTTTGTGAGAACAATGAGAATCCCTTAAAATAAGAATCGACTCAGGACCCATATTAAAGAGCAAATCGATAATGCTGAGGTTCGGTAAAAAGCCGAGCTTCTCCTGAAATACCTGATAATAAGGTTGCGGCGTAAATTCGCTGTCCAACGTATAATCTCTCTTGGGGTGAATGGTTTCGCGAAAATCGAAACTGTTTGCCCCAGGTTCTTTTTCATAGGTTTGGGAAAATGATACTTCCGGGGAAATCTCCAGCAATTCTTCAATTTTCAACCGTAACGCCTCATTGAAATCAAACAAGAAATCGTACTTCTTCTGATAGAAAGACTCAAAATCATCCCGGTAATATTCGAAGAACGGGGTATTGTTGTATGCCGACACGATGGCCTGCCAATGCAAGTGCTGCCAGTTGCCGTGGTCTGAAATGCGAACATCTTTCGTCAGGCATTTCGCATCACCGGTTCTCTCTACCGGAACAGTTAGCGGCATTACACCATTCGCGGCAGCGATGTTGCAGCGGTTGCGGTAAGTCTGCTTCACGTAGTTACAATGCTGCTCAATCACCACTTTGGGAAAATGGTAAAGCTTGCAGAAATATTGAACGGGTGGGAGATAGGCGGTTGAGAGATATGCGGTATCCATAAGTGTTGCTGAATGTTATTGGTTTTATTACAGTCGATCAATGTTTAGTGAAAGCGCTACACACAAAGTACGATTCAATGGATTCGTGTTCCATTTTGATACTTGATATGAAACATCGACGTTAAATACGTGCAATTTGAGACCTCCCCCAAATGAAAAAAGAGATCCTTGTACTCCTTCCTTTTGAAGTGAATATCCGCTTCTTAGGAATAAACGCTCTTTATAGTTGTATTCTACTCCCCCGGAATAAATAATCTCCTGCATTTGATCTTTATTAAAGGATTTCAAGACTCCCTTGATCGAAGACATATCATAGTATTCTTCTAATTGGGTATAATATTTTTCTTCATCTCCATCCCAGGATGGATAAGATGGAGTAAGGTTTTTGTTTATATCAAGATTAAGAGCAAAAGCATTCTCAGTATCAATAGAGAGATAAGCTCCTCCTCCGAGACGTAGATTAGCCGGTAGAAAGTTTTTTGCAGTAGGATAATCAATTTTAGTACCAAGATTTGTAAGATTAAATCCCAGACTCCAGTTTCTTTTTAATTTATAGCCATTATCCTCCTCTGAATTATTAATAGGATGAGTATAAAATAAAGCAATATCGCCGGCGTAAGCATCTGCTTCTAGGTTTTCTTCCTTTATAAAGTGATTCATGTCAGAAGCAATGTAACGAAGGGTTACTGCTCCGGAAAGATACTTTGATAGCTTCCGTGAATAGCTCAGATCAATAGCGTTTTCCCGGGGTTTTACATTTCCCATAACCATACCTCCGGCATCTGTTATCTCTATTTTACCAAGAGAGAATCTACGAAATGAAGTGCTTAAACTCTGGTTGTCACTCAATTTGTAGTAAACAGCTGTATTGAAAAGGGAAACGTCATTAACCCCTGGTCTTGTCCAGTCTGTATAGGAAACGAGGCCTCCAATTTTTGATTCAATAAAGGCATATTTTGCTGGATTCCAAAATTGAGAATTGGCATCGGCAGAAGATGCAACTCCAATGTTTCCCATTGCTGCACCGCGGGCATCAGTAGGATAGTTTAAGAATTGCGCTGTTTGCGTGAAGGGATTATATACTATCTCTTCTTCCTGCGCCTTTAAATAAGTAGCGTTGGAAATTACGCCAATAAATAGAAGAGTGATTAAATATCTTTTCATCGTCTTTTACGTTAATTAGAATGCAAAGATAGGGAAATTAGGGATTAAGGGGATGAGGGTGAGAGGGAATGAATTTAAGAATGCATTTATCGCAAAAGAAAAGCCGCATACTTATCTAAAAGTTGCGGCTTACAAAGCGTTTTGATTCGTTTTACTCATGCTCTTTCCGTGTCTCGAGTTTTACACTTTCCAGTTTAGTCTGAGCCTGGTCTGCCAGGTCATTAACTGTGTCTCTTACTTTTTCCAGTTTCCCGGAAACTCCGTCAATGAAGTCATCGAATTTTTGTTTCCACTCATCGATGTAATCGTCTTTCATCTTCAGGATTCTACTGCCAGCTTCCATCCCTTTGCCTTTTTCGGGGGCAAATAAAACGCCGAGGGATGCACCGGTTACCAAACCTGCCGAGAAGTAGAAAATTACTTTTGCTGTACTCATAATATCATACTTTTAAGGTTAGATTAATAGGCTATGCCAATCAATAGTTTATGGATGAGGAAGAATTCCCGATTCGACAACATCACGGTTGCCCAAAAGGAGAATGTGCGCCAAACCTTCTTCTGAAAGGTTTCACTTTATTGAAGTAAACTGAAATCAGATATATACGTTCACGAATCCCGGATTATGTTCCATGCCTGTAAATTCATCCCTTCTATTATTTAAAACAATACAGGCAATCAATAGTTTGAAAACACCTTTTCAGGATAGGGAATATTGGATTTCAGTGCAATCTTTTACCTTTGCAGAAAATTAAACGGAAATGATACGCGTAGAAAATATCCATAAAAGTTTCGGGAGCCTGGAAGTATTGAAAGGAATTGATCTGGAAATCAGCAAAGCGGAGGTGGTGGCGATTGTCGGCACGAGCGGAGCGGGTAAAACCACATTGCTTCAAATCATGGGTACGCTGGATAAACCGGACAAGGGGAGAGTGATTATCAACGAATGCGAGACTTCACGCCTGAAGGAGAAGGAGCTTTCGGCTTTCCGCAACAAGCATATCGGATTCGTATTCCAGTTCCACCAGTTGCTGCCGGAGTTTACGGCCCTGGAGAATGTGATGATTCCCGCACTCATTGCCAAGACCAAACGCAGTGAAGCAGAGAAGCGTGCGAAGGAAATCCTGGACTTCCTGAACCTGAGCGAACGTTTTCAGCACAAGCCTTCGGAGCTTTCGGGAGGGGAGAAGCAGCGCGTTGCTGTTGCCCGTGCTTTAATTAATAAACCGGCTGTGATTTTGGCCGATGAGCCATCCGGAAGCCTAGATACGCAGCACAAAGAGGAGCTGCATAACCTCTTTTTCCAGCTTCGTCAGCAGCTTGAGCAGACTTTCATCATCGTGACTCACGATCGCGATCTTGCGAAGGCGACTGATCGCGTGATATCCATGAAAGACGGACAGATATTATCCGAAATAGTATAAAACCAACTATTGCACCTAAAGAATTTGCAATAAAGTCACGAATGTCACAGGAACGAAATGGGACATATAACTGAAGTATCTCCATTAATCCGCCAAACAAGATTGGAAGGACTATTGCCAACCAAATAATATTACGTTTATTCCCCAGGAGTCTAAGACGGGATAGTTCAAACATTGTCGCAAAAGCTGCAACTAAGTACATTGTAAAATGCACAGCTTTATCCGGAGCAAGAAAGCCCAGGTCTATCGGGCTTTTAAAGTGTCTGGGTGCTAAAGACAGATAAGCTATCACCAGGTAAACTGTTGGTGACAAAAGATATATAGCTTTAAATTTTCTCATATCGAAATCATTTATTGGAACCAAAAATACGGAATCGTTTCTCGCTTGACAAAATTGATTATATTTGTTGTATATAATTCACAGACAAACACGCTGTGATTAATGGATTTTATCTATTCGCTTACTTCTTAAAATCCATAGAAATATTTTCTACATCTTTTCTTAGCAACAATGTATTACTATGTGGAAAGAGTATTTCAGTCTCTCCAAGCGTGAACGCCGTTCAATATGGATACTGTTCGCATTGATAGCGATCACTATAGCGGTTCGTTTTTTTCTGTTTCGGTCAAGCGATTCTTATTCTTATGACAGGGCTGGAGAAGCTGCGTTTGAACGGGAGGTTAAGGCTTTCGAAGCTTCCAAAACCAGGGAAAAACCGGTATTCAAACATTCTCAATATCCTAAATTTCAGCCGCAAACCTATCCCTTATTCGACTTCGATCCCAATACTGCCGATTCCCTCTCTTTTGTACATTTAGGACTGAAGCCTTTTCAGGCGCGGATGATTCTCAAATATCGATCCAAAGGAGGTAAATACCGCAAACCGGAAGATTTTGCCCGTGTTCCTTATCTGGATAAAACGCTTTATGCAAAGCTGTTGCCGCATATCAGAATTGACCAACGCCTGATTGTCGTACATCGGGATACTATCGTTAAATACAAACCGGTTGTCTATCAGAAGCAGGAAAAAGTGGCCGAAGGCACACACATCGACCTCAATAAAGCAGATACTTCAGAGCTTAAAAAGGTTCCCGGAATCGGTTCCGGCATTGCTCATGCGATCATCAACTACCGAACCCGTCTAGGCGGATTCTATTCCGTTGGTCAGCTTCGGGAGATGAAGCAGCTTTCACCCGAACAGGTGGAGAAATTCAGCCACTTCCTGGCATTGAACGATGTTTCGTCATTACATCGGATTCCGATCAATAAATCGGGTATCGAACGGCTGATGTCGCACCCATATCTTAATTTCTATCAGGCCAAAGCCATCGTGGAACTCCGAAAGAAAAAGGGAAAACTGACCTCGTTGGACCAATTTTCCCTTTATGAAGAGTTTACGAAGCAAGACTTTGAGCGTCTTGCCCACTATCTTGATTTTAGCCAATAATTACGCGGGTTCCGCCTTCTTTACCAAGTTCGGAAGCCTGGGTAATCACCACCTCTTTCACACCGGCTTTCAGTGCATCAAACGCATTATCCAGTTTCGGAATCATACCGCCTTGGATTACACCTTCATTCACATATTGCTCATAAATGGCAGGAGTGATTTCAGGAATTACGCTGTCATCATCATTCTCGTCACGCAGCACTCCTTTTTTCTCAAAGCAATATACCAGCGAAACATCAAAGTGTTTAGATAACGCTTTAGCCGTTTCTCCTGAAATGGTATCTGCATTGGTATTCAACATATTGCCTTGTTTGTCATGTGTCAGGGGAGCGAGCACAGGCACCACTTCTTTTTCGATAAGGTCAGCAAGCAGCTCCGCATTTACCGCTTTCACATCACCCACAAAACCATAATCCACATCTTTCACCGGACGTTTGTCGGAACAGATCAGGTTGAGGTCAGCACCTGTAAGACCGAGTGCGTTAATATCAAGGGCTTGCAGACGGGCCACGATGGTTTTATTTACCAATCCTGCATAAACCATGGTTACCACTTTGAGCGTTTCGGCATCGGTGATGCGACGACCGTTTACCATCTGGCTTTCGATGCCGAGTTGAGCTGCAACTTTGGTTGCTGAGCGGCCTCCGCCGTGAACCAACAGTTTACGGCCTTCTATTTTTGAAAAATCTTCGAGTAATTGACGGAGGGAATCTTCTTCTTCCACAATCTTTCCGCCTACTTTTACGATAGTCAGTTTGTTCATTGTATGTTGTTTGATTATTGACTTTATGGGTTATTGAACCTAAACCTAACAGGTTTTGAAAACCTGTTAGGTTTTATTCCTTGCAAAGATACGACATTTTCCCGAAGCGTTAAATATATGGAAATGAGCAGTCCGCGATGCGAATTCCAACTGCATGATAAATCTTTCAGATTAGAAATAGTATAAATTTGTAATCCAATTTAAAAATAGGGAGGTATGAAAAAAATCACTTTCTCACTAACAGTTCCAATTCTGGCAATGGCAATGAATACATTAGCGCAACAAACTCCTGCCTTTAATGTCTCCAACCTCGACAAAAGTGCAGTACCGGGTGTAGATTTCTACCAATATTCCTGCGGTGGATGGATGAAAAATAATCCGCTCAAAGCTGAATACGCCCGTTTCGCCACCTTCGATAAGCTGGGTGAAGAAAACCGCGAACAACTCAAGGGGTTAATTGAAGAGTTAAGCAAGAAAAACAACCCGCAAGGCTCGGTGGCGCAGAAGATCGGTACGATTTATGCCCTGGGTATGAATGATAAAAAGCTCAATCTGGATGGCTTTGCCCCAATCCGCGAAGATCTGGCCCGAATCAAGGCGATCAAAAGCAAAAGCGAGCTGCCTGCCTACTTTGCTCATTCGTTGAAGATCGGTGTCGGCATTCCGTTTAACTTTTTCATCTATGCAGATGATATGAATAGTTCGATGAACATCGCACACATTGCGCAGGGTGGACTTTCCTTGCCCGACCGCGACTATTACGTGAGCGATGCCAACGCAAATATCCGCAAGGAGTTTGTGAAATTCGTCACTACGATGTTTAACCTGGCTGATAAAGCCAATCCGAATAATGCAAAGAATGCAGAAATGGTATTGAAGATTGAGACCCAGCTGGCAAAAGCCCATTTCACCAAAGAGGCGTTGCGCGACCCGCAGAAGAACTACCACAAGATCGAGGTTTCAGCCCTGCAAAAAGAGGCTCCGAACTTCGACTGGACTGCTTTCTTCAATGCTGTCGGCCTGACCAACCTGAAAGACCTGAATGTAGCTCAACTGGAACCGGCCCGTGAAGTAAGCACTATTCTTAACAGCTATACTTTAGCGGAAATCAAAGCATATCTGACCTGGCATCTGCTCAACAATTCGGCTTCCTACCTGAACGATGCCGCAGAGAATGCCAACTTTGATTTTTACGGCAAAACCCTCTCCGGCAAGCAGGAAAACAAACCGCGCTGGAAACGGGTACTGGATACTACCAACGGAGTTTTGGGTGAAGCCATCGGACAAATGTACGTGGAGAAATATTTCCCTGCTGAATCGAAAGCGAAGATGCTGAAACTGGTGAATAACCTGAAGATTGCGCTGGGAGAACGCATTCAGGGGCTGGAATGGATGAGCGATGTCACCAAGAAGAAAGCGGAAGAGAAGCTTGCTGCCTTCCGGGTGAAGATTGGCTATCCCGACAAGTGGCGCGATTACTCGAAACTGAATATCGACGGTAAGGTTTCTTACTGGGGCAATGTAAAACGTGCAAGCGAGTTTGAATTTGACTACATGCTCTCCAAAGCCAACAAGCCTGTCGATAAGGATGAGTGGTTAATGACTCCGCAAACGGTCAATGCCTATTACAATCCGGCCACGAATGAGATTTGTTTCCCTGCTGCCATCCTGCAACCGCCGTTCTTTAATCCGAATGCCGACGATGCGATCAACTATGGAGCGATTGGCGTGGTAATCGGACACGAAATGACCCATGGATTCGACGATCAGGGTCGCCAGTATGACAAAGAGGGGAATCTCAACGACTGGTGGACGAAGGAAGATGCAGATAAATTCACTGCCCGCGCCAAAGCGCTCGTAGATCACTACAGTAAAATTGTAGTTCTGGATACTTTGCACGCCAACGGAGAATTTACCTTAGGGGAAAACATCGCCGACCAGGGAGGTTTACAGGTTGCCTTTGCCGCTTTCCAAAAAGCACTGAAAGAGAATCCGCAACCTGAAAAGATCGACGGCTTTACGCCCGAACAACGTTTCTTCCTCGGCTATGCTACCGTATGGGCCGGTAATATCCGCGATAAAGAGATCATCCGCCGCACGCAAACTGACCCGCACTCGTTGGGTAAATGGCGCGTAAACGGCGCTTTGCCGAATATCGATGCCTGGTATGCTGCATTTAATATCACTCCCGATAGTCCGATGTATATTGCGCCGGAAAAACGGGCGGTAGTGTGGTAAGATATATTCAATTCATCCGATGACTCAAAGTCATCGGATGAATACACTAAATAAATGAAAGCAAAAAAAAGCCGCTTCCCTGAACAGGAGGCGGCTTTTTGCATCTGTAATCATCTAAAATCAGGCACTCTATCAAAAGAAAGAAAAAGATAGGGGCGGCCCCTTCTCTATAATATCTTAACCCAAACCGCCCCTCTGAATAAAGTTAACCCTTATAACAAATCGTTTTACCCTGAATGAAAAACAAGCTAAGGTTTAGGTATATCGTCTTTAATGTGTTCTAAGAAACTCATGTAAAGAACTTATCCCTTAGATAATACAAAGTTAGTTCCTTATTTATGCAAAGTCAATACCACTTTAGTAGTATATTTAAGTCTGTATAAGTCGGAATATTCCGAAAAGCAGTTCTTTTTTCCCGGAAACCGGATGATCTGGTCCATACAAAAAAAGCGTGTCACTCAATTAACTGAGCGACACGCTTTTTACTTATCCCGGATTGGATTTTCTCCCTCTTTTCAGAATTTACATCCGGTCTATTGCTTCAATAATTTATGGGAAGTGAGTGTCCCGTTTGCCGTAAGCAGATTCAGAATGTAATATCCACGGGGTATTGAGGTCAGATCGAGTGAATATTGATTTTCATTACCGGCGTTTATATCACGGATTTGAGTGCCGGTCAGCGAATAGAGCTTGATCTCAGCGATTGCCTCATCAGAAGAGATCATTACATAATCCTGAGCAGGGTTGGGGTAGCAGGTCACTGCACCGTCGGCTTTGACCTCTTCGATAGCGCTGGTGGTGCAAGAGGTGGATTTTCCGGTTGTCGGATTGATTCCACTGACACGTATCGTATCGTAAGGAGAATAGATTGCATTTCCCTTGCCACTTGGAAGGGTAATGGAAGAACAGTTCTTGAATATAACTGAATCGGCATGCACGATTTGCATTCCTCGGGTTGTGGCGCTGATCTGGACATTATCAAATACCACATCTTTAACCAACTGTTCGGGAAGTCCCCAGATGAATCCGGCGTAGGTCGAACCTGTTACGGTAATATTCTTGAAATAGATATTCCGCCACGTAGGAGTTGCAGCTGTGATCGCTTGTGCCGTATCAGTCTTGGAAGGACTGGAAGTAGGATAGTAACTGGTAATATAAAATGGCCAGGTTACGTTTTGCATCGTGATGTTGGAATAAGAAAGATTGTAACAGGCATTGGCTCCGCTGCCGCCACGGTCACGGGAAGCCTTCAGACGGATACCATTCGTAGTGCCATTGAAAGTACAGCTATCTACCGTAACGGTATTAACGCCGGTAGCATAACTACCTACAGAGATACCGTGTCCGGTACCCAAAGTACAGTGTTTGATGGTAATATTCTTGGTGTTTGTATCCATGGCCACATTGTCATCTCCTTCCGAAAGGTTACAATCATGAATGTATATGCCATTCCAGTACCAGGTGTCGATGGCATCCGTATTTGGTGAAGTGGAAGGAGCCTTGATCGTAACATAAGAGATTGTTCCGTTGGAACCCATTGTACTGCTTTGTCCTAATGTGAGATGCACCCCCGGTGAATTCATCAACGTGATACCGGTAATCCATACCGTGTTACAAGCTACAAAGCGGATCAGACTCGGGCGTTTCATATTGCTGTTGGAAGCATAAGCCGTCCACCAGGCAGAGCCTTGTCCGTCGATTACTCCGGAGCCGCTTACCTCGATATTGCTGAGACTTTTCCCGTAAATAAAAGGATTATACTGGTCGGTAGTTCCGTTATTGGGATAGGTTCCGGCAACAGTTCCGTTTCCGCTTCCGTAAGGAAGGATCCGCAAAGTATCACCGGCGGCCAGATAGAGATTGACGTTGTTTTTCATGGTGATCGGACCGCTCAGGAAGGTGCCTGCCGGTAAAACTACCGTTCCGCCACCTGCTGCATTAGCAGCAGTGATCGCAGCGTTGATATACGATGCATTGTCTGTATTCGTCGTTTTTGCACCGTAGTTTGTAACCAGGAACTGTGTCGTTGGGATTACGGGTAGGGGAATGTTCGTGGCGGCATTGACTGAGTTTATCCCAAAAAGGATGGCCAGTAGCGAAATGAAAATCGCATAATAATTCGTTTTCATTGAACGTGATGATTTTGAATGAAAAGGGTTTGACTAACAGAGCTCAAAAGTAACCTCCTCTGAAGATTACGAAGTAGATAAATTGGTAATTAAAGTGAAGTAATTGATAAAGGGAGGAATCCTTACAGAATGGTCGGATAAATATTACAGAGTGCTATCTTGTACCTGGGATCTAAACCTGTTTTTCCCGGGAAGAATGGTGCTGGAAAAGTCTTATTGGCAAGTTGAATTAATTCGACAAAGATTAAGAGGGTGGTAAATAAAAGAAAGGGGCGGTATATTATAACCCTTCATATCAACCCTCAACCGCCCCCTCTTATATTGGTGATCATCGCGTGGCAATCTATCGTTCACCAATTTATTTCTTATGCAAACAGGACTAATGCTGTGAATAAAATATCCGGAGCACAACCCTTAAGTGCTCCGGATGATCAGGTATCGAAACCCTAAAAACAATAGCCCAATCTCAATATTTAATCTTCTATATCTTTTATCCTGTCTGATATTTTAATCCATCAGTGAATTATAATGTCGAAAACGATCCCCGATAGGAGATGCCCGGTTTGATCCTTATTGTTGATTTTGTGTAATTAATCGGTTAAGAATGAATCTATAATACTTTCTCCGGAAGACAGCCCTGGAGTTGAGATTGATTAATAGCGGATGTTACTTATTGTATATCCTGTATGATATTATGCTTATAAAAATCTAAGCGGTTTAATCTTTCTACAAAAATACTGCGAGATAAAATGCAGGGCAATACTACTTTAGTAGTATATTTGTGATAATCGGATAAGGATGTACCAAAAGTCGATTCCAACAAAACTGAACTTACAAAATGATAGTTGATTCATTCTTACCGCCCCTAATTGGCTACGCCGATCTTCGATTCCCCTGAAGGGGACTTTGAAGAGTGGTATTTCGGATCTAATTTGCACATCAGAACATCCCCTTTAGGGGCTTGGGGCAATTCGAACTTACAATTTGTAACTTCTTAAATAGACTGTCTTCTTTTTGTAACATCCTCATTTGCGATAATCGGATGTCTGATATCAGTTCTTGAGATAGTAAATCATAAAGTCTGGTAGCATTAAGACATTTAGAATCTTCTATTTCTAATTTACACACTGAAAAACCCCAATCGCAGCAATATTCATTGTCCCACCTTAAATCAGCTGATTATGAATGTCGAAGAGATTCCCGAACCTTACAGGAGATATGCCGAAAACGCAGTTTTTGCTAATAATATCCTTCATTCCCTTCCGGCTATCATTTATATCAACCAATTGGACGTCCCCGGAAATTATAATAGCATGAGAAATATCTGGCTTAACCGGAGAGGACATGAGCTGATGAAATATTCAAGGGAGGAGATTGATCAGTTGAGGTATGATTTCTTTAAAGCAATTATCCATCCCGAAGATATGGAGATTGTCCCTTCTTCTTATTTCTGGCATTATTCCGATCATCCTGAAATGTTCTTTGCCGGAATGCATCGGGTAAAACCAAAGGATTGCGATACCTACCGTTGGCTTTATTATCAGACGGTCGTGGCGGATTATTTCGATGACGGCTCCCCCAAGCAGTCATTTACCATAGCCTTAGAGATCTCGGAAATCATGCATACTGAGAATCAGCTGAATTATGCCCTGAAAGAGATTGCCCGGCTTAAGAATGAACTGCGTATGAGTAAGTTTACCCAGCGGGAAAGGGAGATTCTGGCATTGATCGCCAAAGGGAAGACCGATAAGGAGATTGCTTCTACGCTTTTTATCAGCGTTTCTACTGCCAAAAAACACCGGACCAACCTGATCGCCAAAGCGGAGGTCAAAAATACAGCTGAACTGGTGGCTTTTGCGATGGAAAGTGGTGTGTATTAAAATGATTATTCTCGATTCGAATAAAAAACCAGTACTCTTATTTCTATTTAATAATACTTTAAACCCTGTCATTTATGAATATCGATGAAATCCCTCAATCGTTTCGTGTGCGGTTAAATGACACGGCATTTTACCAAAACATCATCCATTCTCTTCCGGCTATTATTTACATTAATCAGATGGATATCCCCGGAGATTGTAATTCGGTGAAAAATATATGGCTGAATCAAAGAGGTTATGACTTTATGAAATACTCAAGGGAAGAGATTGATGATATGAAGTATGACTTTCAGCAGAATATTATGTATGCCGATGATTTAAAGGTAGGTCCTATTTCTTATGAATGGGGATATTCGGATTTACCTGTATTATTTTTTGTCGGAATGTATAGAATAAAACCGAAGAATGATACTAAGTATCATTGGATGTATGGTCAGTCTATTATCATCGAATATCACGAGGATGGCTCGCCTAAAGTATTTCTCAATGTTGCATTTGAGATTTCAGAGGTTATGCATTCCAATAATCATATGATCGATTCCATGAGAGAGATTGCCCGGCTGAAGAATGAATTGCGTCTCAGTAAATTTACCCAGCGGGAAAAAGAGATTCTGGCATTTGTCGCCAGGGGAAAGACTGATAAGGAGATCGCTGAAAGGTTATTTATCAGTGTCGGCACAGCAAAAAAACACCGGACTAACCTGATCGCTAAGGCGGAGGTCAAGAATACGGCGGAACTGGTGGCTTTTGCCATGGAATGTGGAGTATGCTAAACGATTGCTCTGAATTCGAACCCCAAAAGATTAACCCAAACAACTTTCAGTAATGCTCAATCCTTTACCATATAATATACATATTGAAGAAATCCCGGAGCCTTACAGGGTATATGCCGAAAAGGCAGCATTTGCTAATAATATCCTGCATTCCCTTCCGGCTATCATTTACATTAATCAGCTGGATATACCCGGTGATTCCAATAGCATGCGAAATCTCTGGTATAACCAACGGGGACATGAGCTGATTGGGTATTCGAGGGAAGAGATTGATCAGTTGAAATATGATTTTCTGAGAACACTTATTCATCCTGATGATCATGAGATTGTTCCCTCTTCATACTGTTGGCACAGCGCTGATCATTCCGAAATGACCTTTATTTGCATATACCGGATTAAGCCTAAGAACAGCACTCAATATCATTGGCTCTACAATCAAACGATAGTGATCGGTTTTTTTGAAGATGGATCTCCCCAAAAATCGTTATCCGTAGCCATGGAGATTTCGGAGGTTATGCATGCGGATAATCAGTTAAATAATGCACTGAAAGAGATCTCAAGACTTCAGCGTGAGCTCCGGTTAAGCCACCTGACTACACGCGAAAAAGAGATATTGGCGTTGATCGCCAAAGGGAAGACCGATAAGGAGATTGCTTCCGAACTTTTCATCAGCATTACTACTGCCAAAAAACACCGGACCAACCTGATTGTAAAAACAGAGGTGAAGAATACGGCGGAATTGGTCGCCTTTGCGATGGAGAATGGGAGATAGGGGCGAAATCAAAGTGATGATTAAGAATGATTATCGGACGGACTGGGTAATGGATGCCGGATTAAAGACATAAGCTCCGACATGAATGACAGAGCTTGTGAAAAGCATTATAAGACTTTGAAGATATCAATATTACTTTGCATGAAGTTTCTCATACGTTTACAAACCTCATAGCCTTCTCTTGCTCCTTCATCGTTTGTGTTTCCTTCAATGGTATGAATCCAGTCATCGACTACAGAAATCACAATTCCGGTATGTGTCCAGTCATGCGGAGTTTTGACTATCAGAAAGAGATCTCCGGGTTCTATGAGAGATGGATTTTTCCGTATCTCCTTATTGCGAAGAAGTTTATTTTTTTCCAGACCATGCTGTCCGACGGAATCACATCCATAAGCATGAGGCATTATTTGGGTAAATGACTGATTTAAAACAGAACAGGCCTGATCAATAATTGTTTGTGCAAATCCCATACACCAGGGCCAGTCACTTCCTTCATTGCCATCTACATAGGCTCTCACCCAGGGGCCATGATTATTCTTTAACTCCAGAGGTTTATTTCGTAAATGTTGTTCTGCATATTCAATGATCAGAGTCCTTAGATTGGAACCGCTAATGGGTTGAAATGCATTGGATAGGAATTGTACTAACTTGTTGAAAGTTGCCACGTCAACGACTCCGGTTACAGGTAATCCTTGCAATTTCTGAAATTCCTTTACAACAGTTTCTGTCTGATGGCCAAAAATTCCATCAATGTCCACAATTATATTCCATCGTTGATCATAGCTTCGCCATAGATTAAGCCATTCCTGCACTTTCTTTACGTCTGATCCTTTTGACTGAACAGACAAAGAGGGTACTGCCATCTTTAATTCTTTCTGATAATACTTTTTGATCATCTTTATTCGTGATTTAAAGGTTAATGTTCTGGTCTTCTATTCTATCCGGCACATAAACCTGGCTGTAAGTTTTATCTTATATTTCCGGATTAGCAATTGTCAGATTATCTTGTTATTTCTATTTTACCAATCCCCGGTTGTACATATCCACAATTACCGAATCAATGAATTCCTGAGCAATCATTCCTGCCACTTTTGGTTTGCCAATCAGCATAAACAGATTAACCATCAGACGGGAAAAAAGCTTTTTAAACCAGGGCTTTTTTCGATAGTTTTGAATAAACAGTTGTCCGTGACTATTCTGTTTAGCCGCTTCTATACCATTTCCGAAGTTGCCAATGATCGACTCAAATCTTTTTTTTGCTTTATCTTCCAGATTTAGCAGGTATTTTACCTCAATTTCAGGGTAAGATAATCCTTCCTCTTCGGCTGGCTTCATGAGTTGGATATTATCCCGGGCGATACGTATGTCGGGAATGATGGGCAGATTCTTTGTTTCATCAGAGAGATAGAGATCTAGCAATTCACCGGTGATATTTTTGTATCCATAGGCAATGATTGGATTGTTTTTCTCCTGAGGTACACCGAAATAGTTTTGTAGGAATCGTTGGCAATTACGTCTTCCCAACATATAATCATGTTGTCGGAACTTTTTACTAAAGAAACCACCAAAACCACCAAATGAACCACAGGCTATGCTATACTTCTCTTTTTCTTCGTTTCGATAACGGACGGGAACAATCATAAACCGGGTAAAATCGTCATCATCATAGGCTTTTGCCAATAAGTCAGACTTTACCATCAGTTGTTGACGCATTGTATTGATTAATTCCGGCATGGCAAATCGTAATGATTTTCTTTCCTGATACTCTTTCGTGGGCACATCGTCATAGTTCGGAAATGGATCAATCATCAATACAGTGGTGTCAAATGTATTGGCCTGCTTTTTCAATTCATCCAACTTATTGGTAGCCTCTTTCCCGGCTTCATCGTTTTGTCTTCTTAGGAGAATCTTCTCTGTCAGATCGTATGGCTCATTATTTATTACTCCTCCATCTACACATACAGCTTTATAGCTAATATCCGGGTTGATAATACCATCTTTCGAGTTATTCATCTTCAGTAACGGATTATCATTGATGTATTTTGCGTCCCGGTTAACTGTTCTCGGAGATAGACCGACAGGAAACGCGCCTGTCGCAATTGCGGCATCGATCAACAGATTACGGTTTAATCCCAGGCTATCGTTATAATGAAACGGAATCCGGCCATTGTGGTGATAAGCGCCGAAAGGATTATATTGAAAATGGACAATATCCTTATGCACAGTCATTCGATCTTCCTTATTGCCCAAAGAGGTCTTAAACTCAAGCTCATAATTATAGCCTCTGAGATTTGTAATCGTAGTAAACAGCTCATAATCAGGAGCAATGTATGGCCTTTTGATTGTATCGTCAGATATAGTATGGTCTAAAGTCCGCCGGGCAATCTGTTCAATAAATAAGGAGTTAAATAATGAGCGAACCTCTTTATCGGGATTAATATCTTTCGAATTTTCAATATCTTCTATACCGAGCATCTGACTCATCATATCTTTTTCTCTATTATCGGTCAGATTTACCCATGAGTCATACAATGGATTTTCTTTAGATAAATCTGACATATAATTCTGCATATTGATATGAGGGAAATTCTTTTGAAGTGCGGCTGTGGTTATTACTGCTGTCATTCCTCCGGCTGAAGCGCCGTTAATTACTTCGATAATCACATTGTGCATTGGGACTCCCGGCAGATTCAATTCTTTGGCTTTTTGCCAGTTTTCGAGAGCTTCAAGCAAGTAATCAATCACACCGGCGGTATAGGCTCCGGCAGAAATGGCACCAGCCATTGAGAGTCCGATTCGAAATGTGTTTTTTTTATTCATGATACTGATGGTTTTATGTTAAAGTGGCGTATGATTCAGTAACGTAGATTGCAGGTGATAACCTATTGCCTTAGTGGGAGGGGTTTATAACTCTGCCATGAATAGCGTGGCCGGTCAGCAGAAGTAGTCTCTCTCTTCTCAATCTTCTCACTGACTCTTTTATATATAACAGAGCCAGTAAGAAGAAGTTGAAGAGTTTCGGTTATCCATTTAGAGAATTCCCCTGTAATGTATATTCTATACCACTCCCTGCATGATAGGTGAACTAAATGCCGTAGTACCTTGCGGAGTCACTACTGCTACGCGAAACCAATAACGTGTTAGAGGTTTTAGTCCTGTGACTTCGACCGATGCACGGGAAGTTACTTTGATAGTCGTCCATCCTGATTCATCTTCCGGCAGCGTTCCTTCGCAAATTTGCCAGATGTAGGAATTTGCGCCCGTATAAGCCTGCCGGCGCAGCAATACCGATCCTGATACACTACCTAGTACAACGCTAAATTCCGCTTTCTGTCCCGGCCCCTGCGGTTTGGCCAGGTTATACCCTGCACTCAGGATGATGGCGCCATCTCCATCGGCAATACGTTCTACATAACGACCTTCTTTGGTGTGCAAATCATCCCAATATTCCTCGGCCTGACGAAGAAGCATAGTTTCTTCTTTACCCCCGTTCTGAGCATTGACAAAACGTTGCTCGAGCGTATCGGTACTCTGTTTTAATGTTTCCAATAGAATGTCAGGTGTCGCAAAATGCGTATTCCCGGTCATGGATTGATGCACATTCCTACCAAAAGAAATTTTTTCCGGTACTGAAAGTTTTTTGAAGTCCAGAACTAAACGATCTTTTTTCATGTGAATTGTTTTTTAATTAGACATATATGTATTTGGATATCATTATAATGGCATGTCAGGAACGGGGATGGTTGTGATCCGGGAATATATCTCCTTTAATGAGGAAGATCCCCGGGTTTTCCTGATGAAACTGCTGAATGCAGGACTGAATTCCCTTTTTTACCATCATTATTCCTGTTTCTATCTCCGATCACGAATGGAAATGTGGGATTTCCATTTATTATCAGGTGAATTAAATCAAGAGATACTGCTAATTCGGTCATTTTCGGTTTGATTTCAATAGGGATTGGTCCGATAATCTATTTATTCAGTCCGATTCCAACTGTTATTATTCCGATATTCATGATAATCATTCCGATTTCAATTGTAATCGGAATGATTCCTGATTATTTCTGTCCGATTTCTATAGATTTCGTTCCGATTATTTAGTTTATCACTCCGATTCCAACTGTTTTTGACCCGAAAACCTATTAAATCGGACTGATTTCAACCTATTTCGTTCCGATTCCTAAGATTATCGTTCCGACTCCTATGTTTTTCACTTCATATTAGTTCGAATACAATCGGATTGTAATCATTGCGGCATTCATTACGATTCATACCCTTGTAATCCTTTTCGTTTGTTGTAAGCAAAATTATGTCTTCGTGGATTTTGCAATCGTTCAAATCATAAATAATAGTGTTCAAATTGTAAATACTTTCGGATAAATCTTTTTTGATGTGTGTGAAATGAGAAGTCTATTTGGAAATAACAGGGAGTAAAGGCAGACTGATACTGTAAGATATATTCATTGCAAATATGTGTGATTTAAGGCTAAGTGGTTGTAATATAGTGTTGTAGATTTGTTCAACTTTACAATAAGCTTTTATCCGGACAAAATTTATATAGTAATTCCCCGATATTTCTAAAAAAATACTGATGATAAACTGTTGGTGTGAATTTCTTTTCTACTATATTTGCATCTAAACAAGATACAATATTTTGTTACTACCATTTATAATTACTAACAATAAGGATAGAAAGAGATAAGCGAAGCCTGACACTCATCGTCTGTAAGACGAAAATAGAGATACAGCGATAAGCGGTACCGATTGCCAAGTTAAACCGTTTATACCTATATCCGATGCTCCGGCAGATGAAGCCGGATGATGGTTGTATTCGAAGTATAATGTATTGACGGATAGTAGAATTGTAAATATTTACACCACACAACCGATATTTTGATGAATCATGTCAAACTGATGTTGCTCATCGCATCTTACCTCATTCCGCCCTTACTGGCGCTCGGCATCCTGCTGCAAAGAGGCAAAAATCTGCCTAAGCTGGTGATGATCGGTGTCTTGTTAAATTCCTCCTTTCTCTTCGTTTTTGATTACCTCTATTTTATGCATGCATACCGGATATATTCCTGCGGGTTGAGCCTGCACATCGTGAGTATGCTCTGGCTTTTCCCCTCTTTTTATCTCTATATAAAAGCAAACATAACAAGTTTACAAGCATTTCGCCGGGAGATCACCCACTTGCTGCCGGGAGTCTTACTGGGCCTTTTGTCGGCTGCGGTATGTTACGGAATGCTCGATCAGGCGGAACGGATTACCTATCTGATTAATGCGTGGCACAGGGCAGCCTTTACGCAACCTGCCATGCACACGATGTATGTGATACGTATGACCAGCATAGCGGTGATTCTGGTGCAGATGGTCTGCTATTCCGTAGCTATCATCAGGATTACCCGCTGTTACGAAAGGCAGTTGATGGAGGAGTTTTCCAATATCGAACAATTTTCACTCATCTGGCTGCGGAAGTTTACTCTGGGATTTGTGGCGGTGAGTCTGCTGTGTCTGCTTTTTTACATTTTCCGGCCTTTCCCCTCTCTTCATGACCTGCTCTTTATCACATTCCTTTGCTTGTTGTCGGCACAGATCTGGGTAATCGGATTTCTGGCGCTTTGGCAAAACAAACCTGCACGGATATTTGCCTCTGGCGCCTGCCATACTCCGGTAATCACACCTCCGCTTCACGAAAAAGAGGAAGTTCTGATCCAAAAACTACTCGAGCATGTCGTCAATCAAAAGTCTTACCTCCGGCAAGACCTTAACCTGACGATTCTCAGCAAGGAGCTTTACACAAACCGGACTGCTCTTTCGAATCTCATTAACCGGCAGTTCAAGGTCAACTTTAATGTCTTCATCAATCAATTTCGCGCTATACATGCCCATAATCATCAGAAGCTTAATCCACAAATCACGCAAGAGGAACTGGCGCAAGTGAGTGGTTTTGGTTCGGTGATCTCGATGAAGCGGGCGATGGGGAAGGGGAAGGAAGAGATGTAGAGACGTGGCCTGCCGCGTCTCGAATAAAAACCCCAACACATCCAACAAACCCGGAATCGAAAACCCAATTCCAGAGATCTCCTTGTAAACAAATCCATATAAATGGTTTGCGGGGAATGACGAATGAATAAATGTGGCGGGAAACGATTATAATCAGATGTGGTGGGTATGGAAACTGACGTAGATGGCATGGATAGAAACGTGGCGGCCATGAAAATAGACGCGATAGGCCATAGCAAGAGACGCGGCAGGCCACGTCTCTACGGGGGAACCACAGATAACAGAATAAATATCAAAACATAACAAATAGAGAAATGATTTATGAATAGATATATCAAAATAATCCTGATCGGCATAACGATATTGCATGGGATAAATCTCAATGCAGGTCAACATGCGAAGGATAACTCCGGCATTTTAATCAGATACCACTATCTGCCGGGGGAAGTGTATCGCTATAAAAAGCTAACCACATCAAAATATGATCAATATACCACATATCTACGCATACTGGCTAAAGATAGTATAGGTACCGGGAGTTTTCCTCTGGAATATACGATTGATTCTATTTTATTACAGGATTATGCGCACAATCCGGCTCTTGCTCCTAAAATTTCCAGACTGAAAGATGTCAAACTCACCATCGCATACGATAAATATGGAAGGAAACCCCTACAATATCACGTAGATGTCTTAAGCTCCGGTTACTTGTCTATGTTTGACAATTCGGATGTGGAGACGCTGTTTGCTCTTCCGACAAAAAGTATAGCTTTCGGGAAATCATGGAATAGTGAAAAGACTGATTATAACGGTCATCGTTCGATGCAAATTCAGAAATTCACGAATGTGCTCACCTCCACTGAGATGAAACAGGGACATGATTGTTTTCGCATCGACTTCAACGGCAATGTCAGCAAAGAAACTTACGATGGCGACCTCACTCTGACAGATAAGGGCACGGTAAGTGGATGTTACTGGATTGACCGGCAGAAGGGTATCCTTATCGCAGTAGAATCGGAAACAATCTTTACCGGAATTACTGCGAAGCATCCGGGTTTGTCTCCCTGGATGCGTCCGCCATTGATCAAATCGGATTCTTTCAGGAGTAGTCTGGTGCTGATCGGAGAATAGCTTTTGGTGATAGCCTTTTACTGGTTTGAAGGTGAAAGATCACTATATCGACATAAATCCTGACACTATTTATCTGATCAGAAAAATAGATCTATCCTGGAAGAAAGGGAAGCAATCACTCTATATAAAGTAACTTATTGCCTAAAAAGATATATATGAAGAAAAAACTATTACCATACCTCTTATTCGTGATGGTTATTGCGGCATTTGCTGAAAAACCTGTCCAGGTCATACATAATCCATTGACCATTGGACAAAACCATCTTGTCCACCAGGAAATATCAGGCATAGAATACATTCTTCCCGAAAGAATAGACAACTATTACATAGATACCGCCAGCTATAAAATCACTTTTCAACTGCGTGGCGTTAGTAAAAACGGCAAATGGCTGAATAACTCAGGAGATGTATTACTATATGATCTCAAAAATAAACAGGTAAATTGGAGTAAGAAAATTTACTACCAACAAAGCTCTATTGATCAATATGACAATGTAATCATTCAGGCAAATCAGGTGAATTGCAGTCGGCTGAATAATGAAACTGGTGAAAATACCTGGGAGTCAAAGGATCAGCTCTATTTTGTCGAACCTGTTCATCAGATCGGGTTGGGGTATAAATTCAGTTCCTGGTCAGGAAATACCGAAAAGCTGGAAGGTATTAATCTTACTAACGGACAAAAACTGTGGGAACGTGTAATTAGCCGTGAATATGGATGGAACAGAATCTATCACCTCAACGATTCAGTATTATTAGTTTGTGCATCGGGATTACATACCATAAATCTGAATAATGGTAAAGGATGGGATTACGATATGGTTACAGGAATAAAGGATTACAGTAAAACTGTAGCCTTAAACGTTCTGGGTATCACAGCGGCCATACTTACCGGATCGGGAATGGTTGCGACCGGCCACGACCTGATGACGAATGTGTTGTCTAACGCTCTTATTGATAGCAGCAGTATCTGTATGGCATCCCGAAATGCACTAAGTAAACTGGATTACGAAGGAAATCTCATTTGGAACGTTTCACTTCCGGAGAAACAAACCGGAACCTCCACTCTTTTCAGACAAGATTCTATACTCTATATGATCAATTGGGCTTATGGAAACATGGGTAGACGCTCTCTTCCAACTGGCACACCTTACATTGCTGCATTTAATACAAATACCGGCAATCAGATTTATCTGGATACCATTGCCCCGAAAAAAAGCATGCTCAATGCCTTTGTAGTCGATAAAAAGAGTGCGATTTGTTGCACAAAGGACAAAGTAATCAGTTTTGATCTGACCAATGGAAGAAAGATTGCCGAAAATAGTTTTGACAGCAATGTCATCGGTGAGTTAAGAACCTTTGCGGGCAATTCGGTCTATCAAAAGAATGCTGATTCCATCTCTTATCAAAGTCTGAATAGGGTCGATTCAACACTCTATTACATCTATACTGATAAAGGTAAAATTCTGGCGCTTGATCACAACCTTAAACTGGTAAAACAACAGGATTATCAGAATATGTACAAATATAATTTTCGAAAAAATGATCTGAGATTTATTTCTCAGGGAAATCAAACCATTGTTTTAGATAAGGATTACAAAAAAATTGCCGAGATGTCAGTTTCGCCAAGTGCTATAATGATTGACCAGAAGCTGTATGACATTCAGAAAGATCGCTTCATAGAAGTTGACCTGACAGGATTGCTAATGAAATAAACTATAAGCGCTATTCTAGCTTATGAATGGCAAATATAGTGTATCTGTCGTAACGAATTTACGATTCATTTATCGTTCATCGTAGCCAAACATCAAATAACAATTAGCAGGCAGTTGTTCGGCGTATGGCTCCGCCTACGCCGCTGGTAAACACAAAGCTCCTGCTTTGTCATGAAATAAAAGAAGCATAATTCTATTAAGATAAAGCAAAGACTTTGTTACTCTATCGATAAAGGCAGAATCATTAGAAGAACCCGGGATAATAAAAAGTGAATATGGAACTTAAAGGACGGAATATTAAACTTACCCATATTGGAATTATAGTAATCTATTCGATGATTACTAATCTTTTAGTTTATAGTTCTGAAGGAGATAAAGGCATCGGATATATCATTTATTCATTTATAGGACTTGGTTTTTATCTGGGATACCTTTTATTGATGTCTGTAAGTCGCTACCTGATGAAGGATATTGTCGAAGGAAGAAGATATTTACTGTCAATTCTTTATGCAATCGCGATATACTTTGGGATATTGATCCTGTGGTCTGTTGTTTTCAATATGTTCAAAGGCTGAAAAAATAGGGTGTTCTGCATGGTCTGACATTATATGATGGATTGCAGGGTGATGTTTGATTCACGTAGAGACGTGGCCTGCCGCGTCTCATATAACCGCATCCAATAAAATCACGTCCCGAATTGAAACCCCAATAACACCCAATAAAACCGAAACAAATAACCAATCGCAGGTATTTCCCGATCAACAAATCCATAAAAATGGATTGCGGGGGATGATCCATGGATAAATGCGGTGGGAAACGGATATAATCAGATGGGATGGGTATGGAAACAGACATGGCGGGCCACAAAACAGACGCGGCAGGCCATGAAAAGAGACGCGGCAGGCCATGTCCCTATGCGGGGGAAACAACACATCCTGCAAAACCGGAATTGAAAAACCAATCGCAGGTATTTCCCGGTCAACCAATCCTTAAAAATGGATTGTGGGGATGATCAATGGATAAATGTGGTGGGAAATCCCGCACGCAGAAACAGAATAACGAATGAATCATAACCAATCGCAATATGGGGAACGATAAATTCATGAACAAATACCGTATTCCGTCGGCGAGGGCTGCGTGGCACGATTACAATGGCGGGTTTTATTTCATCACGATCTGTACCGCAGGACGAAAATGCTATTTCGGTCATATTGAACATGAGAAAATGATCTTAAATGTGCTGGGACAGAAATTAAGTGATAAGATCAGAGATTTGACCAACCATCATCCTTATGCAGTAGTTACGGTTGATCAGATTATGCCCAATCATCTGCATCTGATTGTTTGCATTGACGAAATGATGCAGACAAATCAACCCACAGATTGGGGGGATACGAACGGCATAGACGCGGCAGTAGACGCGGCAGGCCACGTCTCTACAGAAAATCCGGAAACCCCCGCAATAAAAAACGAAAAAATGCAGGCGATTGCGGATCAATGCGGTCTGTTATCCACGGCAATGGGCGGAATGAAATCATCCCTGACCCGGTTTGCAACCGATAATAAAATAGCATTCGGATGGCAAACCCGTTTTCATGATCATATCATCCGCGATGAGGAGGAATATTGCCGTATCGAACAATATATCCGTAACAATCCGGCCACCTGGAAGGATGATAAATTCTATTCGGGGGAATGAAACGGCGTATTGACGTGGCAGGCTATGAAAACAGACGCGGCAGGCCACGTCTCTACGGGACAAACGTAAAACAAAAAACAGATAATTGATAAATAAGAACCACCAAAACAAAACATTATGAGATCACTAATTATTACGCTGTCCATGTTTTTCAGTCTGACCATTTATGGTCAAAACAAGCCTGTAAATTTCAATGAATGCAACTTTGATGGCGTATTTATGCAGGCGCAGGTAGAACCTCAATGGAATTCCAAAAAAATGAGTCTGATTGAATATCTGAATAAAACAATCATTGACAAGAATCTGGAACGGGTTAAAAACGGAAGGATTATTCTTGGCATAATAGTGAATGAACAAGGGAAGACCTGTTGCCATTCCTTTTTAAATCTGACCGACAAAGAGCTGGATCCGGCGATTTACAAAGATGCCGTGAATAAAATGCCTGACTGGACCCCCGGAAAGCAAAGCGGATATGCGATTCCCTTTTGTAAGACGGTATTGCTTAATATCAGGAATGGCAGATTCGTTGAATAGGGAGCTTTTTCGGAATAGTCTGGCCGGAAATCAATTGAAGATATAAGGTCAAATGTCATTCATTCAAATAATATAAAACACAATAACAATGAAACAAAGAATTTATTTTCCTCTGGTTATAATAGCTGCCATTATGGCAATGACCCTTTTTTCCTGTACTAAAGATACTGAACCCGCTTCCTTAAATGAACCCATATGGCCTTTCGCCATCGGCAACAAATGGGTTTACCTTGACAGTATCCATAATATGTATAGCTGGCACACTACATATGACTCTGTACTTATAACCGATAAGAAAACCATCAATGGAATAGAAGGATATTGCCAGCATGAGGAAGCTCCGGGTAATCCGGTTTTTTGTTTAGGATCGGATGAACAGGGTAACTGTCTAATCGTGGGAGGAACTTCCGATATTAACCAGGTTTCGCTGAACTCCATTGCCTATAAGAATTATCCCCGGGTAGGAGAAAAATGGATTCTGCACAATGCTACTTATAGTGAGGAAACTGGTTTTACTGAAGATACACTTTCTTTTACCTGCGAAGGGATAGATATTCCGGTAAAGACACAGGCGGGAACTTTTACCTGTAATGCCTATAGCTATTCTTATTATTCGGGAACAACCATTCATCATGTGGATAAGTTTGTCGACTATTTTGCCCGTGGCATTGGTCGCGTAAAATCGATTCATTTTGAAGATGGAAAGATTCAAAGCAACTCGACACTGATCAATTATTTTTTGAAATGAATAATTTCACCATTTAAACAGAATATCAAACATGCAGCGAATTAGTATTCTCTTACTATTCTTATCTTTTTACCTGTTAGGTCAATCCCAGGTATCAAAAGAGATAGAAGTTGTGACAGCAGGAACATTAAATACACTACTATCATCGGATGAAAAAGGCTCGGTTACAGACCTGAAAATAACAGGAAATATTGATGCCCGGGATTTCCGAACAATGAGAGACAGTTTGCCATTACTGGCTAATCTGGATTTAAGAACAGTGAATATCTTAGCTTATTCAGGAGCAAACGGCACCTATCCCTCCCTGACAAATTATTTAGCAGGTGTTATTCCTCATTATGCTTTTCTAAACGCCTCAACCTACACAGGAAAAACGACTCTTAAATCTGTATTGTTGCCTTCAAGTATATCAAGTATTGGCAATTCAGCATTTTATTATTGTAAAGGATTAACCTCCATATCCATTCCTGCATCAGTAAAGAGCATTGCTTATTATGCCTTCTATTCTTGTACAGGATTGAAAGATATCTATATCAATAGCAGTTTCCCTATAAATATGGGGGATAATTGGAGTGCATTTTATATCAACTATAGTCAATGCACATTGCATGTACCTTATGGAGCAAAAACAGGTTATGCTTCTGCCGGTCAATGGAGCTCATTTACAAATATTGTCGAAAGTCCGCAAGGATTTATAGCTAATTCGAACAAAGTTGCAATTGCTGCTGATGCAGGAAGTTCTGCTAAGATTGCCATTAAAGCAAATGTTTCCTGGAGTGTAAGCTGTAATCAATCCTGGCTCACAATCAGTTCCTCATCCGGATCGGGTAATGATACCCTGACTGTAACCGCTGAAGCTAATACGTCAAACACTGTAAGAAAGGCTTTAGTCACAGTTTCGTCAGATGGCTATGAATCTCAGATTATTGAAGTAACTCAGAAGATCCCTCCCAGAGGGGTCAATATAACTGCCGGAAGTCTTTCGACAACACTGACAGCAGATGAACTGGCTTCGATATCATCAATAAGCATTACCGGTACCATGGATGTCCGGGATTTTAAAACGATTCGTGATAAAATGCCTTTATTAACCGATCTGGACATATCTGGAGTTGCTATTTCAGCCTATAAGGGAAATGGGGGAACTTCCAGCGATACAGTCTATGCTGCAAATACAATACCATCTAATGCCTTTTATAGCTATTATACAGGAGGTAAATCATTGCTTCAGGTCATTAAAATACCGGAAACAACTACCGCAATAGGAAATTATGCTTTTAATGCTTGTAGTGGCCTGACCTCATTTACGATTCCTTCCTCAGTAAATAAGATTGGAAATTATGCCTTTTACAATTGTACCGGTCTGACTTCTCTTTATGCCAATTCCTCTTATCCGATAAATCTTAATGGTAACTATAGCATATTCTACAATGTAAATAAATCGGCTTGTAGATTGTATGTTCCTTATAAATCAGCGACCTTATATAAGGCAGCTTATGGCTGGAGTGATTTTGCCAATGTTCAGGAAGATCCTCGTGGTTTTATTACCGGTACTAATAATATAAAAGTAGCTTTTAATGCAGGAAGCGCAACCGTTGATATCTCGGGGAATGTAGAATGGACAGCCACGACTGATCAAACCTGGGTTACGGTTAGTCCTGCATCAGGTGCTTCAGATGGGAAGCTTACGATTACAGCTCTGGCAAATGATTCTTCAATCAGGCGTTATGCCAGAATAACGGTATCGTCTCCGGGTTTTGGAACTCAGACCATTACCGTTACACAGACCGGTGCCCCTAAATCTGTAAATCTCTCAGCAGGTCGTTTATCATCCGTATTGTCGTCCGAAGAACTAAATGCAATCACAGATTTGACCATTACCGGAACAATGGATGCCCGTGATGTTAAAACCATGAGAGACATGATGCCTGAGTTAACCCGTTTGGATCTAAGCAAAGCAAGTATCGCCGCTTTTAACGGCGCAGGCGGTACGTATGATTTTAGTACAGCTTATGCTGCTAATGCTTTTCCTTCAAACGCATTTTTCGTTTATAGTACTAATTATTCGAAGACTAGTCTGGTTTCAGTTAAATTACCCGCATCAATCACATCTTTAGGTTATTCTGCTTTTCAGGGGTGTACAGGACTTACCTCTATTTATGTTAATACTGTATATCCGTTAGATTTAAGCAATTCAGGAGATCCCTTCTATAAGATTAATAAAGCCGCTTGTAGCTTAAATGTTCCTTATGCCACCGCTTCATTGTATAAATCCTCAGCAATATGGAATGGATTTGGTAATATAGTTGAAAATACGCAGGGATTCCTGGTTACCCGGAGAGCCGTAAAATTCCCATCTACTCTTGTGCGCAAAAGTATAGCAGTGGAGGTAAAAGCCAATGTATTATGGAAAGCAACATCTGATAAATCATGGATCGTGGTGAATCAGAAAGATAGTGTACTTACGCTGACCGCTGAGGCAAATACAGCAGATACAATTCGTAAAGCGAAGATTATTGTTTCAGCATCTGGTTTTGATGATCAGGTAATTGACGTGACACAAGCGTCTGCACCCCGGAAAGTTTCTCCGGGTAGCCTTGCAACTGTATTAACATCAACCGAGCTTAGTACACTAAGCGAATTAGCCCTCATTGGTTCCATCGATTCCCGTGATTTTAAAACCATGCGGGATAATATGCCTATGCTGACAGAGATAAATCTGGCCGGGGTAACTATTGCCGGATATGAAGGTAATGGTGGAACTTCATGGGGTAGTGGAAATATAAAATATCCTGCAAATGAAGTGCCTGTCGATGCATTTTATTATAAATCCTCTTTAAAATCAGTATTACTTCCCGACACTGTAACATCTATTGGTGATTATGCCTTTGGCAGTGTATCAGGATTATCTTCCATTACACTACCTTCACGACTCAGAAGGATCGGTAAATATTCTTTCTCAAGATGTTCAGGATTATCATCTGTAAGTCTCCCAGATTCATTAACCATTATCGAAGAAGCTGCATTTAATGAATCTAGCAATCTATCCGGATTAATATTGCCGAATTCACTTAAAAGAATCGGAGCTATAGCATTTTCAAACTGTAGCGGTTTGTCTGGAAAATTATCTATTCCTGCATCTATGGATTCAATAGGTTCCAGTGCATTTTACTATTGTTACAAACTTGATTCGTTAGAAATTTCTTCACCAAATACATTTATCGGAGGATATGTATTTGCTTATTGTTCCAGAATATCCTCAATAAAATTACCAGATGCATATACTACTATTGGTCCTAATTTATTTGTATCGTGCAGTAGCTTGAAGTCCATAAATCTTCCTCCGAATCTTAAAACAATCGGAGATGGCGCTTTTTCAGGAACAGGCCTGAGTTCTATCAGTTTTCCGGCTTCCCTTACATCAATCGGTGCCGGATCATTTAGCGGATCAAGTCTGACATCTTTGGTTATTCCATCTACATTGACCAATATTGGAGAAAGAGCATTCGGTGGATGTACTAGCTTATGTTCAGTTCAGATTCCATCTTCTTTGAGGCTTTTAAATAATTCTTTGTTTGAAGGTTGTACCGCAATAAAATCTATTGAGCTACCTTCTTCTCTTGAGGCAATAGGAAACAGCGTATTTTCCGGTTGCAGCGGATTGACAACTATTGTGCTACCATCCTCTGTGAAAACTATCGGATCAAGAGCTTTTTCAACTTGTACAGCTCTGGGTACTATTTATCTGCCTGACTCTTTGAAAGAGATAAAAGATTTTACTTTTTCCAGTTGTGCAAATTTGAAAAACATAAATATACCGTCAACGGTTGCAGCTATACGTTACCATGCTTTTGAAGAGTGTACAGCTCTGAGTACAGTAACTTTGCCAGCAACTCTTAACGCTATTGAAGATGGCGTATTTTATCAATGTAGTGGATTAACCTCTGTCTCTATTCCTTCTACAGTAACGTCGATTGGCAATGACGCTTTTTGTTACTGTCGAAAACTACAGAAGATTGATTTTCCTTCAAGTCTAAATTCTATTGGACAAAATGCCTTTGACAATTGTATCGGGTTAACTTCATTAGTTTTCCCCTCATCTGTAACATCGATAGGTCGAAGAGCTTTTGAATTATGTACCTCATTGCAAACAGTAGTATTGTCAGACCATCTGAAGGTTTTAGCGGATGAAGTATTTTATGGTTGTACAGGGATTTCTGCCATTGATCTGCCTAAAACGCTGACTTATATTGGCGGAGGTTGTTTTATGAATTGCTCGGCACTAAAGTCGATTGTAATTCCTCCATTAATTACAACCATTGGTTATCTGGGATTTGCTAATTGTGAAAATTTAAGCTCCGTGACACTCAATTCTGCGATTACAAGTTTAGGTGCTTATGCGTTCTCCGGATGTGGATTTAAAACGATTGAGCTTCCTGTTACGATTACAAGTTTAGATTACGAAGCTTTTGCTTATTGCAAGAATCTGACTTCTGTTCTAATACCGCCTAAGGTAACCCAGATCGGTGAAAAAGCATTCTTTTCCTGCCCGAGTCTGAAGTCTGTTAATATTCCGGCAAGTGTTACACAATTGGGAGCGGGGGTATTTAGTGCTTGTTCTGCATTATCTACCGTTTATGCATATCCTTCTTCTCCTATTGATATGTCATTTTATGGTGATAGTTTTTGGGGCGTAGATAAAACATCTTGTATCCTCTATGTCCCTGCGGGAAAAACAAGCGCATATAAAGCTGCGATGTATTGGAAAGATTTCAAGAATATTTTAGAGCTATCTACAGACGTTCCCACAATCAGGGATTCTAAAATAAGTTTGTATCCTAATCCTGCGAAGGGAGCATTCATGATTTGTGGAGTAAAAGACGGCTGTAAAGTTGTTGTTTACGACCTGAAAGGTAGTGCCTTATTTTCAAAAGAGGTATTTCCCAATGAACCCATATCTATAGTGGGATTATATAAAGGTACATATATGATTCGGATAACAACTAGTGAGGGAACAATTGAACAGAAACTTATAAAGGAATAAATTTCTGTAGCATGTAAAATAAATAAAGCGACAGGCTCAGCCTGCGCTTTATTTTGAATTAAGACTTTGTGTTACGTCTAAGCAAGAGCGGATAAAATACGTCATACAACTTATTTAAATCCCATATCATGTAAAACCTAATGATTATCACGCTGGCTATTTGTTCCTCTTTTACTGCAATGAGCCAGAAATCGGAATAATCTTTAGGCTATAATTTTCAATACTTTCAGGTGTTAAGTAAGCGTCAACCAGTATTACAACAAAGGAATCGTACAAACAACCTATAAACTCAAATTTATGAAGACAATACGGGTCATCATTCTTATGCTGTTTCTTTCATTCGGAATATCAGCTCAAAATCCTATAAACCGATTAGGAACCAATGAAACTCTGCATTTTAATGATACAGACTTTAATCTGTCATGGACTGATAAGCCTAATGATAATTATTATATCCAGGAATATTTACCAAAGGGTGAAACTACAACCGGGTACAATCAAATGATGACTATTCATCTTTTTGTGACAAATATAAATGCAACGGATGCAGTAGCTCAGAAGGTGAAAGAATTAAAGGAGAGAAAGAAGCATGATGGTGTCTGCAATTATCAGGTCACTGAAAGTCCGGATGGAAAGGAATTTATAGTTGACTTCTTACTGGGGGAAAGTAAAGACAAGCTTATGACTATTGTTGAATTCAATGCGTATCATTACAAAGAAATTCAACTTTCTGAAAGCAAAAAAGCTATTGTCATTTATGCTTATACCAAGCGCAGTTACGGAGATGGAATTACCGACTTCCTGAAATCACTAAAAGAGGATAGAAGTCATGTGCTTAATGAAATGATTTCAACGAAGATTCCTGGAGTTGCCATGAGAAACATTTAACAATCAGATATCTAACTATAATTATACACAATGAAAAAAGTAATTCTAATCACTCTTTCAATTATGGCCATGAGCATGAATGCATTCAGCCAAACGAATAGTGAAAGCACGAAAAAGCCCTGCGATAACAACGAAATCAGGCTCAATGTAGCCTCTCCGATATTTGGGTTACCGGAAATTAACTACGAACGCTTCATTACCGATAATATGGGAGTTGGACTTACAGCAGCCATTTCCCTTGAAAAGAAAGATCTGGAAATGCTTTGGATGCTGTTGCCTTATTATCGGATTTATTTCGGAGAGAAGAAAGCTTCTGGATTTTTTATTGAAGGTAATATGGCTTTAGTTCGGGAATATGATTATAACTCTTATTATAACAATTCCTACTATAATACCTATTATGGATACTTATCATCTTCGACTATTTCACCCAGATCTTTCAACACTTTCGGATGTGGTGCTGCCTGCGGGTATAAATTCCTTACCCGCAACGGTGTGACGGGAGAGATTTGTATAGGTGCCGGTCGACTCTTCGGCAATACCGTTTTACATGCTTATCCGAGATTAGGACTTTGTATCGGAAAAAGATTTTAAACCCATTTAAATCCCATACCATGAAAAAACAAATGATTCTCACCCTGGCTGTTTTTGCTTCACTCCATATAATGGGTCAGAAGAGCGGAAAAGCCGATCGTTTATTCAAAGAATTAGCTGAAAACGGATGTAAAAGTATCGATTCCATCGACACCCGAAACAAGTCGAAGGAGGAGATTGCAAAAGAGATCAGCAAATGTATTGATACTCAGGTCGAGGCCTACCAGATGGGAGCAAAACTGATGAATATCGATCTTTCCAATACCATAGCTGATGGAAAAGGGAAGAAAACGGTCAATGTTTTGGTGAATAATGATAAGGATTCGAAGGAATATAAAGAGTGTTATCGCCAAATGGAGCAATACCTGATGGATAATTGTAAGGTTCTAAAGGTAAAATTGTCATCAATGGAGCAGGAGAGCGGCAAGTCCGTCTCAACTAATCCGGAAGCCCGCGAATGGTATTCAAAAGGGGTAAAGGAATCCAATAGCGAAAACTATAAGAAAGCGATCACATACTTTGAGAAAGCGTTGGCTATCGATTCTGTATTTGCTTTTGCGTGGGACAATCTCGGGATCTGTAATCGTAAGTTGAATAACTTCGACCGGGCCATCTATTGTTACAAAAGATCTCTCGAACTGGACCCCAACGGGCTTATGCCATTGCAAAATATTGCCGTTGCCTACCGTTACAAACAGGAATACACTCAGGCCATTGACGCTTATCAAAAGCTGGCGACACTTAATCCCAAAGATCCCGAAGTCTTTTATGGAATCGGACAAACTTACTCTGTAATGAAGGAATATGAAAAAGGGCTCGACAATATTTGTAAAGCTTATTCTCTATATACCCAACAACAGTCTCCTTATCGAAGTGATGCCGAAAAGATGATAGTTGCTCTCTATACCGAGATGAAAAAGCAAAACAAAGAGGAGAAGTTCTACGAGATTATGAAAGCAAATAATATCTCAGTGGGCACCGATAAGCAATAATGATAGATATGAAAAAGATACTTTGCCTGATTTTTACTTTAATATCAGGCTTGTCAGTATTTGCACAGGAAGCAGATACGACAGCTCACGAAGGCTTTGCATTTCCGATCAAGTCAAAAGTTACGATTAAACTGATTCCTGTCGATTCGGTAAATTTCCACTACAAAGTCCTAAAGGTTGAACCGTTTAATGAAACTCCGGATGTTAGTGATAAAGCTTGTTTGCCGGCTTCGTTAGAAGAAAACACACTGGAGTTCGTATTTTGCGTTGGCACAATGGGAGATAGGCAAAAAGGAAATGGGAAGAACCTAAAGACTTTGCTTTTTATCAAGCACGGATTGAAATTTGCTCTTGAATATAATGCGGACATTCAATGTCCCAATGTTCCTGAGTTTAAGAATACCTCAGTCATGGCTCTCTTTCCGAATGTTCCGTCCACAGAGATATGGCCTTATCCGATTGAGCAGATTGCCCTGTATGGATTTAAGAAAACGAAGTTTTGAGGCTTTACAAATAGCATTTCACTTTAAACGTAATTTATCTATCATGCAAAAAACGATTCGAATATTCGTCGGAATCCTGATCTTTGCCCGTGTACTGGCCTTTTTCCGGTTTCCGTTTGGAGCAATACTTTCTATTGTTTCGGTATTATCATTGACAATTCTAACCTTAACCGGCCTTTTCAAAGCTCAACGCAAAAACAAGCATTTAGTTCCCCAACGATTGATGGAACTGGCACTTTCTCTTTGGGCGGATTATCTGATTTTGCGGTTACATTATTTGCCTTACTCTTTTCCACTATTACTGATCTGTATTGCAACCAGTATTGTGGCTATTATTCTCATTAGCGAATCAAATAAATTCTTTTCACCCAAAACAATAATCCTTCTCACTGCCATTATCCTCGGGCTTGTTCTTTCTCGGATTCATAGTTATACGATTTATCAATATTCGGATATCAATCGTATCATGGATAAAGACCTTCGCGCCAGGGATTATTCTGATTTAAGCTATTTCTATTTCATCGGAGGCAAAACACAAGAGGGAATTATCTGTGGAGAAAAGGCTATTCAGGTTTCTATTCGTCAAAATGGAACAAATAGCGAAGAGACACGTGTAATAAAGGCAAATCTGGAGCAATGGAAAAAGGGAAATTATGAAGACAAATAGAGCTCTGGTAAGTTGAAAAATATCAAAGGAGTAAGCCGAAAATCCTTGAAAAAGAGTAGGCAAGTTAAACCTATCATAAATAATTAATTATGAAACGAATTCTTTTAATTGCATTTGCGATGTATGTCTTAAGCAATCTGCAGGCACAAACAAAAGTTGGAATTACAGGAGGTTTTTTACCCTCCTATATCATCGAAAAATCAGGGAGTCAGTCTGAATCATTAGATAACCTGACCGGATTCTCTTTGGGGTTAATGGTTGATAAGAAGCTGGGAGCTACGACTTCTCTTCAATATCAGGTTCAATACGCTCAAAAAGGGGCAAGCGGTTCCGGAGACGGAATGAATTACAAAATCAAGTTGAATTATATTGAGATTCCGGTAATGCTTGCAATGCATTTCAGTAATTTCCAGATCAAGGCGGGGCCTTATGCTGCTTATGGAATTACCGGAACAATGTCTGCATCACAGAATGGAGTGAGTGCTTCTGTAGATATGTTCAATAAAAACAGCACTGGAGTTGAATTGAATAGATTTGATGCAGGACTGAATATCGGAGCAGGACTCTCTTTCACGGATAAATTAATTCTAAACCTGAATTACGAACATGGTCTTGCCAATCTGTATCCATCCACTTACCAGGGAATGGATACGGGAAAAGGATACAACCGTAATGTGTCTGTCTCTTTAGGATATTATTTCTAAGGAAACAAAGCAAGAATACTCAACCTGATGTGTTTTCCAGAACATGTTAGGTTGAGTATTCTCGCTTCGAGGTTGACTGGATTACGTCACTGTGGACAAACGAACGATTTAAACAGAAACAACATAATAACAAATCAACAATGAAACTATTTTCAACCCTCGCAATGGTATTGGTATGTCTCAATACATTTGCCCAGAGTACACAAAAAACAGTCGATGAGCTTTTAACCAAGACCGGATCTACTGCACAAATCAAACAAATCGAAGAGCTGTTTACCGCCAAGATGAATGAAAAGAAGAGCACTTTTTCCAATCCGGCAGATTTCGACAAGTTTTCAACCATTATGAAATCGGCGATAAACGCGAAAGATGCAGAGGGTTATTATATCGAATATTTCCGTCTCAAAACCAATGAGGACAGCCTGAAGAAAATCATCGTATTGTATAATGATCCGGTGTTGCAGGAGTTCAACAATATGGAGCTGGAGGCTAACTCCCCGGCCAAAAGACAAGAACAAATGACATTCTTCCAAAACCTGCAAAGTAACCCGCCGTCACAGTCCCGTATCCTTATGCTGACTAAGCTCAATGATGAGTTGGGTGGTTCGGAAATGGCATTTAATATGATCAAGAATGTAATTGGTTCAATGGCAAAGGGTGTCAACAGCATCATGCCTAAGGATAAACAGTTATCGGAGGCAGAAATTATCAATAAGGTGAATACTGAGCTTCCTGCAAATTTCGCCCAGCAACTGAACAATCAGATTGTGGCCATGTCTCTCTTTACCTATAAGAATGCTTCTGATGAAAAACTGGAGCAATACCTTAAGGTGTGGCAGACTCCGATCGGAAAATATTTTGTTAAGCATTCTTTCGGAGCATTGGACTATACTTTCTCAAAAATGGGAGAAAAGGTCGGTGTTGCTATGAAGGGAATGGCTAAGAAGTAATTTCCAAATAATCAGGATCGAACCGGCAAGGCATATCGCTTTGCCGGTTTTTTTCTATTAACTTTGAGCCGTTTTCTGAATTAAATTAACGCAATATATTGAATCTATGAAGCTAATCAAAATCATTCGAACAACTATCATCCTTTATGCCACAGGATATGCTGCCATTTGTGCGATAGCTGTAATGAAAGGAAATCATTTGCGGGTTTTCTCCCATGAAGTCCATCCGTTTACTCTCTCTATTTTTTCGTGGGTTGCAATCGGATGTATGGCTATCCTCTTTTTTGAAAAAACGGTCAAAACCCTTTCCAAGACAGTCCAGCGTCTATTCTATCTTGGCATCTTTGCCCTGATCGTCTTTGCTTTGATGAAGTTATTTGTTTAAGCAGCGTGGAAAAAGGATTTCCAGTTGCTTGAAATGCAATAAACTACACGGATAAGTAAAACCGGGGATCCATCGTTTCGAGATTGGTAGATGTCTCAATGGATTTCCGGTTTTCTCTATTTATAAACTATGGCGAATTCGTGTATATATAGACAATCCATTTCCTGAAATTCCGTTTAAAAAGAAACAGAGTGATTTTACCTCTTACTATAAATACCAGACAATGAACATCACACAGACAATAGAAATCATCCCCGCGGCTGTAATTGGCCTCACTGTACACGAATTTGCACATGCCTTCACGGCTTACAAATTAGGAGACAATACAGCCAAAGAGCAGGGGCGTGTTTCCCTGAATCCCCTCAAACATATCGATTGGTTGGGATTTTTCCTGATAGTTATAGCCGGATTCGGTTGGGCTAAACCGGTATTGTTTAATCCTGACAACCTGAAAAAGAAGCATCGTGACGAAATCCTGATCGCTATTGCCGGTCCGTTTTCCAATTTTGTGCTTGCGTTGCTCTTCCTGGCAATTGCCCGTGGGCTTTATGCCGCTGAGTTTTTTCAGTCAACTCATTTGGGGCTTCAGGTGATTAATCTGCTTATTATATGGGGGGTGATCAACTTCGGCTTGTTCGTTTTCAACCTGATTCCGCTTCCTCCGCTGGATGGTTCTCACCTCTATCTTTCGTATCTGAAGGAGATTAACCCGACATTGATGTATAATCTTTACAGATACGGAACCTTTGCCCTGTTCGCTATCATCATCCTGCAAAACCAGACCAGCCTTACCATCCTGCCTATTTCCAACATGGTAAACTCGGTATCGGTATTTTTCCTCGATTTGCTGGCATTTAATTAATGACCTTTCAAACTTTAAAAACAATATGTCATGAAGAAATTATTGTTTCTGCTGTTTATAGCAGCATCTTTAATCAGTTGTGATAAAAAGCATGTAAGTGAAAATTCTGTATTAGAATTGTCATGCATGAAATTAGAAAAGCCCAAATTTGTACCACCGGTAACCGATGGGGAAGTTGAAAAGGGTGTTGCTAATAAGACCTCAAAGGTTTATACCAAGAAGATCATCAAGGATGGAGAGATCAGCATTTGCGTAAAGGACATCTATGAGGCAAAAAAGCAGGTGGATGGCCAACTCAGGAAGTTTCATGCCTATTATGAGAATGAGTCATTGACCAATAATAAGACAGATCAGTCTTATGACCTGAAGATACGAATCCCATCTCAACTCTTTGAGAAGTTTATCGGCAATCTTGAGAATGGGACAGGTGATGTTACCAAAAAAAGCATTACCGCCAGGGATGTTACCGATGAATATATTGATGTGGAGGCCCGTCTGAAGAATAAGAAACTTTATCTTGAGAAATATACCGAACTGCTTTCCAAAGCGGGAAATATCAAAGATATCCTTGCGCTTCAGGAGAAAATACGTCTTATTCAGGAGGAGATAGAGAGCAAGGAAGGCCGGTTGAAGTACCTCAATGACCAGATCAACTACAGTACGTTGGATTTGACACTTTTTATTGATACCGATAAAACTCCAACAGCGGTAGAGTCCAATAGCTTTTTATACAGACTAAAATCAGCATTAACAGGAGGATGGAAAGCATTTGTTTCAGCCATTATCGGATTGATAAACCTGTGGCCGTTTATTATTATTCTAGTAGGACTGATAATGATATTTCGGCGTTATCGTAAGAGAAAAAGAGCTAAAGCTAAAGAGAGCGAAACTCAGACCAGCCTATAAAAAATAAGCCGTTCCCAGTATTGAGAACGGCTTATTTTATACCTATCATCGGGTTATACTTTTATCTTCTTCTTCCCGATGTTAATAAACAACGATCCAGGCATAATAACGTTAAGCAACTTTTTACCCCATAATCCGAGGCGTACAGCGCAATAGAGGCATGCCAGGCTTAATCCGAGGGTGATGGGCGTAAATTCACCTGGCTTGGTGACAAAGAAATTGGTGAATGAAAGGACGATTATAATTATGCTGTAAATGATCTTGATCTTAAGCAAAGGGGAATCCAGCGTCTTAAACCGGGTGTAACCGTCAAGAGCTCCGGAGATGGTGGATAAAACCAGCGTAAATGGGAGCACATAAATGCTGAAGTTGGTTACGGAAATAAAGGTGTCGGAGAAGAGATTGGGAAAGATCATGTTTAGAATGATCAATAGCGGAGCCAGTCCGACAAACGTTTGTGACAGGTGAATGGCAATGGGGTGAATGTCAAGGTCGAGAATCAGTTTCCGGTAGTCGGAGACTCTTTCGCGATAAGGCTCGAAGGCTCCGGCTGGCATCCCACAGGCAGGACAGACCCCGACCTTATGCAGTTCCGATTCTTTCATCACATAACCGCAAGGTTTGCAACGTACAAAAGTTTCATCCATGTTATCTGTTTTTAGTCTTTCTGAGTTTAACAAAACTTCCGGCTGTACCGGAAGTGCCTTTAATTAAGTTAGGGATATAACCGATTTTGTTTTTTCTTTGTTCATGGCCGACTTACAAAAACCAGCACTTTTCAAATATTACATAGATTGTTTTTATTTCTTTGGAATTGCCTTTTCCCGAACGTGTCTATTTCTCAATCAGTTGCCGTAAGACTTTATAATCGGTCTTCCCGGTTCCCAACAGCGGGATTTCTTCGAGTTGAATGACACTTTTAATCTTGGCAATCGGGGCCACGCCATGACTGATCAGGTAATCGTTTGCTTCGTTCATATCTATCGGGATGGCGGTAAAGAGGACAATCTGTGGCGGAACGGTCTTGTCCGAACCTTCAACGGCGAGCACCTGACGCTCTTCCTCTCCGTATCTCTCCAACAGGATATTTTCGATAAAAGGCAGGCTGATCATCTCTCCGGCAATCTTAATAAAGCGTTTCAGGCGGCCGGTGATGTAGAGAAAGTCTTCCTCATCCAGATAGCCGAGGTCACCGGTTTTGTAGAAGGTCTTCCCGTCAATCTCCTCAAAGGGGCTGGCAACTTCATTTCCCAGATAACCGGAGAAGACATTGGCCCCCCGCACGTAAATCATACCTGCCTCACCCGGTTGGCAACGCTGGCCGCTATTCAGGTCCAGAATGACACACTCCACATCCGGTAGAATTTTGCCTACGCTGTTGAGCTTCTGTTTCTCAAACAAATTGGCGGCAATAATCGGTGCGCACTCCGTAATGCCGTATCCTTCGATGAGGTATGCATCGGTGGTAAGACGTTCAAACTGTTCCTTGACAATCGGAGTCATGGCTTCAGCGCCTGAAATCACCAGACGGATGGTCTTGAAATAGTAGGCCGAGCCGACTCCCATCAGTAGCTTGAGGAAACCGGGTGTTCCCAGCAGGATATTGGCTTTGGTATGCTTGAGAATCTTCAATACCTCACGCGCATCGGTGGGGTTAGGGGTGTAGGCGACCTTCAGCCCTGCGGCTAACGGCAATGCGATTAATACCGTGAAGCCGAAACTATGGAACGGCGGCAGGAACCCGAGGAAGGTATAGTTACGGTCAATCTCCAGCATCCGGAAGACGCTGTTGAGGTCGCTGGTAATGTTGCGATGCGTAAGCGGTACTGCTTTAGGCAACGCTTCACTGCCCGAGGTGAAGAGGATGACTGCTGTTTCGTCCAGCTTCTTATAAGGTAAAAAGAGTTTGGGGAGCTTCGATATCAACACACCTTTTAGCTTAGTGCTTAGAGCGATATTGGGTGCTTCTTTGTCAAGGAAAAGGAGTTTGCTTTTGATGCTTTCGGGCAACAGCTCCTCTACTTTCGAGATAAAGGTACTGGCGGAGAGAATCACTTCTACTTCTGCTGTTTCGATGCAGTGCTCCAACACCTTTTTGCCTACTGTCCAGTTTAGCATCACTGGTATTTTGCCTGCCATATAGGATGCGATGACCAGCAGGGTGGCACTTTGGGTAGCGGGGAGCATGATACCGACATGTTTGCCTTCTACCCGCTTTTTCAGGTGTTGGGATACGACACAAGCCTTAAGCAGGAAAGACTTCCGGTCCGTACTTCCCAGCATCGCATCATACGTGAAGGGATCATTCGGGTTTTCGGTAAAGCTGTCAAGGAACTGCCAGAGGATATTCTTATCGGCCTTGACCGAAATATACCCCTTGCGGGAAAGCGGCTGGTTAAGGTTTGACGGCTTCAGGTCGGCTTCGGAGCTGAATTGCCCCATTGCCACCAGGCAAAGGTCACCGATGGTCTTGATGTCATTGATTTCGGGCGAAGCGAAGGAGGGGAACTGATTCTCCACTTCCGATACAATCTCCACCAGATTGAGCGAGTCTGCCCCCAAATCCATAATCAGGTAAGAGTTGGGGGTAATCTGGGCTGCATTTATGCTGAGGGTTTTAGCAACGATGGCTTTCACCTTTTCCAATACTTCGACGGGGATGTTCTCCACGTCGGTGGGTAATGCTTCCCCCTCTTTTTCATCTACCGAACCTGAAATAGTAGCCGGCAGCGTGCGGTAAAGCTTCGGGCCATAGAAGTAGTGCTTCAGGAAAAGAGGCGTTTCCACGCCGTTATGATTGTAATAGGCTTCAAGGTGTGCATTAAAAGCTTGTCGTCCTTCCTGTGCCTTGTGTCTGGATTCATTCGTCAGGTCGGCAAACTCAATCGTCACCTTGCGGCGGGGCAGGAAGAAGATCAGATTGACCAATATATAAAAGATAGCCTTGAGCAGCAGCCATATAAAGTTCTCACTCTTGCCTGTCCAGGCCTTCGACCACATGCTGCCCCACAAGCCATTGATGCGTACCCCAACCACCTTTACGTGAGCGGGCATTTCGCTGACGATATTGTGTGCCGACTTTTTGTTGAATATCTTCTCATAGCCCTGTCCGGCGATCTGTCCGCTGGGGTAGAGGATGATGTTTTTACCCATATTAAAGCCATCGGTTACTGCTCCGGCTATTTCGTTCAATACGTTGGTGTTGCGGCTGCCACTCTCCAGATCGCTGACACGCACGGCTCCCCATTCCCGAAAGAGGTTTCTAATCACCGGTATATCGTAATACCCGGAGGTAATGACCGGGATCACCGTTGTCCGTTTGTAAATCTGGCTGATGATAATAATCGGGTCAATCAGTGCCTGGTGGTTGGGCAATACCAGCAAAGGGGTAGAGCTTTGCAACACATTAGCACCTTTTACCTCGACTTTGTAACGGAGGGACAGCAGGATGCGAAGCAAGGCGGAAAGTCCTTTGGCGAATGCAATTATAAGAGGATGGTGTTGTTTCATAATATAAAGAGTTTGAGTCCACGAATTACACGAATTAGCACGAATGTATTGGTGCTAATTCGTGTAATTCGTGGACAAAAGAATAGTACCACAAAGTTAATCCAAGAATCAGTTTATCCTAATTTCCCCCGCGTAACTTGTCCGGTTAAGCATTAAAGATGTATTTTTACACCCCTATAATACAGAAGAATATGAATTCACCGACTCAAATGCCCGTCAATAACCGCAAGGTGATGAATGCCTGGTGCTCTTACGATATTGCCAATTCGGCATACAACCTCAGCATCGCTACCGTGCTTTATCCCGTCTTTTACGATGATATCACGAAGAGAGCCTTTGGCTCCGAGATGGTGCAGTTTCTCGGCTTTACCATTAAGAATACAGTGCTGTATGAATACGCCATCGCCCTCGGCTACTTCATTATCATCTTCCTGACGCTTTCGCTGTCGGGCATTGCCGACCTGGGTGGCTACCGCAAGCGCTTTATGCAAATGTTTACCACCCTTGGCGCCCTCTCGTGCATGGGGCTATACGCTTTCAACGGAAGCAATATCGGGCTGGGGCTGCTTTTGCCCATGCTTGCCGTGTTGGGGTATGCCGGCTCGTTGGTCTATTATAACTCCTTTCTTCCCCTGATCGCTACACCTGAACATCAGGATAAGATTAGTGCCCGCGGCTTTATGTTTGGGTACGCGGGGAGTATGCTGTTGCTGATCTTCAACCTCTTTTCCATAGAGAATTACCAGATGCTTGGCTTTTCCGGAAAGATGGAGGCGGTGAAGTTTGCCTTTATCGAAGTGGGTATCTGGTGGTTGCTGATTTCGCAGATCGCCTTTCATTTCCTGCGGGAAGAGCGCCGGAAGGTAGAGGTTAACACCTCTATCCTGACCAAAGGCTTCCGCGAGATCGGTAATGTGTTTCGTTACATCCGCCAGCATGGGGTGATGTATCGTTTCCTGCTCGCCTTCTTCTTCTTCAGCATGGGTGTGCAGACGATCATTATCATTGCATCGCTCTTTGGCAGCAATGAACTGGGCATTACCGGCTCCAAACTGATCCTCACCATCCTGATCATACAGGTGGTGGCCATACTGGGCGCAGCGCTGTTCGGACAGGTTTCTTCGCGCTTCGGCAATAAGACGTCGCTCCTGTGGATGCTGAGCATCTGGATATTTGTCTGCATCTCGGCATACTTCGTCCAGAGTGTGCCGCATTTCTACATCCTCTCCTTCTTCGTGGGGCTGGTGATGGGCGGAATACAGTCGCAGGCCCGCTCCACCTGGTCGAAACTTATCCCGAAGGATTCCACCGATACGGCCTCCTACTTCAGCTTCTATGACAGTACCGAGAAGCTGGCCATCGTGTGCGGTATGCTGGGCTTTGGTGTAATCGAGCAGATCACCGGCAGCATGCGAAACAGCACTTTGCTGCTCTCCTCTTTCTTTTTGGTGAGCCTGCTCATTATTGCATTTACACGGTTTAAGCGGGAGGAATAAAAGACCGCATTTGACTCTATTCAGAGGGTGACTTGTAGTCACCCTCTGAATCCCTACCACATGATCGAATAAGCAAAATAGTATAAACCATACAATCACACTCATGCAATTATCATTCAGATCAGGGCTAATCCCTGCCATGGCCTTTCTTCTTTTTCTCCTCAGCTCGTGCGTAAAAGATGAAGTCACCAGTATTAAACTAAACAACCAACAACTCAGCATCAAGCTTGGCCAAACCGATTCACTGGAAGCCGTGGTAAGCTATTCGGGTGAAATGAACAACGCACCCGTCACCATCTCGGTCGGTGATAGTAAGATCCTTAGTGCGAGTCTGTCCGATACCAAGCGGGTGCAGTCCGGCTCCTCATTTAGCCAACGTATTGTCATTAGCTCATTAGCCCCCGGCACTACGACTGTCAATATCTCTTCCGGATCCAGAAGTATCACCTGCACGGTAACCGTCACGCAGACGACGCTGACCATGGAACAGTCACTCGTAATCAATTACGGTGTAGCCAGCGAGCTTTTTGACAATAATATATGCAGCATGTACCTGATGCCGTCGTCATTCACGGTTGACGATTCGTTAGGTAAGATCAGCGGCACAGGACAGTTAGTCCATCTCGAACTATTGCTCTCTCCCTCCCAGTTGGCTCCTCCGGCTACGACTTTCAAAGCATCACAGGTCGATATTGCAAACACTTTCCAGGCGGGTTATTATAAAACCTACAACGATCAGTCCATACCCATGGGTAGTAATATGGTGGATCTTTCTTCTGGTAACGTTTCTTACACGTTGATAAAGAATGGAACGCTGACAGTTAGTATAAATGGTTCTGCTTACCACATCGAGGGGGATCTTACCACTGAGACCAGAGAGGTCATTCATATCACATATTCAGGCACTATCTCCGTAAAAGACCAGAGGGAGAAGCCGGTCTCGATCTCTCCCAACTTTACCAAAGGGGAGTTGTACTATGTTGGAGACCTGTACAATATGGATCTCTCTGATACTTATGTTGCATACCTTGAAACAGCAGATGTGGATCTGAGTAGTTCGACCCTCAATGGGGAGGTTCTGGTATTACAGTTTAATACCTATCAGGGATTTACCTCATATATTCCTACCGGAACCTATCGGATGATGACAAAGAGTGCACTGAGCAGCTTCATGGTTAAACCGTTGACTCTTGTTCCCGGGTATGTTTATATGCCTTCAGATGGAGTTTACTATTCGAGAGGATCATGGTATTATGATAGTGACTCCAGAAGGAAACTAACCACCGGATCTGTAACGGTAAACTGGATATCCGGCAGCAACTATCAGATTGATTACACACTCTATGATCCGATAGGATCGACTGTATCCGGCTCCATCAAAGCTTCACTTCCTTTAAAGTCTTTGAGAAGCGCTGAAAGCAACAGGTTTGATTCGGAAGCGAAGACAAGCAAAGGGTTTAGATCTCCTATACAGTTTGAATATAAGGCTTTGGGGAAATAACAGATAATTTATCGGGTGAATCAATACAACCTCATAAACAACCGGAGGGCCGCAGAGATTAATGTTTCTCTGTGGCCCTCTGTGCAATATCTCCGTTGTCCTCTGTGATAAAAATGAAGTCAGGCAATTTTTATACCGTTCGATTTAATCAATTGAATAAAAGGCGAGGCCTCTTCTTCCCTGAATTTATCCTCTCCTATAATAAACGGTTCGATCTTTGAGTTGACCTTTCGGGTAAGACGCCATATCTTGCCAATCAAAAGATCATTGTCTTCGCTGTTATTGTCAGATACAATTAAAAGATCAATATCACTATCATCCGAAGCCGTATCGTTAGAATAACTGCCGAACATATAGGCACTATTCACGACAATCCCTTCTGCCGAAAGCAGTAGAATATATTGTTTTAGCTGTTTTATAACTTCGAATTTATCCATTGCATTAGCTGATTAGTGTGTTTAAGATAGTCCAATACTTTTTCCCGATCCGGTGTTCCGGGGTTATAATCAGGATAGCGTCCTTGTAATTGATGCTATAAATAATGCAATACAAATATAACATCTTTCGTAACATGATGTTATCAATCTCAACAATAACTCTTTGTTGTCCTCTGTGATATGTCTTTAAATGCGAGACGCAAAATCTTGCGTCTCTACACATTTTGCTGCGATGATACAACGTCCTATACCGTAATTGCCTCGATGTGCTTCGCAATCATATTCACCAACCGTTGGCGGGCCTCCACGGAAGCCCACGCAATATGAGGAGTCAGCAGCAGCTTGTCCTGAATATCGGCAGACAATAACGTATGGTCAGCAGCCAATGGCTCCTGTTCGAAGACATCCAGTCCCGCACCGGCAAGGCGTCCTTCACGTAATGCCTGCACCAAATCCGCTTCTTTGACAATCCCACCACGGCCCACATTTACCAACAAGGCTGATGGCTTCATCCTGCAAAGCTTTTCGTAGTCGAGCAGATTCTGTGTGCGCTCATTCAGCGGAGCGTGGATCGTAATGATGTCGCTCTCTGCCAGCAGCTCATCCAGCGACTTGTGGTCGAAACCCTTGTTGTGGTTCTTGCCCGAGGTGGAGTTGTACACCACTTTCGCACCCAGTACAGTAGCAATCTGAGCCACACGGCTACCGATGTTGCCCAGCCCGATAATGCCCCACGTCTTTCCCTTAATCTCGAAATAGGGACGGCCATGATGGGTAAAAAGTCCGCTGCGACCGTATTCGCCACTCTTCACGTATCGGTCGTAATAACCGGTACTCTGTACCAGTCCCATGACCAGCGAAAGGGTAAGTTCAGCTACGCTGTCGGTCGAGTAGTTGGCCACGTTCTTCACCGGGATACCTTTGATAGCAGCATGACTGAGGTCAACGTTGTTCATCCCGGTAGCAGCAATGCAAATCAGTTTCAGATTGGGCAGTGCATCCAGCTCCGGCTGCATCAGTTTCACCTTGTTGGTGATGACCACATCGGCATCGGCACATCGCTCAATGACCTGCGACGGTTGAGTCGTTTCGTATTGTACATATTCACCTAAACGGGAGATGGCGGTCATATCCACATCCCCTACGGAGTAAGCGTCGAGAAAAACTATCTTCATGGGTTATTTTGTTTATGGCACACAGATGACACCGATTTGAATCAATTTACACAGATAAGAAATCAGTGTAAATCAGTGTTGCTTGCATCTGTGTCATCTGTGTGCTAATGATTATTCAAGGAAATCCTCACGCACCGGACTGAAGGAATCCACCAATACACCGGCCTCCAGGCACTTCACGCCATGCACCAGGTCAGGGGCAATAAAGTAACCGTCACCGGTAGCCAGGATGCGCTTCTCTCCATCTATCTCTACTTCGAATTTACCCGAAGCCACATAACTGCTTTGGGAATGCGGGTGGGAATGTAGAGCTCCGATAGCTCCTGCCACAAAAGAGACTTTCACCATCATCAGTTCTACGTTGTACCCCATTATCTGGCGGCTTACGCCCTCATTGAGCGGTTCCCACGGAAGTTCATTTTCCACTAGGAAAGGTTTGCTTTTTATCATATATCAAGGATTAGTTTTGAACGGTAAGCTTTTTGCGACGTTTGCGTTCGTGCGAACTTCGCTTATTGAAGTCATGGGATAACACGCTGATGTTTCCGTCTGCTTCCAGCACTGCAAGGTCAACATCATGAATCGACTGGCACCCGTGTTCACGCACTGTCTCTATCAACTCGTTTACCGAAATTTGGGCTTTCTTCAAATGGTCTTCATTGACACGACCGTGATAGATCAGCAACAGCGGTTCACCCGAAACCACCTTCTGTAATGAAGGAAACTTATACATCAGGTATTTCAGGAGATAGTTCAGGATGAACAATGTGGAAGCGGCAACCAGTCCACCACTTAACGTGGCATCCGGCCCGACCATCGCATTCTGCACAGCATTACTGATAAGTAGCACAAATACCAGATCACTTACTGATAGTTGCGCAAACTCCTTCTTTCCAAACAGGCGAATAGCGGTGATGATAAACACATATACGGCTGCCGAGCTAAAGGCGATAGTGAGATAATTCTGAATCATGGGTTTTGAATATGAGGGTGAATAAGTAGAATATCACTCTATAAATGGGAAAAGTTCAGCACTGTCATCCCGTGCTTGACACGGGATCTCTCAATCGCAGGACGGTTCACAGAACCAACCTGCCGATAAATCGTTCCATTCAGGATTCATTCCTGCAATCAGTTCTTTCTTCCATTCTCTCTTCCATTTCTTGAGCAATTTCTCCCTTTGAATACCCTGCTCAGCCTGATTATGTTCTTCGAAATAAATAAGCTTATTGCATTCATACATGGCAGTAAATCCGGGATTGATTTTATTCTTGTGTTCAAACACACGTCGTTTCAAATCATTGGTGAATCCGACGTAAAACACATTATTCCCCTTGTTCGTCATTATATAGACCCAGAATTGATGAATTGTCGCCATGACCAATTGAATTGAATGGTTATATAAACTTTTCTCAGGTTGAGAGATCCCGCATCAAGTGCGGGATGACAACATCAACAGTTGCGCATTAAATACCAGAAATAAGTTTCACAGTCAAAAGCAAAACGAATTCCCCTTACTAAATGTTTTGCAACGAATAAAAACAACAAAAGCGCCGGAGAATACCGACGCTTTTGATTCTATTGAAATAAAGCGTTTTCTTACTGTATATCCTTCTCCCGAATCTCCACGCGGCGTATCTTGCCGCTGATCGTTTTCGGCAATTCATCCACAAATTCGATGATGCGGGGATATTTGTAGGGAGCTGTCACCTTCTTCACGTGCTCCTGAAGCTCGTGGATGAGGTGTTGGCCTGCCTGATCTTTGTAATCTTTGGCCAAAACCACGGTCGCTTTTACCACTTGCCCGCGAATCTCATCAGGCACACCGGTAATCGCACATTCCACTACGGCAGGGTGTGTCATCAGTGCGCTTTCCACCTCAAACGGCCCAATGCGGTAACCGCTACTCTTAATCACATCATCAATACGACCTACGAACCAGTAGTAGCCGTCTTCATCACGCCACGCCACATCGCCGGTGTGGTAAATATCGTCATACCATGCCTCTTTGGTGAGTGCTTCATCACGGTAATACTCCTTGAAGAGTCCCAATACTTTTTCGCCGTGCGTACGGATGACAATCTCTCCCTGCTCTCCGTCTTCAGCCCAACGGCCATCGCCGGTAAGCAAGTCAACATCGTATTGCGGATTGACAATTCCCATCGAACCCGGTTTAGGTTCTGCCCACGGGTAGGTAGCGATGGTGAGTGTCGTTTCAGTCTGTCCGAAACCTTCCATCAGCTTGATACCGGTCAGCTTGAGGAATTCTTCGAATACCTTCGGATTGAGCGCTTCCCCTGCAATGGTGCAATATTTCAACGTAGAAAGGTCAAAACGGGTCAGGTCTTCACGAATCAGGAAGCGGAATACAGTCGGTGGTGCACAGAATGAGGTGATACCGTACTTCTGTATCATATGCAATACATCCACTGGTGCGAATTTGTCAAAGTCATACACAAAAACGTTGCATCCGGCAATCCACTGTCCATATAGTTTTCCCCAGACAGCTTTTCCCCAACCGGTATCAGCCAGCGTAAGGTGAAGGCTCTCTTCGCCTACATTGTGCCAGTAAGATGCGGTGATGATGTGTGCCAACGGATAGGTAAAATCGTGTGCCACCATCTTCGGATTTCCTGTTGTTCCTGAGGTAAAATACATCAGGGAGATATCGCCGTTATCATTTGCTTTTGCAGGACGTATAAATGGTGCTGCCTCAGCTATACCTTTGGTAAAGTCACCCCAGCCTTCCGGGATAACGGGGCCTACAGAGACCAGTTGCTTAATGGTCAGAGACTTGGGCATTGCCGCATTTACATGCTTGATCACCTCTTCTTCACCCACTGCCACAATCATCTTGATACCGGCAGCATTGTTGCGGTAAACGATGTCTTTTTCAGTCAGTAAGTGTGTGGCGGGAATGCAGACAGCGCCAATCTTGTGCAGCGCTACAATAGAAAACCAGAATTCGTAGCGACGTTTCAGAATCAGCATCACCATATCGCCATGTCCAATACCCAACGACTGGAAATAGGCAGCCGTGCGGTCACTCTGATCTTTGATTTCAGCAAAGGTAAACTTGATAAGTTCGCCAGAGTCATTGGTCCAGGTCAGGGCGACTTTGTCGGGCGCTTTAGCCGCCCATTCATCTACGATGTCATAGCCGAAGTTGAAGTTGTCGGGGATATTTACCCGAAAGTTTTTTGTAAAATCCTCCTGCGATGAGAAGGTAGTTTGGTTGAGATATTTTGCTATCATTATCTATGTAGTGAGTCGTAAGTCATAAGGAGTGAGTCCATTCTTTCAACGAACACCTTATGCTTCACTTTTCATTTTTCATTATTCATTCTCAAAGAATTATTGCCAGAAACCTAACCGGTTTTTCATTCAACGCCTTCATCCCATGCGGGCGTGCTGCATCGAAATAGATGCTGTCTCCTTCATCCAGAATGAGCTCTTTACCTCCGATGGAGATGAGTAAAGTCCCTTCGAGTACCATGTCAAATTCCTGTCCGGCATGGGCATTAAGGTGTACCGGTTCTTCGTTGGGCTCTACGGTTACAATAAACGGATCCGCTTTCCGGCTGGCGAATCCTGCCGCCAGAGACTGGTATTTATAATGCTGTGACCGTTCCACTGAAGGCCCGTGCCCTTTACGGGTCAGGTAATACGATGACATGCGCGGTTCATCTCCAAACAGCATGGCGGAGAGTTCCACATTGTAATTGTGACAAATGCGGTGCAGAATGCCAATCGGGATATCATGTTCCCCGGATTCCAGCTCCTGGTATTCATCGTCATTAATCCCACAAACGGAAGCGATTTCTGCCACCGAAATTTCCAGCACCTCACGAAGTCCTTTCAGCCGAAGTGCAATTTCCCTGATATGCTCTTCCATAATATTATGTTTTAAATATATCAACTATCAAGAATGCCAACTCAGAAAAGTGTGCTTTACGGAGCATCATGCGGAAAAGTCGAACCCGAATGAATACCTGTCATTTGCTCCGATGCAAGCGATTCCAAAATTAACAGAAAAATTGAACGCATCGGGAGAAAACGGGGATTAATCGCAAATTCAGCCTTAATTTTAAACGAATCGTGGAAAGAATGCACAAACCCATATTTTTTGAGCAGCCGAGTTTAAGTCTGTTTTCCAAAAAACAAAAGCTCGATATCGTTATATGTGTGTAGTTTTCTATGAACACAAAATTTAAGCCACGAATGCACGAATATAAAAGTATTTTTCTCTTTTCCGGATTCGGAAAAGCATTAGTGTTATTTGGCCTTTATTTCTTCAAGACTTGAGAAGTTTGCCTCTCAGTATTCATTCGTTTATTCGTGGCTTACTATTTTGATATATTCTGTTTTACTGAATAATTACACGAAGCTTAGGAAAATATTTTCCTAATGAATAGAATTCCCACACTATTCGTAATAAAGTTAGAACAAAAAAGACTGCATCTTATATGAAGCAGTCTTTCCTATTATGATTTGCATGAGCCAACGGCGTTATTCGTTGGGTTAGCATTTACTTAAATCTTTTATCCAGCTCGTCATTGCTCAGGATCGTCATAATCGTTTTTCCGTCCGGAGTGATGGCATGTGACGGACAAGCGAAGAGCTGGTCGATGAGGTTTTGCATCTCTGCCTCGTTTAACGGTTTTCCGTAGTTAATGGCTGCCGCTTCAGCCATGGTAAGCGATACCATGCTGTGGATCTCTTCTTTTAGGTCGCACCCTTTTTCAATCGCGTTATACAGGATGTTGTGGAGTAACTGTGGGATATCTTTACCTTCCAGACTGGATGGAATGGCATTGACCGAGTAGGTGCCGTTCCCCAGATCTCCAATCTCGAATCCCAGCAAATGCAGGTCTTCGCTTAAAAGCGGCATCATCGCCGTTTCCGAAACGCTCAACTGAATCATCTCCGGGAAAAGTACGCCTTGTGATGGCGCATGGCCTTTGCCTATATTTTCGAGATATTGGTCAAACAATACCCGGATGTGAGCCCTACGTTGATCAATTACCATCAACCCCGACCTGGCAGAGGTAAGGATGTAACGTCCTTTTATCTGCATCAACTGACGGGCTGTCTCTACCGGTATGTTTACAGCCGGTTGGGTGAATATCGGTTCGGGTACAGCTTCCGGCATGGCCGAAGGAATATAGGTCTCCGGTGATGCAAAAGGCTGGGGCTCTTCCTCCTCGGGGTCGGAACCGAAATCAAAGTTGGGAACCGGATTACTGTTGATCTTCGAAGCGTGACTCCCCATTTCAAAATCCTGATAGAGCTTTTCCCAATTGCCTGCCGACGGCATTTTGCTCATCGGGTTACGGGGCTGAGAGGTTTGCTTAAACGGATTATAGTCGTGGTTAAAATGTACCTTCGGCGGCTCGGGATGATCGAATGACGGAGTCGGAGCAAATACCGGTATTTCCGGAGCATCTACCGTGTCGAAGTCAATCGACGGTACGGCATTGAATTTACCCAATGCCTCTTTGACTGCTGCCGTGATAATCTGCCAGATGGGCTGCTCGTTTTCAAATTTAATCTCAGTCTTTGTCGGATGGATGTTCACGTCAATCGACGATGGATCGACCTGAAAATAGAGAAAATAGGGCGGCATTTCGCCGGAGGGAAGCAGTTGTTCGTAGCAGTGCATTACCGCTTTATGAAAATAGGGGTGACGCATGTAGCGGCCATTGACAAAAAAGAACTGCTGTGCTCCCCGTTTTTTTGCCGATTCGGGCTTGCCGATAAATCCGGTAATGGAAATCACAGAGGTTTCCACATCAACCGGAATAAGGTGGTTGTTGAGGTTTTTGCCCATCAACCCGATGATGCGTTGACGCAGTCCGGACTGGTTAAGGCTTAGCGTTAACGCGTCGTTATGGAATACCTTGAACGTAATTTCGGGATATACCAATGCAATCCGCTCAAATTCGGTCAGGATGTTGTTCCATTCCACCTGATTTGATTTCAGGAATTTACGGCGGGCCGGGACATTGAAGAATATATTTTTTACGGAAAAATTACAGCCGGTGGAGCAGGAGACAGCATTTTGCTCTTCCACTGCCGAACCGGTGATGAGGATTTGAGTGCCCACTTCGTCATCATAACGGCGGGTCTTGAGCTCCACCTGTGCGATGGCGGCAATAGACGCCAAAGCTTCTCCGCGGAAGCCCATGGTCTGTAGGGCAAAGAGGTCGTCAGCCGATGCTATTTTTGACGTGGCGTGTCGTTCAAAAGCCAGGCGTGCATCAGTTGCTGACATGCCCTTGCCGTTGTCGATTACCTGAATCAGGGTACGACCGGCATCCTTGATGATTAGTTGTATCTCTGTCGCTCTCGCATCCAGTGCGTTTTCCACCAGCTCCTTTACCACAGAAGCCGGGCGCTGGATAACCTCTCCGGCGGCAATCTGGTTGGCCACCGAGTCGGGGAGAAGATGTATGATATCGCTCATTCTTTTGACAAATAAATGCAGTAAAAAACTTGAATCGGATCTTTGACATTTACCTGCTCCGTCGTTGGATGCGTTTCACAGGTTCAATCTTCGTATTCTTATGCCTGAAAATATCCATAGGGGAACGGGGGCGTGTCTGGCTGTACCACCTGAAGTTCTTCAGTTGCTTCTGGTTTTGTTTAATAGCCTCTTCCGGAGTCATGCTGCCGGTTACGGTAGGCCACATTTTAAGCCGTTCCAGTTTACGGTTAAGCAGCCACATCGTCAGGTAACTACTCTCGGAATGGTTTAACCCGATCATGGTGCTGTCTTTATCTAACGGGTAAAAGATGGTTTCCACATTTCCGCTGACATCCACCTTTCGGATATCTCCGTGCTCAAAATCGGCCCTCAGTGATTTTCCGGATAGCTGGTTGTAAAATCCTTTGATGCTATCCAGTTGTTCGATTGCGAGAGAATATCCTTTTACCAATGCCATCTTAATGGTGCTGTCATTCATGTAGGCATGAATGGTATCGCCCGCCAGCTGGTAGTTGGCATTCCACAATACAGGGTCGCGGTAAAGGTGTAGTATCGAGTCCTTGGATGAATACTGCAACGAATCAGATACCCCCTGTGAGTCTTTGCTGAAGAAGCGCACCCGGTGAAAACCAAACAACATACGGTAGGTAGTATCCGGCTCGGTTGCCATCAGCGTGTCAGCACTGATGAACATGGTATCCGGACGTGAATATTCCCTTGCCCAGGCCAGTTTGGTTGAGAAAGCTTTCTTGGTCTGTTCGTTATAATAACCGTAATTACCGTAAAGGTCAGCCTTATTGACCGAGTCTTTCAGGTGCATGTAGCCGAATGCCTCGCCGATTCCTTTTTTGCGGTTATAGCACAGGGTATCGCCGGTCAGCGTTTTCCCTTTGGTGACCAGTAAGGAACGGTTGAATAGCATTGAGTTTTCTTTCAGCGTATTGTACCAGCCTTTATCGGTGTAAATGGTATTTTGGTCAGATAAGATCGTCGATGGACCTGCAATGTTGGCCACTTTTGTCGCGGTATTGTAGTGCAGGGTGTCGGAATAGATGGTCATCTTATCGTTGACAAGCTTCACGTTGTAGCGGAAGTCTGCAATCTTGGTTGCCGGTGAATATTGTCCATAGACAGAGGTGAGCACATTAGAAGACTGCATATCCGATAGGACACCGCCGTTGAAGAAGTACCCGATATTAAGCCTGCGGTCAAAGTTCAGGCTGTCTGTCAACAGGGTAACGCTTCGGTTTTCCATTTTCACGTTATACCTCAGTTTGGCCAATTGTGTATTCCCATCGTAATAGAGATAATCACTGTACACAAACAATGTGTCTCCCTGCTGCATTTTTACATTACCGAAAGCTTCCAGCGAGTTGGTTTTGTCAAAAAACTTGGCGCTGTCGCAATACATGTACATGTGATCCTGGCGAAAGCGGACAGAATCATGTAGCAACTGGTAGTCAGCGCCTCTGAATTTGTCGTATTCAAGAACACTGGCGTATTCAAGATTTACCTTTGTCCCTTTCCGGTGAATAATCGGTTTTGTGGGCAGTGTACTGGGCTTATTTTTGTTCGTTTGCGCTACTATGCAAACTGCAAACAGGCATAAAATACTGCCTGTTAGTATTTTATGCCTGTTGTATAGATAGTTATGGAATTTTCTTGTCATATCATTCAATTACTTACTTCACCCAGCCGGAGTACTGGTACTTACATTTATTGTATTCCGGTTTAATTCTGATGTAGGTGTCAGTAATCTTCTTTTTAATCCAGCTTTGAATAATCTCGTTTCTTTTTTTCTCCTCTACCATTTGCTTCAATGCTTGATAGTCTTCGCTGGCATTTGCTTTATGTCCTTCCACACGGCTTTTGAGCTTTACGATAGCGCAGACCTCTTTGTTGTTTTTGTTGATCATACGGAATGGTTTGGAGATATCGCCCACGTTCATGTCTTCGATTACGCGCGCCACTTCCGGAGGTAATTGCTGCATTTCAAAACGGGAAGTACTGCTATAGGTATTTGGATCATTAAAGAGCATCAGACCGTTGTTGTTTCGGGTGTCTTTATCCATAGAAATAAACTGGGCCGCTTCGTCGAAAGTGAATTTTTTATTCTTTAAATCGTTGGAGATGGAGTCCAGACGTAGTAACGCTTCCTTGATTGCACTCTCTTCCACTTTTGGTTTTAATAGAATGTGGCGGCAGTTGACGCGGTCACCACGTTTTTCAATCAGTTGGATGATGTGAAATCCATATTCCGTTTCCACTACTTTGGAAACTTTTTTCGGATCTTGAAGGTTAAAAGCGACGTTGGCAAATTCGGGAACCAATTGGCCTTTTCCCATAAAGCCCAGTTCTCCTCCGTGTTTGGCTGATTCCGCATCTTCAGAGTAAAGTACGGCTAAAGTCGAGAATTCTGATTCGCCTTTGTTTACGCGGTCAGCATAATCACGCAGACGGTCTTTAACGGCATCAATCTCCTTTTGGGGAATGCGGGGCTCAAGTACCACGATTTGCGCCTCTACCCGGGTTGGGATAAACGGTACGCTGTCTTTCGGTACGGTTTCAAAGTAGCGGCGAACATCTGACGGGGTTACCTTGATCGTTCCCACAATCTTCTTCTGGACCTGTTTTATCGTTTCTCTGTCACGAACCTGGTCTTTTTTTACCTCCCGGATTTCGTTGTATGACTTGTTGAAATATTCTTCCAGTTTCTCTTTAGAGCCGATTTGCGAGATGTAGTAGTTTAACTCTGCATCCACCTGCTGTAGTATGCTTGTTTCAGGAACTACAATACTGTCGAGGTTTGCCTGGTGAAGGAAAAGTTTTTGTAATGCTATTTGCTCCGGGATGGTGCAATAAGGATCGCCGTTGATTTTTTCACCAGCAGCCGTCATGCTTATTCGCTGTTCTTCTACCTGGGATTTGAGGATGGCTTCATCGCCTACTACCCAAATGACTTCGTCAATAACGTTGTCCTGCGCTAATGCAGAGTACCCCACCAGCAGAGTGGCGGCAAACAGGCTGAGAGTTCGGATTGATTTATACATGTATGAATTTCTTTGCTTCGAAAAGTTGATTATTTGTGAGTAAATACAACGGCCTCTTTTTTATCCATCGCTTTTTTGAGAAGATCATGCCTGAACTGTTGCAAATAGCTGGTTTTTCGTTGAGCAATAAGCTGGTTCCGGATCTCTTCACGGGCGTAGTCTTCGGGGTATTTGCTTCCGGCAGGAGCAAATTCACTGACCGCCAGCATATAGTAGAAAACGCTGTCTTTTACTTCCACTACCCGTTTAGCCCTGATCTGAGGAGCGAAATTACTGTAATTTCCTGGCATTTTAGACAAAGCGGTATTCAAATCGGTCCACTTTTCAGCGAAATAGTCGTAGTCAGCGGCATGCTGGATAGCGTATTTCCCGATTTTATCCATATCGTCATCGTTATGGAGAGCCATCCAGCTACGCAGTTGGCCGCGTTGAGGTGCATTGAGCGGGACTTTTACGAATATTCCCTTTATCAGCCCGCTTTTCAGTTTCAGCTCATCGGCATGATTGTCGTAATAGGATTGTACCTCTTCGTCCGATATCTCTTTACTGAGTTTCTCGTCGATCAGGTATCGCTGATATTCCGAAGTGATTAACTGACGGCGGTATTCCTCCACCATTTGGTCAATCTTCTCTTTGTCGGGAATGTTTTTGCTGGCGATGTTATAAACAAGCTGATCGGTCACCCAGCTTTCGATAAAGCTACGGGCAAACAATGCGCTGTCCTTTGGAGATATCCCTTCGGGTAGTGCGTTTTTAAGATCGCTCATAAACAAGTATTTTCCCTTTACCTCAGCCAAAACCTCTTTCTCGGGAGAAGAGGTTTCTTTTTTGCAGGCAGGTAAAAGGAAAATACAAGCTAACATTCCAACCAGTAATTTATTCATCCGGTCTTAGTTAATTGTTGGGGTAAAGATAGAATGATTTTACGGCAATCTCTACTGTTTAACCGTTTTTAAGACCGCCTCGTTTATCTCTACTTTGTACTTATCATTCAGGCCTTTAATCCATTTTTCTTCCAGGTAATTCTGGTAATCGGCGGTTACCAGGCCGCGAACGTCAGCGTACTCTTCCGGGCCTTTTGTTAACACTTTTCCCACGGTGAAGTAATATGGGTACTGGCTGTCAGGAATGTACTCGGCTCCTTTGAATGCTTTGGCGTCCACCACTTTGTTTTCACCTTTTGCGAAAAGTCCTTTTTCAACTTTTACACGGGTGACAGAGTCGTTCAACGCTTTGCGTAGTACGTAAACTACTGAGTCAGAACCTGTTTTTTTGATGATCGACTGCGCTCTCTTTATAGTCTCTTTGTCTTTGCAATAGACGATCAGCCCTTTATATTTCGGTGCGTTCCAGTTGTAGTTGGCTTTGTTTTGTTCAAAATATTTTTTGAGGCCATCGTTGTCTTTGGATGCTTTGTCCCAAACTTCACGATTGCTGATTTCAAACAACAGCATACCATCGTGGTATTCTTGCATAAGGTTGCGGAATTCCGGATATTTGGATTCCAGTTTGCTGTCTTCGTAGCTCAATACAGAGTTGTCAACGTATTCTTTGTAATTGTTGCGGATAAAGTCAGCAGCCGATTTTTTATTTTCACTGCTTCTTCCTTTTAATGTTGCGGCAAACTCTTTCTGGGTAAATGCTTTACCGTCAACTTTGAAGACCGGTTTTGTCAGTTCTGCAGCTGCTAACTGATAGGCTGAATCAGAAGGGAATCCCGCTTTGTCAGCAAGTGCGATCATCTCGTTTAGTGCCGCGGCATCTTCTGTCAGGTTGTACTCTTTTTTTAGTCTGGCGATCATCATATCTTTGCCACCCTCGGCTCGTTGGTCACGCATAAACATGCGCACGATCTCGGCTTTCTTGTCTTCAAATGGCTCGAGTCCTTTTTTGTCAAGGAGCTTAACGATGTGCCAGCCGAAGCGGGTCTTAAACGGCTCGGAGATATCGCCTTTATTTTTCAGGGAAAATGCAGTGTTTTCAAATTCCTTAATCATGCGGTTGATGCCAAACCAGGGCAGCTCTCCGCCTTTTGCAGCCGATCCGCGGTCGTCTGATTTGACGCTGGCCACGCGGCTAAAGTCCTCACCCTTGCGTAGTTCGTTATAGATAGCCTGAATCTCATTCTTTGCATCCGCCTCGGCAATGTCTGCCGGGATGGAGTCGTTTTTCGGTTTTACGGCCTTCATGATGTGAGCCACAAGTACCTGTCCCGGATCCTGACGACGGCTGTGCACCAATATCAGGTGGTAGCCAAAGTCGGTGCGGATGGGTTTGCTTACCTGCCCTACAGAGGTATTGTATGCTGCCAGTTCAAATGGGTATACCGTCATAAATGATGAAATGTATCCCAGATAGCCTTTGTTTTCCGCTTTAGATGGATCTTCGGAATATTTTTCAGCCAGTTTCGCGAAAAGATTTTTATCAATAACAGGTTGTTTTGCCGCTTTTCCACCTTTTACAAATGCTGCAGGAACAAGCTGTTTGCGGATGTCCATCAGCTTATTGTAGGCTGCCAGCGTGTCTGCTGAAGTAGGATTTTCGGGTAGTCTGATCAGGATATGGCTGACTTCCACATTTTCCTTCATCCTCTCGTATGCTTCACGGGCGAACTTATCATCCGCACTTTTGTCAGTCAGATAAGGCTGTGCCAGTTGGCGACGGTATCCGGATAGTTCATTAACAAATGATTTGGTCGTGTCAAGTCCCAGTTTTTCGGCCTCGATTACTTTAAGTTTGAAGTTTTTAAACAACACCATGTATTCATCCAGTGATTTTTTGTCCATGGAGGTCGCGGAGTTGTTTTTATTGTAAATGTATTCAAACTCAGACTTTTTAATTTCTTTGCCATTAATCTTCATAATGACCGGATCATTCGTTTGCGCACTTGCTCCACAAGCAACGATTGACAAAGAGAGTGCTAACAAATTTCTTCTCATGCTATCAAAACAATTTTTAGACGGTTAATCGTGATAAAAATAAAATACTCTATTCTAACGAAGCGAGCGCAAATATAGTGTTCTATTCGTCAACTTGGTCTATTTTATTTAGGCTTTTTTGGTGATATTCTTTATCGGAGTAAAAACTTTACGCCTAAGTAGCGTTGTTGGAAGAGGTGGGAAGATGACTGTTTGCGGCTTCAGAAGGCTGATTCCCCTGTTTTTAATTAAGATTGAAGATAAATGAACTCAGTTTACTCTTGATTTTTGGACATTATGATGGTTTTGAGTATCTTTGCCCAATTTTTATCGAAAAAAGAATAAGGTATGGCACAGTATTTAAATGACATCTCCAGAACATTCAGCGAATACTTATTGATTCCGGGACTTACAACCAAAGATTGTACGCTCGAAAATATTTCACTGAAGACTCCGCTTGTCAAATTCAGAAAAGACGAAGCTCCGTCGATATCCCTCAATATTCCGTTTGTATCGGCTATCATGCAGTCGGTGTCGGATCACAAAATGGCCATTGCCCTGGCTCGTAATGGGGGGCTTTCTTTTATTTTCGGATCACAAAGCATCGAATCTCAGGCAGAAATGGTGCGTAAGGTGAAAACCTACAAAGCCGGATTCGTTGTAAGCAACGCCAACCTGACTCCCGAACATACCCTTCGTGATGTGATTGCACTGAAAGCGGCATCCGGTCATGGTACAATTGGTATTACAGAAGATGGTACATCAGAAGGAAAGCTGCTTGGTATTGTAACCGGACGTGATTACCGCATTACCCGCGATAGCATGGATAAGAAGGTAAAAGAGTTTATGACTCCGTTTTCTAAACTTGTGACCGGTGAACTGGGCATCTCAATTACTGACGCAAACGACATTATCTGGGATAATAAGTTGAATTGCCTTCCTATTATTGACAAAGATCAAAACCTCAAATACCTGGTTTTCCGTAAAGATTACGAGAATCACAAGGCAAATCCCAACGAACTGTCAGACGACAACATGAAATTGCTTGTGGGCGCCGGTATCAATACCCGCGACTACAAAGAGCGTGTACCGAAGCTGGTTGAAGCCGGTGTCGATGTTATGTGTATCGACTCTTCAGATGGTTTCTCTGAATACCAGAAAGAGACTCTCGAATATATCAAATCTACTTTTGGTGATCAGGTAAGAGTGGGTGCCGGTAACGTGGTTGACCGTGACGGATTCCTTTACCTGGCAGAAGCTGGTGCTGACTTTATTAAAGTGGGTGTAGGTGGCGGTTCTATCTGTATTACCCGTGAGCAGAAAGGTATCGGTCGTGGCCAGGCTACAGCGATTATCGAAGTGGCAGAGGCGCGTGATGAATATTTCAGAAAAACCGGGGTGTATATTCCTATCTGTTCTGACGGTGGTATTGTACAAGACTATCACATGGTGCTGGCTTTGGCTATGGGTGCCGATTTCATTATGATGGGACGCTATTTTGCCCGTTTCGATGAAAGTCCTACCCGTAAACTGATGGTTAACGGCAATTACATGAAAGAGTACTGGGGCGAAGGTTCAAACCGTGCCCGTAACTGGCAACGTTACGATGCCGGTGGCAGTGAAGGCCTTAAATTCGAAGAAGGGGTTGACAGCTTCGTGCCTTACGCAGGTAAACTGAAAGACAACTTAGCGATCACGCTGGGTAAAATAAAATCAACCATGAGCAGTTGTGGCGTGATGTCTCTGGATGATTTGAAGCAAAATGCTAAAATCACTCTCGTGTCATCGACCAGTATCATAGAAGGTGGTGCACACGACGTAGTGGTAAAAGACTCTCATAACAACGGATAATTGATTCGTTGATTCAAAATAATAAAAGGCTTCGGGGTTACCGGAGCCTTTTTTATTTCTATAAAGTCCAAACCTAACAGGTTTTCAAAACCTGTTAGGTTTTATCTTCTTATCCCGCAAGCGGGATCAATGAAAGAAATGGCTTTACGACATCCTCTCAATTATCCAGAATTAAATCATGTAAAAAGCCGCAAACAGGGCCCTCTATTCCCTGATTTGCGGCTTATTACTGTCTTTATATCAAGATTATTTTGCAGGTTTCACCCCTTCGGTGGTCATTTGTACCCGTTTCATCGTGCCATCGGGATTGTAGTTAAGATAATCGATACATACCGAACGGCGAAAGCTTCCTCCGTTTACATCCATTCCCCCGTTATGGTAAATGAAATACCATTTCCCTTTAAACTCAATAATGGCCTGGTGGTTGGTGTTAGAGTTACCAGCCAGCTCATTCAGAATGCCTTTGTATTCATACGGACCGGTAATCTTTTTACTCATTGCATAACAGATCTTCTCGGGGAATTCAGTCGCATAGGAGAGGTAGTACCAGTCGCCACGTTTGTGGATCCAGGGAGCTTCAGTATAGCGTGGCAGATTGATAGGCATAATCTCACCTTCGGTCTCGATCATGTTTTCTTTCAGTTTGATGCAGTAGCATTGCGTATTTCCCCAGATCATATAAGCCTGTCCGTCTTTGTCGATCATGACAGTCGGGTCGATATCATCCCAGGATATTTTGGTGTATTTGGTAGTCATATCATTGGTGATAAGCGCTGACCCTCGGGCGTCCGTAAATGGACCGGTCGGACTGTCGGATACCGCTACACCGATTGCTTTACCATGAATTGTTCCGTGAGAAATAGCGACATACCAATAAAACTTACCGTTACGTTCGATTACCTGGCCAGCCCAGGCATCGCCACTCGCCCATTTAAAGTCGGAAGTTTTCAACGGTGTCGGATGTTCGGTCCAGTTGACCATATCATCGGACGAGAATACCGCCCAATCATTCATGACATATCGGTTCTGCGGTGAAGGACATACATCGTGGCCGGCATAGAGATATACTTTGCCTTTATAGACCATTGCAGCCGGGTCGGCTGTATATTTGTGGCGGATGATGGGGTTGCCATTGGCATGAAAGGTGGTGTCTTTCGTTACGGTTTGAGCATTAATCAATTGAAAAGCAGACAGCACTAAGGCTGCCATCAGAAAAAAGGATTTTCTCATGGTGGAAAAGAGATTAAAGTGTTATGTGATAATTCATTGGATGCAAATATAAAATATTAGTGTAATATATACACTTATCTATTAGTTCAAAAATAACATGAAATTCGTTCATCCAACAGTAAAAACAGGAAAGTCCACTTGATTTTGTTATTTGTCCACCCGGGTACGTTAGTGAAGGTGCGACTTTAAGTCCCGCCTTCACTAGCCATTTCTATAATGCCGCCATAATCCTGGCACAACCGGCCCGTTTCACCCCCTCTATTTTTCCCCCGAATGCGGTTGTTCCAAACTCTATTCCCACACTTAACAGCAGAGTGTCGTAATCTGATCTGTACTTTTGCATGCTTTCATTAAACATAATTTCAAGGGTTTGTTCCAGGATAATGTCATGGGCTGAAAACCATTCAGTGGTTATGGATTGCCTGATACCGTTGGCATCTTTCAGCGCAGGTTCGTATTTGTCGCGGGGATTTTCCGGACGATAGTGGATGTCCGAAACTACCCCAAGGGCAACAATTAACCTAAAATAGGGGAGTTTCTGCACGTTTAGCAGGTCGTTTCCGGTGTTGATTTGTGGAAAACGAACAATTGCCGAACGTTTTTCCTTATCTACCTCAAATGTCGGGATAGCCCGCATCACTGCATTGAAAGAGTAGTTTTTATTGAGGCTGAATCCGGCAATCGCCTCCCGATAGACCGAAAGGCGCAAATGGCGTTCACCCAGTGTGCTCTCTTCATCCAGATTGATCAGCTTCTTGCCGATTCCGTTCCATACGGGAGAAACGTTGTAGTCTGCCAATCGGTAGGTGTCGCCCATAGCCCATTTTAATCCCCTGGAGAAGAGTACGCACGCAGCCCATTCCGTCTGGTGCCTCCTTACCATCTCAAACTCTTTTCCTTCTTTCATCCGTCGTTTGGTGGGGCCACCTTTCGTACGCATGATTACTTTGTCGCTGCCCGCCATGGAATAAAATGATACCCCACTGATACTACCCTCCATCTGGAAGGCTCCTTTTATTATTGCCATAGTGTTGAATTGTTTAACATGAATATTTAAAGATCATGATTCCCGGTATTTCAACTCCGTATGCATGCTTATTTGCGCAAGAGTCTCCATATACCATAAGCACGGTCTATTATATGTTTAAACACCTCTCACAAATAATTGTTTAACTGAAGATACAGTAATGTCACAGTCATATCACAGTACTATATAAAACTGTAATATGACTGTGTTACTACTGTGACATTACTGTAATACTACTGTGATATCTTATTTTAAAACTATAATATGAAGCGTTTATGGTGGGGAGATGGAGGGGAGTTGGTTCGGTTGTTTTACTTGCGAATTGTCTGCTGTCGGATTGAAAATCCGATTATGGTTTAAACTGAAGTTTTTTGATGATTAACTGGAGGAGTGCTGTGTATGCGTGTGATTCTTCCGGTGAGGTAAAACGAATCACTTATTTTGCTCACAATGAAAGTGAATCTATTCGTTGAGCGGCTTATTACGTTTTTATATGTCTTAATACTGATATTGACAGGAGACTGACTACGGGGATTTAATCATAAAACAAAATCAATTTAAGGAAGGATATTAACCAGCCAATAATGTAACGGAAGTAATCTTAGATTTTTTACATTCCCTCTTTCTGAATATATAGCTAAAAAGCTTTTAACTCTATTAACTTAAATCCAAATTTATTCGGTTTTTCAATTCTCCTATTTAGAGTAATTTTGCCTCCGAATGAGACAGTTGAAGAAGATATTTATTCTGATAGTAATCCCATTTACTATTCTTTTCTGTCTGGAAGAGTGTATGACTACGCTTTTCCAGTGTCACTCGTTTCATATCGAACATGCGCAAGGACTTCCCGAGGGAACCAACAATATATCTTCTATCGGAGTTGACCACGGAGAGTTGGTTGTCCTTGACCCGGTATATCCCAATCTCAATATTCCGTCACTTCCGTTGACCTATTTCAATCAGAACGATTTTATCTATTCTCCCCAATACGTTTCTTCACTTTGGCTTCCGCCTAAGGTCTCTCTTTTCAACGTATAATTTTCAGACTTAAACTACGGTTAAAGTACCGGCTTCCCATGACCATTAATGTCATGGGTCAGATGCTGTTGCCCCGGCTTACACCAATATTCAATATTGGGAATAGCCGCATAAGTGATTATGCTATAGGCTACATGGTAACCTTAAGTAAAAGAGGTTAGAGCCGGTCATCTATCCTTTCTACAATTATTAATCAGAAACAAATATGAGACGATTGCTTCTATCGGCGGTTTTACTGTCCGTGTTGTTTGCGTGTAGCAAAAAGAAAGAGAGCGGGGAGAGTATCCCGCAAATTCCTGTATTCACTGTAGATTATAAGAATACGGTGTTTAACAATGACATTGTGGCCGATATACAGGCGGTCCGAAATGTAGAACTCCGGACCCGCGTCAAGGGATTCCTGGAAAAGATATTAGTGGACGAAGGTGTAGAAGTAAGAAAAGGCCAACCGTTATTCAAGCTCAGTTCGCCGGAATATACTGCTGAGTTTACCAAGGCAAAATCAGTGCTTCAGCGCGCCATTGCCGAAAATAAGGCGGCAAAGCTGGAGGTGGAGCGTGTAAAAATGCTGGTCGATAAAAATATCATCGCTAAATCGGAACTGATCCTGGCTGAATCGAAAGAGCAGGTGACCGCAGCGGCTGTTGTGGAGGCTAAAGCAGCGCTCAACAATGCAAAAGCCTTTATGACCTATTGCACCATTACGGCTCCGTTTGATGGTGTCATCAACCGCATTCCGCTAAAGATGGGAAGTCTGGTCAATGAAGGCGATTTGCTGACCTCCATTTCCGATATTTCGAGCATTTATGCCTATTTCAATTTATCAGAAACCGATTACCTGCGTTATCTGAAGGCAAAACGCAAAGGCGATTCTATTCCGGATGAGAATAATGTACAACTCGAACTGGTGGATGGTTCCATGTACAAATACAAGGGAAAAGTAGAAACGGTAGCCAGTGAAATCGAAGGTTCGACGGGCGCTATCGCCTTTCGTGCACGCTTTTCCAATCCGGAAAAATTATTGAAGCACGGGGCTTCGGGAAAAATCAAATTGAGTACCGATGTGGAAAATGTACTGATGATTCCGCAAAAGGCGGTAATGGAGATCCAGGATAAAAATTACGTTTTCCTTGTCGGCAAAGACAATCGGGTGAAAATGCAGGGCATTGTATTAGGCAACCGCAACGGACTGGACTACATCGTACAATCGGGACTGAATCCGGGTGACCGGATTGTGCTGGAAGGAGTACAGATATTGCGTGACGGAGATAAGATCAAACCAACGGTAAAGAAATTCTAAACAAGAGAAACTATGGTTGAAAGATATATAAAACGTCCCGTCCTGTCGATTGTCATCTCAATCATACTGACACTGATGGGCGTACTGGCGTTGTTTAATTTGCCCATTACCCAGTTTCCCGATATTGCCCCGCCATCCGTAGTGGTTACGGCTTCCTACACCGGTGCCAGTGCCGATGTTTGTGCCAAGGCGGTAGCCACGCCGCTGGAACGGGCAATCAACGGAGTGCCGGGTATGACTTACCTCTCCTCGGTGTCGAGTAATGACGGAACAACCGTGATTCAGGTCTTTTTCAATGTGGGCGTTGACCCGGATATTGCTGCGGTAAATGTACAAAACCGTGTGGCGACAGTACTGGATGAATTGCCTGATGAAGTTATCAAGGCCGGAGTAGTTACGGAAAAAGAGGTCAACTCGATGCTGCTCTACCTCAATATTTACAGTACGGATTCCACTCAAAACGAGGAGTTCATCTACAACTTCGCTGACATCAACGTGTTGAACGAACTGAAACGGATTGACGGTGTGGGATATGCCAATATCATGGGAGCCCGCGAATATTCCATGCGCGTCTGGCTGAAACCGGAAAGGTTGTTGGCTTACAATATCTCATCAGATGAGGTTGTGCAAGCTTTGCAAAAGCAAAACGTAGAAGCGGCTCCGGGAAAAACAGGTGAAGGTTCGGGTAAAATCTACCAGTCCCTGCAATACATCCTCCGATATACGGGGAAATTCAATCAGCCGTCAGATTATGAAAATATTGTGCTGCGTGCTGACAAGAATGGTCGGATATTGAAACTGAAAGATGTCGCTGAAATTGAATTCGGCACCTTCGATTATGGAATGATTTCCAAAACCAACGGACGTCCCTCGGCTTCCATCATGCTGAAACAGCGCCCGGGCTCCAATGCCCAGGAGGTTATCAAAGCGGTGAAAGAACGGATGAAGGAGTTGAAAGCAACCTCATTCCCGCCTAATATTGAGTATAATTACGCCTACGATGTTTCCCGCTTCCTCGATGCATCTATCAGTGCGGTAATGCGTACATTGCTTGAGGCCTTTATCCTGGTATTTATTGTGGTATTCCTCTTTTTGCAGGATTTCCGTTCCACCCTGATTGCCGCGCTTGCAGTTCCCATTGCCTTGATTAGTGCATTGGCGTTTATGCTTGCATTCGGGTTTTCCATCAATCTGCTTACCTTGTTTGCGTTAGTGCTGGCCATCGGTATTGTTGTGGATAATGCCATCGTGGTGGTCGAGGCTGTCCACGTGAAAATGAAGGAAGAGGGGTTGAATGCGAAAAATGCCACCATCCAATCCATGAAGGAGATCAGCCACGCGATTATCGCGATTACGCTGGTGATGACGGCGGTATTTGTTCCGGTCGCCTTCCTTTCGGGGCCTGTCGGGGTATTCTATAGGCAATTCTCGATTACGCTGGCCATAGCCATTGTGATCTCGGGAATCGTGGCATTGACTCTTACGCCCGCGCTTTGTGCCATCCTGCTGAAACACAACGAACCGCTGCATAAGAAGAAGGATCGGTTTTCCCGTTTCTTCCGTCTGTTTAACGTCAACTACACCCTGACTGAACGTTGGTACGGACGATTAATCGGACGGATTGCCGGCAGACGTATGATTATCTTCGGTACGCTGATACTCTTCTTCCTGGGAACCTGGGGACTGAGTGCGATTCTGCCCACTGGCTTTATTCCGACTGAAGACCAGGGGGTGATTTACGTCAATGTAGTAACACCTCCGGGTTCTACCATCGAGCGGACAGACAAGGTGATGGATGCTGTTGAAATTGCAGCCAAACAGATTCCGGAAGTTGAGTCGGTCAGTATTCTGTCGGGATACAGCATCATCAGTGAGGCTCCGGGTTCTTCATACGGAATGGCGATGATAAACCTTTCACCGTGGGAAAAACGAAAAGCGTCAGTAGATGATATAATCGGGCGGTTGAAAGAAAAGACAAAGAATATCACCGATGCCAGTATTGAGTTCTTCCCACCGCCAACTGTTCCGGGATTCGGTAACGCCAGTGGATACGAGTTGCGATTGGTGGACAAAACCGGTATCGGAAACCTCCAGACAACGGCGACAAACACGAATATGTTTATTGATTCGCTAAGAAAGTCGCCGGTTATCGGAAGTGCATTTACCAACTTTGACGTATCCTTTCCGCAGTATATGATTCACATAGACTATGAGAAAGCCGCACAGAAAGGTATTTCGGTAGATGCCGCGATGAGTAACCTGCAAACGCTGGTGGGTAGTTATTACACGACCAACTTTATCCGTTTCGGCCAGATGTACCGGGTAATGCTGCAAGCCCTCCCAGAGTATCGGGCAACACCTGACGATATCCTGAAGCTTTATGTGAAAAATAATAACGGAGAAATGGTTCCCTATTCGGCATTTGCATCGCTGGAACGGGTCTATGGACCGGAACAGCTGACCCGTTACAATATGTACACCTCTGCTTTGATTTCCGGCGATGCAGCTCCCGGTTATAGCAGCAGCGAGGCGATTGGCGAAATAGAGAAGATTGCCCAAAAGGTCCTGCCCAAGGGATACACCATCAGCTGGTCAGGGATGACACGCGAACAAATCCTTGCCGGAAACCAGGCTATATTCGTATTTATCATCTGTCTGATATTCGTTTATCTGCTGCTTGCGGCGCAGTACGAAAGCTTCCTGCTACCTTTGGTGGTTATTCTCTCCCTGCCGATGGGAATATTTGGCTCCTATCTGTCACTGCAACTGGCCGGACTGGAAAACAATATTTATGCCCAGGTCGCAATGATTATGCTGATTGGATTGCTGGGGAAAAATGCCATCCTGATTGTGGAATTTGCCCTGCAACGGCAGAAAGAGGGTTATTCCATTCTCGAAGCCGCAGAGTTGGGAGCAACAGCCCGCTTCCGTCCAATCCTGATGACTTCGTTTGCCTTTGTTGCCGGATTGATTCCTCTCTGTTTTTCCAGCGGAGCGGGTGCTTTGGGTAACCGTTCCATCGGTATGGCATCGGCAGGAGGAATGTTGATTGGTACAATTTTCGGACTGGTGGTCATTCCGGGATTGTATGTCATTTTCGCAGGATTGCAGGCCAGACTTGTCCGCAGGAAGGATGAGGATGAAGAATTGGAACAATAATAATCAGAGATTAACATGAAGATAAAAGCAATAAATCTATTCATAATGACTTTGGCGCTTTGCACGATTATCTCGTGCAAAGCACCTCAAGCGGTTAAAGTAGCTCCTTCTGCCCTGCCACAGGCTTTTCGCGGGATAACGGCAGATTCTCTTACTTCGGGAGATTTGGCTTGGAAGGAATTCTTTAAAGACGAAAATCTTTGCCGGTTGATTGATATGGCTCTGGTGAGAAACAGTAACCTGCAATCGGCGCTCCAGCAGATTGAGATTGCGCGTGTATATTATCAGACAAGCCGAATGTCCCTTTTGCCCAACCTGCAACTTCAGGCAGGCTCAGCGACTCTAAAAGAGAGTGCCAACGTATCGAATCCGGCAACGGCTAATCCGTCGAAAGCTTACACCGATTTCCAGCTGAGCCTGCGCTCTTCGTGGGAAGTTGATATTTGGGGTAAACTAAACAGCTCGCGGAAAGCATCGAAAGCCCGTTTACTTGCCTCTCAGGCCGGTGCACAGTTTGTAAAAACGCAATTGGTAGCCGAAGTCGCCAAAGCCTATTACGAGCTGATGGCCTATGACGAACAGGCTACCCTGATGGAGAAGAACCTCCGCCTTCAGTCAACGGCGCTGGAAATTGTGAAGGTGCAGAAGCAGGCCGGTAAAGCCACTGACCTCGCCGTACAACAATTTGAAGCGCAATTAATCAATTCCCGTGCTCAAAAATGTTATCTGGCACGCATGGTTTCAGGAACAGAGAATTACCTGAATCTGTTGATCGGACGTTTACCGCAACCCATCATCCGTTCCCGTCAGATAACCAAACAAACGTTCTTGCCGGAACTGAAAACAGGAGTTCCTGTACAGCTTCTGGAGCGGCGACCAGATATTGCAGAGGCTTCTTTTGCCTTGCAAGCTGCAGGCTTTGAAGTTCAGGCTGCCCGAAAGGCATTTTATCCGTCCCTGACCATCGATCCGATGCTCGGTTTTGCCTCGGCAAAAACAAATCTGCTTTTCAATAGCTCATCATTAGTTTGGGGGATAACAAACGGACTTGTGGCGCCAATCTTCCAGCAAAACCAAATCCGTGGAAATTATAAAATCAGGATGGCGGAACAGAAGCAGGCATTAATCGCTTACGAAAAAGTTCTCCGTCAGGGAATAACCGAAGTGCAGGATGCTGTTACAAAACTAAAGCTACTGAATGAAGAACAAGGGCACATGGCCAAAGAGCTGGCAGTGCTCGATAATGCAGTTAACACTTCACATAATCTCTATGCCTATGGTTATGCCACCTACCTGGAGGTTATCAATGCCCAAAAGATAGTGCGTGATGCAGAAATGGAACTGGTTAATATTCACAAGGAACGTCTATTCACCCTGATTGACCTCTATCGGGCACTGGGCGGAGGCCGTTAAAAACGTGTTCATTATGAAACGATTAAAATCCATTGGCCTTATAGGAATGACGCTTATTGTTGCGCCATTCTCAGCTACCTTTGCCGGTAATCCGGCTCAGTCCAATGTGAATGTGGGTGGGATTTACCTTTCGGTTAATGACTATCTGAAAGACTCTCTTGCTATACAGGTGGACTTTTCGAAGGGTGAAAAGCTCAATTTTGATTGTTTTATCATACGACCTTACGTTTCCATAGTAAAAGACGGAAAAAAGAAGAAGTTATCCAAAGAGAAGATATACGCAGTAAAGACAACGAAAGGCGGGTTGTATCGGCTGTTTAACGGTGAGGCATATCTTCTGGAGGAAAAAGGACAAATTACTATCTATTCGAAGGTGCAAAATAGTATGGTGAAGAATCCCTATAATCGTTTGCCCCGATATGCAAAGTACCAGCCTCAAAAGTTCTTCTTTTTCAGCCTTCAACCCGATAGTCCGGTATTACCGCTGAATCAGGATAATTTACTGATTGCATTAGCCCGGGAAAATAATACTCTTTCCCGGAAAATGACTGAGGCAATCAGAGAGACAAAGGATCTGGCAGAATATGATTACGAACAAAAAACGTTTAAGGTGAATCTGTTATTGAATTCGATAATCAGACAATAAAAAAGGGAGCATCGCTCCCTTTTTTATATCTTTAGAATTTCAAGAACTTTTCTTTGGGGGTCATACAGAATGCGCATTTTTCATCCACTTTGGCAGCATCATACGTATTACCGCAAACAGGACAAACGGCATAGCCGGCTGGTAGCTGAGCTTCTGTTTTGGCATTTAACGCGTTCAAAGCGCTTTTGTAAAACTCCAAATGTTTTTTCTCTGTATCAAAAGCCCATGTAAATGATTTTTCTGCTTTCTCAGCCTTTTCAGTCTGAGCGTCTTTCAGGAACTGAGGATACATTGTTGTCGTTTCATATGATTCACCTTCAATAGCCGCCTGAAGATTTTCGGCAGTTGATTTAACTTCAAACTCCGGCTTAATTGCTTCCATCTTTTCACCTAATGCTTCCAATGCTTTGGTATGGTTGGCAGCATGGATAGATTCAGCCTTAGAGGCTGCTTCAAAAAGTTTGGCAACAGCATCATGTCCTTCTTCTTTTGCCTTCTGTGCAAAAGCGGCGTACTTAGCGCTGGCTGTAGTTTCACCTTTAATACCGGCTTTCAGGTTCTCAATCGTTTTTACCGGTTTGGCCTGTTTACATCCTGTCAGAGCTATCAGGCTAATCAATGCTAATACAAAAATGTTTCTCATTGCTTCGATAATTTAGGTTTATAAATAGAAAATGATAATTTAGAGTGGCATCATATAATTAAAGACTAATGTTCCTCCCAAAAAGCCGGTAATACCCACCGCAATGGTAGCCAAACCGTATAATACAATAACCATCCGTTGCATATTGATACTTGAATTTCCTTTCACTTTCATCGAGATACTTAATGCTGAAGCGATTAATAAAACAAGTAGGGTGACAGTTGCGGCGTGTTCATGATATTCTCTGATCTCACCGGCTGATCCGGCCATTTCACCGGTGAATAATGCTCCAGTCAGCCAGGCTGCTAAAGCTCCCAGTGTACCACATACAAGAAGATAAAATGCAGTGTTTGATAAACAAACTTCTTTTTTGAAAATCAAAGATGCGATTTGAGCTAAAAACCCGATTGTAACAAGTGCGACGGGGAAATGCACCAACAATGGATGCAAATGGCTTAATGGTATCATAGGCTAAGATTAATGAGTGAATTTCAAAGAATAAAGAGCTTCATGTAAATTGAAGTATTGTTTGAGATATCATTTTAAACAACAACTGCTAATTGGAAATGTTTGATTCCCGTTCTGGGAAATAATAATAAAAGGATAAATCAAAGAGGTGCAATTGTTTTATATATAGTGTGTTATTCCTGGATACGCAACGCGGTATCTGCTCTTTTACGAAGACTGATCAGCTTCTCCGAAGCTCCCTGGTATATAAATATGCCAAGGATCATATTGTGCCTTTAATGTATAAATGAAGGTGAATCCGCATTTTGAGTTAAATATTATTGCTAATCTGATTGGATATCTGTTATTTTGTAAAATTATTTTCTGCTTTTATCTTCTCTGTGAACTTAAAGGTAGATGCTCTACTGTGAGTCTATGGTAGTTATTTAACGAGCAGTAAAGTATTTCCAGGAAGAATATATTTAAATATAAGCTCTGGAAGATTCAAATGCCAACAGAGGTTGCGCACACACTTAATTAAGAGATATGAAACGAGCATGAGCAAATTTCATCAAAGAGTATGATATTATTTAGAGTTACAAATGTAGCCAAAACAAAGATAATTAATGAGATATGAAAAGAAGTACAATTCTTGCCGGCACTATCATGTGTCTGGTTTTTTTTATCAGTTCTGTAAAATCGCAGGAGAGAGGTATGGTAGTCGCGCTAAAGAGTGGCATTACAAATTCATTGAAAATCAGGAATATTTCCAGGATGAACTTTTCTTCAAGTATGCTGTATATCAATACTTTTAATGGGTCAAATGTGGTATATGCCAATTCTGATATCCAGAAGATTTATTTTGAAACTGTAGCAGAAGCATCCACTCCTAAAAATGAACAAAATGAATTTGTATTATACCCAAATCCGACAAAAGGGATGATCTATTTCCGGAATCAGGGTGTTGAATCAGCCTCGGTTTCAATCTTTAACCTGAATGGAGCTATGCTGTTCTCAGGTCGCATTTACAATTCCACGCAATCATTGGACTTAAGTTTTCTGGCACGAGGGGTTTATCTGGTGAAGATTGATAATCAACTGACTAAACTGATTAAGTTATGATGCAGGTATTATCGTTGCAGGATTCTGTCGAATCTCAAAAAAACAGAGTGAAAGTTGATTTATACTTCTCTTATTTTAATCGAATGAAAAAGACCCTCTTTCTGTTATTGCTGTTAATTACAGGCGTTTGTATAAATACCATAAAGGCACAAGACTCGTTGTTCTTCTATAAATCAGGAAAAATAATCTACCGGACATCGGTTTATAGTGTTGACAGCCTTACCTATTTCTCTCCAAAAGATTATTCAACATCACGCTCAAACCTCGTCTTTGAAAATATCCGTTCCAATCCGCAACTTTCGCTGTTTGCCCGAATGATCCAGATTGCGGGATATGAAAACAGACTCGATAGTGTCACCGTCTGGGCGCCTGTGGATAATGCGTTAAGCGAAATTAGTCTGTCCGATACTGCTTTGGTGAAAAGGGTTGTGAACAATCATATTGCTAAAACGAAGATATGGAGTACATATCCGTATGGCGCGATGATGGTTACCATGCTAAATTCGAAGAGATATGTTTTCGCAACCAGTCCTGGTTATTCACTGGGTGGGTATACTATATCGACACCCAATATTTTTATTGCAAGTTCGGTTGTTCATGTACTGGACGGCTATCTGCCCTATACTAAAAATATCTGGGAATATATTATGCAAGAACCCGGGCACGATTTGTTGAAAGCATATATCAACTCGCACAATAAAACGGTAATAAATTCATCCACCGGTGTAACCACTACAACCAACGATTTGGCCGATCTGCTTAGTTTTACGAATAATGAGTCATTAACCTACTCTGTTTTAGTCCCCTCTGATGAGGCGTGGACAGACGCATATAATAAGCTGCTTCCTTATTGTGCATCACCTGATAATCAGGGGGATGCCGCAAAACTGGCAATTATCCACAATAACTTCTTCAAGGGCAGGATGAATACGGCTTCTGATAGTATATATACATCGACATCCGGGTACAAACTCAATACCCCGAAAACGATGCTGGATGGCGCACAAGCTACAAATGTTTCTAATGGAAATATTATCAATGTGAGTCATCTCAAAATGTATGATCCGGAGTACTGGAATAAAACGATTAAGGTGGAGGCCCAATCTTTAGCGTATCTTGATTCATTAAAAAGTAATTACTCATCAACAATAACAAACTATCTTGATGGTAATTCGACTCCTTATGTTACTTACGTCCCCACAACAACGAGTGCTATTGCGGTTTTGTATGCCAGATTTCCCATTCCAAACACCTTATCGACGAGGTATAATATTTATTGCAATTTTGTCCCGACCTCTGTTGTTGACTCATTGGATAAAAGGCCCTATAAAGTTAAGTTTTATCTGACTTACGTAGATGCAAACGGAGCTTTAATAAATGGAACTGCACCATACAGTAAAGCCGGGTTTGATATCAATCACCAATTGACTACGACGACCTCCCAGATTGCCACATTTACGACAAGTGGAACTGCTCCTACCAAAATGTTGGTTGCAGAGAATTTTCAGTTTCCTTACAGCAATATTGTCTGTGGATTTCCTACTTCCGGGAACCCGGCATGGAATTCACCCGGAAAAGTCAATGTCTTTTTAAAAGTACAAAATGCAACTGGAACCTCATCAACGGAAAACCTTAATTATAACCGCACTATCCGTATTGACAGTATTATCCTGGAGCCAGTCCAGTAAGATTTAAACTATACAAGTAATATTAAAATGAAATCAATAATAAGAATCATACTGGTCTTCCTGCCATTTATCAGTGCTTTAGCATCTTCACAGGATACCTTATATGTTATGCGTTGGGGGCAGGTTGCCTATAAAGTAGCCGTGAAGGACCTTGATAGCATAAGTTTTGAGAACGCCTTGCTTAATCGCAAATGCATTACAGAAAAGATAGCGAAAGATAACAACTATTCAATTTTTTACCAGGGGCTTATCGCCACAGGATTAGTCGATTCTTTGAGGTCTGATAGGGACAAGAAGTATAGCGATAAAGAATATTTAAGCTACAAATATTCTTCATCATGGACTACTGTAGATGTTCCTGCTTATAAGCGTTATGGAAATACCTTGCTAATAGAGAACGACTCTCTATTCAGGAGTTATAGTATAAATAGTTTGTCAGAATTGAAGGACTATGCAGCCTCTGTATATAATCAGGTCTATCCGGAAGATGCCGGTATTACCGATGTGAAAAACAGGAGGAATAGCCTGAACCGGTTCATTGCCTATCATATCATCAATAAAAGGCTTTCTTTGTCAAATCTGATTGATATTTATGATACCGGTCATATGTTGAAGACCGTGGATATGACTGAGTATTATGAGACGTTGTGTCCGAATACGCTGTTAGAGGTCTCAAAAATCAGGGCGATAAACAAAACGAATCTGATAAATCGTAATCCGGATACCGGAAATACGATTCAGATTATATCCGGGTTCAATGATTCTATTACGTATAATGGCTTTTATTATGGGATAGACAAAATATTGAGCTACAATCCAGATGTTGCCAGGATCTTATCAAATAAACGATTGCGTTTTGATATGGCAAGTCTGTTTCCTGAGTTGACAAATAATGGCTTCAAGACACAGGCTAGTACAACTTATGCCCAGAAGAGCAAACAATATTACATTCCTGACGGATACCTCAAGAATCTTTCTGCGTCAGTCAATACGACTGTTTGCTACCTGGCACCATTTGATGCGTTTCTGGATTATGAAGGAGATGAAATGTTTTTCAGTGCCCAATCTGGTAAAGTTTATGATTTTACCTTTGATACTCCTCCCGTTCCTGCCGGAAACTACGAAATCCGGATAGGGTATCTGACTAATGGAAAAAGAGGAGTTGCTCAGATATTTGTCGATAGTATTCCTAACGGAGCCCCTGTTGACTTTGACTTATCAGCTACCAATCCGGTTATTGGCAAAGAGGTGACAGGCTCCGTTGCTGATGATCCATACGGATACCTGAATGATAAGTCTTTGCGCAATCATGGGTATATGAAAGGTCCGGCTTGTTATACAACCCCGGATAGCAGATGGCAATCAGGCCCGGCGCGTAATAATGCAAATAGTCTCCGAAGAATATTGGGGACCTATACTTTTGCTCAATCCGGGAAACATAAGATCTTAGTGCAGGGATTGTGTAACGGTGAATTTCAAATCGACTTTATTGAGTTTGTGCCAACCACTGCACTCGAAAACGAAGATATCTATTGATTACTATGCCAACGGGACACCCGGATTATCTCCATTTAAACTAACAGAAAATGAAACAAATCAATTTTCCTGCAATTATAAAATCATTAGAAGAAGTGATTCTGCATAGAATTAGTGTAATGCGACTTCTGATCTTATTTACGGTATTTTCTTCAAGTGTTTTTTCTCAAACAACCCTGAAAAGCACATACGACTATTTGCAATCAGATGGTCATTTCAATACTTACTTAAACTTAATAGATGATCTGAACTATAAGGATATTTTATCTCAGGCTGGATCAGATAAAACTCTGTTTGTATCCGATGATGCCGCGTTTGCAGAATTCTTTAAGAATAATGCATGGCATGTTTCGGGTTACAGCCAACTCTCCAATGCTCAGAAAAAACTTTTATTGAATTACTCAATCATCAATAATGCTTATCCTTTGTCAAGTCTTGGGGATAATTATTGGAACGGAATGTTAAATCCTGGTGTGGGATTTCGAAAGAACACCATGTTAAGTGTATTGGACAGTGTCCCATTTCTTTCAGGGGACCAGCTACCCGCTAACTCATATTGGAATTATTATCGTATAAAAGGCATTCATTTGGTTTGTGATAATACGATTTCTCCTCTTGTGTTTTTTACCCAACAAAATATAGACCAGCATTCGTTCACAAATGAAGATCTGGATATCATGTGTGGGATTAAGTCGCGTCAATATAATGATGTCCATGTGTTTAATATCAAAGTTGACCAAAAAGATATTCCTTGCAGTAACGGATATATCAATGTCTTACATTCCGTACTTGTACCTCAAAAAAATATGGCCCAGTTTCTGTTTGATAATAAAGATGGAGATCCCAGTCAAAGCACGAAAATATTTTCCGAATTAATGGCGCGTTTTTCTGCACCTTATTATGATGGCTCATTTACTGGCATCTACAAACAGTTATATCCCGAATCTAGTGATTCTATTTTTGTGAAAAAGTACTTTGCTTACTATGGAGGAAAAACAGTGATTCCGAATTACCAAATAGTAAATAACTTATTGGAATTTGATCCCGGATGGAATCATTTCGACCTCTTAACAAGAGCATTTGAGACTGATATGGGTGCTATATTTGCTCCATCAGATCAGGCGATGACTGATTTTCTGAATAGAGGAATCGGATATGTTCTGAAAAAAAGATTTGATAACTGGGAAAATATACCTGATGCTATTGTTCTTCCACTAATTAAAAGACATATGCGTCTTTCTTTAAATGAATCAGTTCCCGGACGATTCGGTAAGATGATTGATGCCGACAATTATAGATTACCTGTTGAAAAAAGCCAAATCACTAAAACTTATTTGGGTTGTAACGGCGTAGTGTATGTTACGAACCAGGTTTATCCAAGTCAAGATTTCCAGTCATTATATTCGCCTGTTTTACTGGGTAGTAATACAAAAATAATGAACTGGGTGATCAAATGTAACAATCGTACAACAAAGGATGGTACTCCTTTTTCTTTTTACAAGTTGTATCTCAATGCATTAAAGAATAAAACAAATCTGTATATCCCTGCAGATGAAAGTTTCAATCGTTATATTGATCCTATAGCTTATGGCCAGGATGTACCAGGAGTTATAAAATTCAGGTATAATGAGCAGTCTTCTTCGGTGTATGCAACGCTATATAGATACAACAAAACAACGGATGTGGTAGGAGATTCCGTTGGTGTAATTACTGACCAGGCCTTTATCCTGAACAGACTCTATCACATGCTTGACCAGCATATTGTATCAGGAAGTATAGATTCCGGAAACGGATATTACATCTCCAGATCGAATGATATAATCAAAGTTTCGGGAAGCGGTTCATCATTAACAGTACAGGGCGGTCGGGATCTTGAAAACAATACGAAAGCTGAAGTCTCCGATGGACAGGTCTTTAATCAGGAGAATGGAACTGCCTGTTTTCTGACCAAACCGGTTGATCCTACCTTGAAGTCGGTTTATAAAGTGTTATCGACAACTCCTCAGTTTTCAAAGTTTTTTGAGTTGCTTAAGGGTGTGCCTGATACCTGTGTTTCTCAGATTTTTACACAACAAGGAATTGATTACCGGGTAAGGTTTTTCAATGCATTTAATTACACGGTGTACGTACCGACCAATGAAGCTATTCAGGCTGCCATTGATAATGGAACGATTACTCCCTGGAGTCAGATCTATGGATTGGTACCCGGACAAGTACAAAGTGCTGCGATCAATAAAATGCTCCGTTTCCTACGTTACCATTTTCAGGATAATGCCGTTTTCTACGGACAAAATCTGACTAAACAATTTCGCACCCAAACCATTAAACAAAATGACGCTCTGTCTTATTGGAATACAGCGAAAAACAAGTTCCTGAAAATAGGGGTGACGGGTACAGATAATACTCTTAAGCTCACAACCGAAAATGGGAAAACGGCTAATGTTGTCACTCAGGATGGTTTGTACAATATCATTGCCAAAGATTACGTCTTCGCTCAACTTCCCTCAAAGTACAAAAACATTGATGGAACAGGGAGTGCCACCGGAAGTAATTTCGTAACCTCGACAATTACCTCGTCATCTTCAGCAGTCATTCATCAAATTGACAATGTCTTGACCTTCGAATAAGATCAAATAGTTCTTCTGAGAAATCAACCTAAAGCGGTTTCGGTATATAAGTACCGGAGCCGCTTTTCTCATTTATAGCCCTGAAGTTCATCTTCTCTATTCTTTACTTCATCAGGCATTTATTGGCCGGGGCTGGAAAATTCATGATATTTGAATCACATAAACAGATCACAAATCTTCAGCCGGATATTGGGTGGTGAATTTCATCCGTCTAAATCTTCATTTCGTCAGGAATACATTTTAATAAGGTGTAAATGAGTTGAAATTTGTAATGCTTAAACGAGCCCGAATTGAAGAATAAGAATTTATGATCGTCTCGTGTAGTATAAGCCCTGAAATTGTATTGACCTTATTTTGAAAACTAAACAGCCAATGAAAAACAACTTTTACACCTCACCTGTCTTGATTCAACCCGATATTCTCGAAAGCTATAATCCGGAAGCATCTCCTTTATGATGTATGCTTTCGGCAATCTTATTTAGTTAACCTATATTATTCATCTTAATTCAATCCAACATGAAAAAAGTCAGATTTACGCTATCGGTGCTTTTTCTGCTATGCATTAGCCTCAGTGCTATTGCTCAGAATAAGATAACTCTGCGTGGTACGGTGGTTGATAATACCAATCAGACAGTGATTGGCGCCTCCGTAGTTGAAAAAGGAACGACAAACGGTACTGTTACGGATGTAAACGGTAAGTTTGTCCTTAATGTAAGCTCTTCCAGTGCCATTATTCAAATCAGTTATATCGGATTTGATAGAATGGAAATTCCGGCCTCTTCTATTACCGGTACGAAAAAGATTCAACTCAAAGAATCGGCAGTAGCACTGGGTGAAGTGGTCGCCATCGGATATGGCCAGGTGAAGAAAAAAGATGCCACTGGTTCCGTAACTGCTATCAAAGCCGACGAAATCAATCGTGGAGTTGTAACTTCTCCACAGGAATTGCTCTTAGGTAAGGCCCCCGGGGTTGTTGTTACCACTGATGGAGGAGCGCCTGGTACAGGTGCAACTATCCGTATCAGAGGAGGAGCATCTTTGAATGCCAGTAATGATCCGTTGGTGGTAATCGACGGAGTTCCGGTTGATAACTCAGAGATCAAAGGTATGTCTAATCCGTTGTCAACTATTCACCCGAATGATATTGAGACCTTTACGGTGCTGAAAGATGCTTCTGCAACTGCAATCTATGGTTCAAGAGCTTCCAATGGCGTTATTATCATAACGACCAAGACTGGTTCTGCCGGAGCTGCAGCCAAGCCCACAGTATCTTATGGCGGTAGTGTACATGTTAGTACACGTTACAATTCGGTAGATGTGTTAGATGGTGACCAGTTCAGGGCTATTTATACACAAAAATGGGGTACCATTCCAGCTGCAATGGCTTTGCTGGGAACTGCCAATACAAACTGGCAAGATCAGATATTCAGAACAGCTTTCAGTACAGACCATAATCTGGGTGTAAGCGGTAAGTTTGGCAAAAATCTACCGTATCGATTCTCAGGTTCTTTTACCGATGAAAACGGTATTCTGAAAACATCAAGTATGCAACGCTCGACAGTGTCGGCGAATCTTAATCCAACGTTTCTGGATAATCATTTAAAGGTAAATGCCAGTGTGAAAGGTATGTATATTAAGAACCGTTTTGCAGATAAGGGCGCTATCGGATCTGCAATAACATTTGACCCCACACAACCCGTTTATAGCGATAATATGGGTACAAAAATTGGGAATGGTTATTTTACCTGGCTAAAAGCGTCTGATAAAACATTTATCGATGTCGCTCCCCTAAACCCATTGTCTATGTTGGAACAGCGTAAAGATGAATCAAACGCTTACCGTAGTCTGGGGAACATCCAGTTAGACTATAAAATGCACTTTTTGCCAGATTTAAAAGCAAATTTGAACCTTGGATATGACTTATCAAAAAGTGATGGAACAAACCAATATTATGATAATGCGCCAAACTCATGGAAACTCAACGATAAAAAAGGTGTGGGCGAAACGACTGATTACAGCCAGATTAAACGCAATCTTTTGCTCGATTTTTATCTGAACTATGTCAAAGAAGTATCTTCATTAAAAAGCAGATTCGATGTAATGGGTGGATATTCATATCAAAAGTTCTACAAAAAAGAAGAAACAGAGACAATTACATCTTCAGGGAAAATTACCTCACCTAATAAAGTGACCCCATCGGAATATGTGCTGCTTTCTTTCTTTGGCCGTTTCAATTATTCGTTGATGGATCGGTATTTGTTGACAGCCACTTTGCGCAATGACCAAACATCTCGTTTTTCACCTGATACCCGTAGTGGACTTTTTCCATCTGTAGGTTTGGCCTGGAAGATTAGCGAAGAGCCATTTCTGAAAGATCAAAAAACAATATCAGACCTGAAGTTAAGATTGGGGTACGGTATTACCGGCCAGCAGGATCTGAACACAGGTGATTATCCTTATATAGCTACCTATACCATTAGTTCGGGCTATTATGCCGATTATCCGTTGGGAAATGCCTTTTATCATACTGCCCGTGCTGAAGGATATGATCCAAAACTAAAATGGGAGGAAACTACTACTTATAATATTGGATTGGATTGTGGTATTCTTAATGGCCGCTTTACCGGTTCGATCGATATTTATAACCGGGATACGAAAGATCTGATTAATAAAATACCAATGCCGGCCGGCTCAAATCTGACCAATGAGATCCTGACCAATGTGGGTAGTCTGACTAATAAAGGAATAGAATTTGCCATAAGTGGAAAACCTATTTCTACAAAGAATGTGACCTGGGATCTGGGATTTAATATTTCTCACAATGTGAATGAACTCACGAAACTGAACTACAGCAACAATCCCAATTATTATATCCCGACCGGGAATATTGGTGGAGGTACCGGCAATACTATCCAGGCTCAGAAGGTAGGTTTCCCGATCAACTCATACCTGGTGTACGAACAGGTCTATGACAAAAACGGAACTCCGATTGAAGGTATGTATGTCGATAGAAACAGAGACGGAAAGATTGATGCATCGGATATGTATTGTTACCACAGTCCTGCGCCCAAAGTGTCAATGTCTCTTTCCTCCAAATTATTGTACCACAACTGGGACTTCAGTTTCTCTCTGCGCTCTAATCTGGGCAACTATGTATATGACAATGTAGAAGCGGGACAATCCCTGATCGGTACATATGTCTCTACGGGATATACCAGTAGTATATTGAACAGAGGAACGTATTTCAATAAAGTGCAATATCTGACAGATCATTATGTCCGTAATGCCTCTTTTGTTCGTTGCGATAATGTAACGCTGGGATATGCTATTGATAATATCAAGAACATGAAAATGCGCGTTTACGGAACCGTTCAGAATCCATTTGTCATTACCAAATACACCGGATTGGATCCCGAAGTGTTCAACGGCATAGATAACAATGTTTATCCTCGTCCTTTGACCTTCCTGGCCGGAGTCAGTTTATCATTCTAATCCATCCTTAAATCAAAACGAATTATGAAAAAAATAATCTATATAGCGTGGGTATTCATATCAGGTCTGATAATTACGTCATGTGTGAATGACTTGAATACCACTCCACTGGATGAAAAAGTGCTAACTGTAGATCAGTTTTACAAAACAGACTCTTCCTACATGCAGGCATTGGCAAAATGTTATGCCGGATTGTCCCTTACAGGACAACAAGGCCCTTCGGGTAATTCAGATATTACGGCACCCGATGAAGGACAGTATCAGTATATTCGTGCTTATTGGAATCTCCAGGAACTACCAACGGATGAGGCCGTTGTCGGTTGGAATGACCCCGGTCTGCCCGATCTGAATACATTAAACTGGGCCAGTGATAATGGATTCGTTTATGCTTTGTACAGTCGGATTTATTTCCAGATTGCACAATGTAATGAATTCTTACGTCAGACTACAGACGCAAAATTAAGTGAAAGAGGAATTACTGGAACAGTGCGCACGAAGATGCCTCAATACCGTGCGGAGGTACGATTCTTGCGCGATCTTTCTTACTGGCATGCAATTGACTTATTCGGAGATATTCCTTTTGTAACCGAAGATGATGCAATTGGTACAGTGCCTGCACAAAAGTCCCGTAAAGATGTTTTTGATTTTCTGATTAAGGACCTGAAAGACATCGAAACCAATAATCTACTGACCAATAATGCTGAGTACCCACGCGTAGGTCTTGAGGCTGTACAAACTCTTATCGCAAGATTATACCTGAACGCTGAAGTTTATACCGGAACTGCTCATTGGGAAGATTGCAAAACCTATTGTGCAAAAGTGATTTCCACAAAAGGGGGAGGTCCATCCGGCGGTTTGGCCATTGTGTATAAGTATTTATTCGGAGGTGATAATGATAAATATGCACGTGGTGGAAATGAAGGCGAAATTATTTTCACGATCGCATATGATTATGACCATACCCAGGGTTACGGTGGCACTATGTACCTGACAGCCGGTGCTTATGGCGGAAAAATGCAACAAGCTGATTATGGCCTGACTTCTACCTGGGGGGGAATCAGAACCAAACCGCAACTTATTGACAATTTCAGTACAGGCGATAGCCGCTATCTGTTCTATGACAGTGGGAACAAGGAAAATACCAATATGTCATTGTTTACCGATGGATTCGGATGCATCAAATACACCAATTTGTTGAGTACCGATTGGGCGAATACAGCAAAACGTGCAAAAGCATTTCCGGATACTGATTTTCCTGTATTTCGTTTAGCCGATGTTTATCTGATGTATGCAGAAGCAGCTGTGCGGTCAAATACAAACAAAGATATAGCTCTTCAATACATCAACCTGATCCGGGAAAGAGCAAATCTTAACGACTTCTCATCATCTGATTTGAATCTGGATAATATCTTGAAAGAAAGGGGACGTGAGTTTTATTGGGAAGGACAGCGTCGTACTGACCTGATTCGTTTTGGCAAATTTACAGGAGACTCGTATTTATGGTCGTGGAAAGGTGGCGTAATTGTGGGAAAAGCGATTGATAGTAAATATCGTCTTTATCCTATTCCGGCCAAAGATATTGCTGCGAATCCTAACCTGAAACAAAATCCGGGATACAATTGATTCTAACAAATCCAGTAAGTTTTCTCAACTTCTAATATTTAAACAAGATGAAAAATATACTAAAACATGCGCAGTATATATTGATGATAATCTTTGTATTATCGGCATGTACAGATACAAAGGATCCGATCTATCAACAGGGTGACAATCCTGTGCTCAACTCTCCGACAGGCTATTATACCCTTACGATAGAATCGAAACCTTTCATTATGGAAACCTTTACCTGGTCGAAAGGTGAATACGGTTTTGATGCTGCACCGACATTTACAGTGCAAGCCTCGCTAAACGAAAACTTTACAGATAGTGTAGAGTTGGCTTCAGCCAATGCTACGTTTGCTAGCGTTACGGTTGCCAAGATGAACGCTGTGATGCTCAACTGGAAGTGTACACCCAGTGTGCCCAAAAACGTTTATATCCGCATTAAAGCCGTTTTGAACAGCGCTGAAACTGTAATAACGTATTCTGAGCCCACTATTATTACTGTCATTCCGTTTAAGGATCTTGCTCCGACAAAAGCGCCATTGTATATTGTTGGCTCTACCTTGAACCAGGATGCGCAATGGAAAAATACAACGGATGCAATAGGAACAGGATTGATTCCTCTGTTTACTGATGTTAATGATACGAAAGATCTAACTTATACTTATACAGGCTATTTTAAAGCAGGTGGATTTAAGGTTATTGTTGAACCAGGCACCTGGGGTGCTCAACAATATGGGTTGAAAAATGGTAATCTTGTAAAAGAAGATAATTGTGATAACTTCACAATCCCGGCAGATGGGTATTATACCTTCTCTATGGATGCCAAAGCAATGACTTTCTCATTATCATCTTACGATGCCAGCGGTGCAACTACATACACTTCAATAGGACTGATTGGTGCATTCAATAGCTGGGGAGGTGACTTTGCATTGTCCGCCATGAACTTCGATCCTCATATCTGGAGTACCATTTTCACCCAGGAAGCAACCGGAGAACTGAAATTCAGAGCCAATAATGGTTGGGGAATAAACTGGGGTAGTACCTCTTTACCATTTGGTATTGGCGCACTCAATGGATCTAATATAACTCTTGAGAAAGGAAAGTATTATGTTCAGATCAATACAATAACCGGGCATTATATGTTTTTGCCTGTTAAGTAATCAAATGTTCATTGTAAAAAACCCCGCTAATTTATGGGCGGGGTTTTTTCTTCAATCAGTTTCGTAATCAGCAAGATATACAGCGATAGACTCAGCTATTGGAATTTGAGAAGATAAATATCAGCTCTATATTTGTTTGCCAACATACTAATCACCTATCCATGAAAAGAATCTTACTTTCCTTTTGCTTAATACTCTCCTTTATTCCCTCCTATACGCAAGTCGTCGTTTCGAATCCTGCATTTGTCACTGAAGATGGTACGATTGAGATCACATTTGATGCTACGCAAGGAAACAAGGGGATGGTAGGCGCAACGGATTGTTATGCCCATACCGGCCTGATTACCAGTAAAAGTTCAAGCTCTTCAGATTGGAAATATGCTCCGACGTGGTTGGATAACAGTGCTAAATATAAAATGACTTCGGCAGGAACAGATAAATGGAAACTTACTATAAGTCCTGATATTCGTACTTATTATGGTGTTACAGACGTGAACGAGTTTATCTATAAGCTTGCTTTTGTTTTTCGGAATTCTACCGGTACGCTACAAGGCAAAGATGTGGGTAATACTGATATTATGGTTGATGTCTATCCAAAAGGGTTGCAGGTTGCATTTGATCAGCCGGCCAACAATTCGATAGTTGATCCCGCTTCAACAGTAACGGTATCAGTCAGGTCTTCTCAATCGGCAAGTCTGAATCTGTACCTCAATACTGTCTCTTCTAACCCTATTGCCCAATCCACTGGAACTACCCGGATTTCTTATTCCGGAACTTTTACGGCAGGAAATTATTTTCTGATCGCTGAGGCTCAAAGTAATGGTACTATTGTTCGTGACACAACGTATTTTTGCTCGACGGCAAAGGGAACCCGCTCTTCAGAAGTTCGTCCTACTGGTCTGAAAGAAGGAATAACCTACAATGCAGACGGAAGTGTCACATTTTGTATCTATGCTCCTAAAAAAGAGTATTTCTATTTGATGGGAGACTTCAATGACTTTCATCCTGATAACAATTACCTGATGAAATATCAGGAAACCGGCAACATTTTTGCAAAAAAGCGATATTTCTGGCTTACACTCACAGGCCTGGATCCGGGCAAAGAGTATGCATTCCAGTATCTGACCGATGGCTCTATTCGGATAGGAGACCCTTATTGCGAAAAGATTCTAGATCCGTGGAATGATAAATATATCAGTTCGACAGTTTATCCAAATCTTCGTCAGTATCCCTCAGCCAAAACACAGGATGTATTGTCCACCTTCAAAATCAATCAGGATAAATATCAATGGAAATCATCCGGGTTTCATGCTCCGACTCAAAATAACATGATGATCTATGAACTCAATTTTCGCGATTTTACGAATGAAGGAACAGTCAATGCCGCTATTCAGAAACTTGATTATATACAGACTTTGGGTATCAATGCAATAGAGATGATGCCTATCACGGAGTTTGATGGAAACGATAGCTGGGGATACAATCCTAACTTCTATTTTGCACCTGACAAAGCCTATGGGACTAAACAGGATTACCAGCATTTCATCGACGAATGTCATGGACGGGGTATTGCTGTTATTCAGGATGTTGTGTTTAATCACTCCTGGGGGTTAAGTCCCTGGTGTAAATTGTGGTGGGACGCTGTAAATTCCCGACCTGCTGCAGATAATCCCTATTACAACCCGGTGGCTCCCCATCCTTATAGCGTTGGCAATGACTTTAATCACAGTTCGACATTAGTCAGAAGTTTTATTAAACGAGCTCTCGCATTTTGGATGACCGAATACCATATAGATGGATTCCGTTTCGATTTAAGTAAAGGATTTACTCAAACACAAAGTACAGAAGCTACGGTTTCAAATTATGATGCTTCCCGCATCAGCTATATCAAAGAATATGCAGATACAATTAAAGCTGTAAATTCAAACGCATACACTATTCTTGAACACTTTTGCAATACAGATGAGGAGGATGCCCTGGCAGCATATAAAAATACGATGCTCTGGCGTAACCTGAATTGGGCGTTCCAACAGGCAGCTAAGGGATCAAGTGTAGGTGACTTTACAGGGATGGTGGGTACAAACCGTGTCGGTTATCCGGAAAGTCATGATGAAGAAAGGTTGGCTTATGCGTTGTTTTCCGGAGGTGTGACAGCTCTTCAGGATACGGCCAGTGCGATGAACCAGTTAGCTGCATGTGCTGCATTTGCCTATCTTAATCCCGGGCCACGAATGATGTGGCAGTTTGGAGAGTTGGGGTATGATTATTCCATCAACTACAATGGCCGTACAGGTAGGAAGCCTATTCGTTGGGATTATCTCAATAACCCTCTGCGTAAGGGATTACACGATACCTATGCAAAGGTGCTGAATTTCCGAAAGAACTATGCAGACCTTTTTGCAAATCCAACCAGCTGGAACTGGCAGGTATCCACTTCCAATTGGAATAATGGACGTAGGATATATCTCACAAACGGCACGCTGACGGCTGTTATACTTGCCAATTTTACCGCTGTCGGTTCAGTTACAGCCAATCCTGCTTTTGGAAAAACCGGTACATGGTTCGATTTGATTTCCGGAGAGACCCTTAACGTGACCGATCCGAATATGTCGCTCACACTTCCGGCATTTGACCTGAAGATTTACACGGATGTCTTGATTAATAGTGTGTCAGATACAAAAATATCATCGGTTGAGGTATATCCCAATCCGGTAACGGATTATCTTTATATCAAAGGTAAACAAGCGATCAACATAGAATTGTATAGTACAGACGGAATCAAGGTCTATCAGAATTCTGTTTCAGGTCAGGCGGTCAATCTATCCTCATTGCCTGCCGGGATATACATTGGCCGGATAGGATTTGAAGACGGAACCAATATTCAGTGCAAGATATGTAAGCAGTAATCTGACCTGGTTATCCGTTCTGTACCGGAGGGGATGACCTTAAAACTCACAGGCTATGAAAACAGGAAAAGAAATCATCTGGCTCTGTTTCTTGGTAATCACATCGTGCAATATCAAAGAACCTTTGGAAAATATCCTGACCGAGGCAAACCGGGAAGCGGCTCCGTTAGTCCAACACCGGTTTAATGCAGATACCATCAGTCTGAAAATCCTGTTTCCGACACTAACAGGAGTGGATTCCGTTTGTGGAAAAGGATTGAAAATAGTTCCGCTTAATCATTCACCCGGAAGCTGGATGATTAATGTCAAAGATACAACACGGTATATTCATGAAATCGAGGTGGTCAAAAAGGGCAAAAAGGTTTCGTTGCTATTTTACAAACTACAGAAACCGGGGAATCTGGACGTGCAACTGTCGATTACTCCAAACAGCTACTTGAATAATCGCCTGCTTTTCCGTTGTATGAATCGTCCGGATGAGTTTTATGTGCTCTGGCAAAATGTAGCATTACCTGATGAGTTTATTTCTTTTACCCGGGATGGTTTTTCAATCTTTTTACCAAAGGATGTCAGAAGTATGGAGCATTCGCTTGTCCGGATTCTGGCGGCTAATCATAATGGGGAAATAGTCTATGTTTCTGTGCCCCTTGCCTATGGGCTTCCTGCTCCTGTGACGGAATGGACTATTCAACCGATAAACCGGTAAAAGGATTAGGTAAATATTACTCATTCAACACCGAATCTGCCGGTAACAACATTGAATCTATCGAATTGAATATTGAAAATGGCAAATTCAACCATGAAACCGGAGGAATGAACGTTGAATTTGCCAAAATGAACGTTGCAGGTGGTACATTCAACATTGAATCTGCCACATTGAATGATGAATCCGGCAGAATCAACATTGAATCTGACGAATTCAGCAATGAATTTGCGATATTGGACATTCAATTCACCATTTACTTAAAAACATATACCTGAATAATGAAAAAACTACTACTAACTACATCTTTAATGGCCTTGTATGTCGGGCTGTTTGCCGCCATTCAGATCAACAAGCTGGAACCTGCCTTCTGGTGGGCGGGAATGAAGAATCCCGAGCTTCAGATCATGGTCTATGGTGCTGATATTAATAATCTGCAGGTGCAATCTCTTTCTCCAAATGTGCTGGTAAAAAGAGTTGTAAAAGCGGAAAGTCCAAACTATCTCTTTGTTTATCTTGATCTGAGTAAAGCAACTGCAGGGAAGACGGATTTGCTTTTAACCAATGGCAGGGAGAAGCGAAAAATCAGTTATGAACTGAAACCGCGTACTATTGCTCCGGTGTCACATAAAGGATTCACCTCTTCTGATGTGATATATCTCCTGATGCCGGACCGGTTCGCGAATGGCAATCCGGCCAATGACAACCTGAAGATGCAAAATGCGACGGTTCAGGTTGACCGCAATGATCCCAATGCCCGTCACGGAGGCGATTTAGCCGGTATCCAGCAGCATCTCGATTATTTGGCTGATTTGGGTGTGACAACAATCTGGCCCACTCCGGTATTGGAAAATGACATGTCCGGCGGTTCCTATCACGGATATGCAGCGACTGACTATTACAAGGTTGATCCCCGTTTCGGAACGAATGACGAGTATCTACGTTTGATCAATAAGGCGCATCAGAAAGGCTTGAAAGTGGTAATGGATATGGTCTTCAACCATTGTGGCAGCGGACACCTCTGGATGAAAGATATGCCGTTCGGCGACTGGATAAACAATGGCGGAAAGTATATGCAGTGCAACCACGCTAAGCACAGCTATTACGATCCTCACGCGTCTGAATACGATAAGAAGATGATGAAGGAAGGCTGGTTTGTGGAATCGATGCCTGACCTGAATCAACGCAATCCGCACCTCGCCAGATACCTTATCCAGAACAGCATCTGGTGGATTGAGTACGCTAATCTTGATGGCATTCGCCAGGATACCTATCCGTATGCCGACGCTTCGATGATGGCAGAGTGGTGCAAAGAGGTTTTCAACGAATATCCAAATTTCAATATTGTCGGAGAAGCCTGGTATGAAAATGTTTCCGGTACAGCGTACTGGCAGGCAAACAGTAAGCTGAATCCGGGCTTTAATTCCAACCTGAAGACTGTGATGGATTTCCCGACTATGATTAATTCGCATGATGCCTTTTATCAGGATAATAGTCTGGGGAAAATATTTGATGTCGTTGCTCAGGATTATCTTTACGCGGATGTCAACAACCTGTTGGTTTTCCTCGAAAACCACGATACAGATCGTTTCCTTCGTGAGATGCCGACCGATCTGTCTGTTTTCAAACAGGCATTTGCTTTCCTGTTTACCACCCGTGGAATCCCGGAAATCTATTATGGTACCGAAATACTGATGAATGGTGTCAAACAAAAAAGTGACGGTTATGTGAGGACTGATTTCTCCGGTGGATGGATGGGAGATACTCAGAATTCCTACACTGCTGACGGCCGCACGGCTCTTCAAAACGAGGCATTCAACTATATGCAGAAGTTATTGAAATGGCGCAAAGGAAATGAGGTTATTGCTAAAGGTTCTTTGCTTCACTTTGCCTTAAGAAATGGCGTATATGTCTATCTTCGAGAATATCAGGGCAAGAAAGTGCTGGTGATTCTGAACGGAAACAAATCGGAGATCAGCCTTTCATTGAAAGAATACGCCGAGGCTATCGGTTCGTCAAACGAAGGTATTGATGTGATTACCGGTCGTTCTGTTGAGCTTAAAGATAAACTTAATTTATCAGCCAAAGAGTCTTTGATTCTTGAATTGAAATAGATAAAATCAAAAGCAAACAATAAAGGAGTGCATCGCAAGTTGCACTCCTTTATTGTTTGCTCATGTTTTGATGTAATCCTAAATAAGATTCACCAGCCAGATTGGCACCAAACTGCTGATTACCAATAGTGCCAATGCAATAATAATTTGCGGACGATATCCGCTTCCGAAATTGACCTCTGTGGCTTCATCCTGATTGGAATAAATCACCATCACAGGACGGAAGTAATAGTAGAGGCTTACCATCGAACCAATCACCGCAACGATTACCAGCGGTACATTATTTCCTGTTTCCAGAGCTTTGATAAAGAGATTATACTTTGATGCAAATCCAATCAACGGAGGAATACCCGCCAGGGAAAGCATCGAAAGTGTCAGTGCCAGGGCTTCGGGTTTATTGTTTTGGGCCAATCCTTTAAATGAGTTTACCTCAAATGAGCCGGTCGCTTCACGAATCATCATCAACACAGCAAATGCGGTGACTGAAGAAACCATGTAAGAAAGGGAATAGAGCAGCAGAACTCCGGCTACCTGTGCTTTGAGCGCTACCAGTGCAATCAGCATATATCCGGCATGGGCAATACCGGAATATGCCAAAAGGCGTTTGAAATTGTTCTGGTATAACGCTGAGAAATTTCCAACCACAATGGTCAGGACAGCGATCAGGGCAAATATACCTTTCCAGAAATAATCCACGTCAAGCAGGCAACTGTTCATTAGGCGGAAGAGGGCTGCAATAGCTGCAATTTTTCCAACCGTAGCCATGAAAGTCGTAACCAAAGTAGGAGAACCTTCGTACACATCCGGACTCCAGAAATGAAAAGGAGCCGCACCAACCTTAAAGATCATTCCCAATAGTATCAGTAACATCCCTCCAATAAACATCAGGGGGAGATGTGCTGCGTTTTGAGCAACATATCCTTTTATTTCAGCCAGGTTGAAACTTCCGCAAGCCCCGTAAAGCAGGGCAATACCAAACAAAAGAAACCCCGAAGCAAATGAGCCCATCAGGAAGTATTTCATTGCTGCTTCGTTGGAGTTGGGGTCGTATTTCTTACTGCCAGCCAGGATATAAAGCGCGATGGAGAGCGTCTCAATACCTAAGAACAGCATCACCAGGTTTCCAAACGAAGTCATCGCCAACGCACCTGCCAACGAAAAGAGTATCAGTGCATAAATATCCTCCAGGCTGCGATTCACTCCTTTATAGTACACCGGGATAAACAGCGTGATCAGCAGCGTGGCGATAATCAGAACCGCATTAAATGCAATGCTGAAGTTGTCCCCGATATACATGTCATTGTAGAGATGCTGCGTCTGATTCCATCCCGTGAGACTCAGGATAAATGCCGTTGCCAGTCCGATGTAAAGCAATGGAAGTAAAAGCTTCGTCTTATTGATCGCCCCCATAAATAGAAGGAGTATTGCAAGTATGGAAATGGTAATGATGGCTGACATAGTTGGAATATTATTGACTCCTTAAATTCCCGTTCTGAAGCTATCGGGAGGGACTCTTGAAGTCAGATGATTATTGTTTGTTAGGTCACTAATTCTTAATTCAAAATTACCGGACGGCTAAATCAATCCACTGTAAAAAAGTTGTGGGATAAATACCGATCCAGAAGATAAACAGGATTATCGGGGCAAACATGACCATTTCACTCCAGGTCAAATCCTGAAACTGTTCAGTATGCTCTTTCTTTGCTCCGTACATCACCTGTTGATACATTTTCAGCATATAGACGGCTCCCAGAATGACTGTCAGTCCGGCAATGACTGCTACTGGAATGTTGTATTGGAACAATCCCAATAAAATCAGAAACTCTCCCACGAAACTATTCGTCAAAGGCAATGAAACATTGGCCAAAACGATGACCATAAAGACGGCAGCAAACTTAGGTGCTACTTTGGCAATGCCTCCCAGTTTATCGATTTGGTTGCCTTTGCCCCGTTTCACGATGATGTAGTAGCAGAGGAAGAAGCCAACGACATTTATACCGTGTGTAAACATTTGTAGGATTGCACCTTCAATGCCGTAACGGGTATTGGATAGTAGTCCGAGCGCAATGAGTCCGACGTGTGAAAGGGATGCAAAGGCAATCAGCTTTTTCAGTACGGGTTGTGTAATGGCAATCATGGCTCCATAAATTACACCGATAAGAGCGAGGCCCACAAATATCATTGAATTATTTGCCAATACATCCGGAAATAGCGGAAGGGAAAACCGGTAAATACCGTATAGCCCCATTTTAAGCATGATACCTGCCAGCAGCATGGTACCCTGAACGGGAGAAACGTAATAGGTCTCAGCCTGCCATGAGTGGAACGGAAACAACGGTATTTTGATGGCAAATGCAGCAAAGAATGCCAGAAATAACGGTAACTGCACACTGTAAGGCAACTTCAACGCGTAGAAAGCTTCAAAGCTAAACGAATGTGGTGCCGGCGTCAGAGTATAAAGGTAGAGGATTCCCACCAGCATAAACAAACTTCCCACCACGGTGTATATCAAAAACTTGATGGTAACCCGTTTGCAATCGTGTGAGCCCCAGAAAGCGGTGATAAAGAATATCGGAATCAATGCCAGTTCCCAGAAGATGTAAAAAACAATCATATCCGTGGCTGAGAATACACCGATTAAAGCCGCTTCCATCAGCAGGATATGGGCGAAAAAACTATTTTCCCGTTCTTTATCCTTGTCGGTGGAGGCGATAATGACCGGAACCAGAATTGCAGTCATCAGCACCAGCAGATAGGAGACAACATCCGCTTTAAAGCTGAAAGCCGGAATGGGCAGATTCAGTATCAGACTATCGAAATGCAGGCATCTGTCCGGGGCAATCGTTAAATTGTATCCGCCGATAAGCGATACCGCAGTAACGATAAGTGAAGCGATAAGAGCAAACGATTTGCTTTGTCCGCGTCTGATTCCTCCGAAGAGCAGTAGTGAAGCCACTAAGGGAATTCCCAATATCAAGGCTAAGATCATATCCTTAGAAAATTAGATTATAAAATAGTACGGCAACAATGCTCAGCACCATCACAATCAGGTAAAAACCAATGTTACCGGTTTGCACCAGGCGAAGTTTTTTTCCGGCTGCTACAGTTATAAACCCGATGTTGTTGATAACTCTGTTAATTATCTGCTGATCAATTGTTTCTCTTGTTAATAACGATGTGCGTAAAGTCGGTCGGACAAACAGAAAATCATAGATTTCATCCACATAGAATTTTCCGGCAAACAATTGTTGAATGCCTTTCACCGGGGCAAACGCTTTATCTCCTGCAAAGCGTTGGTAACAAATCCAGACCAGCAATCCGATCAATGCCAGCGGGACTATCAGAATCAACCACTCTGTCCCTATGGAGAAATGCTCTTCTGCATTTTCAATCAGACTTTTTGCCGAGGTAAATACCGGAGAAAGATAGTTGTCAAACAACCGAACTTCACCAAACAAAGCCGGCATCTGGATAAATCCGGCAATTGCGCTCAATGTCGCCAAAACGACCAATGGCCAGGTCATCACTTTCGGTGATTCATGGATGTGGTGGTTTGCACTCACCTCTGCACTTTCTTGCTTGTAAAAGACCACAAAGAGCAGACGGAACATGTAAATGGTTGTCAACAGGGAAATAAAAGTAGCGATAAGTCCCATCGCCATGCCATGTTCATACGCTGCAGTCAGAATCATCTCTTTGGAGAAGAATCCAGCAAACGGAGGAATGCCCGAAATAGCAATTGTACCAATCAGGAAGACGGCAAAGGTGAGCGGAATCTTCTTTTTCAGTCCACCCATTTTACGAATATCCTGTTCGTCACTAAGTGCATGAATCACACTACCGGCAGCAAGGAAGAGCAATGCTTTAAAGAAGGCGTGTGTGGTCAGGTGAAACATTGCTCCGGAGAAAGAGCCCAGTCCCAAAGCCATAAACATAAAGCCCAACTGGCTGACCGTAGAGTAGGCGAGGACTTTCTTTATATCATTCTGGTAAATAGCAATCAATCCGCCAACGATGGCCGTAAGCACACCAATGACCAGGATAATCTGCATGGTAACCGGAGAAAGAACAAACAACACGCTTGAACGGGCTACCAGATAGATGCCTGCCGTTACCATCGTTGCAGCATGGATAAGTGCTGATACCGGTGTAGGACCCGCCATCGCATCAGGCAGCCAGGTAAAGAGAGGAATCTGGGCACTTTTACCCGTAGCTCCGATAAACAGACAGAGGGTGATAAGTAACAATGCTCTATCCCCTGCGTGTATAGATGAAGCCTGAGTGGCCACTTCGCTAATGGTCAACGTGCCGAAATGGGTAAAAATCATAAACATACCCACCAGAAATCCGAGGTCACCGATGCGGTTCATGATAAACGCCTTCTTCGCCGCATCGTTGTTGGCATGGTCCTTGTACCAGAATCCAATCAACAGATAGGAGGATAGTCCAACCCCTTCCCATCCGATGAAGAGCATCAGGTAGTTGGAACTTAGCACCAACACGAGCATGAAGAAGATAAAGAGGTTGAAGTAAGAGAAGAAGCGGTTGACGCCGTCATCCCCCTTCATATATCCGATAGAGTAGATATGAATCAATAGTCCGACTCCATTGACAATAAGTAGCATCAATGCCGATAAGTTGTCTACTGTAATGGAGAAGGGAATGGAGATGTCGGCAACCTTAATCCAGTTGAACAGCAGGGTTTCGACTTTGGGTAGTCCCGGATTAAGTCCTGTAAAGAGAATGACCGAGATGACGAAGTTGAGTAACACCATCGTTGAGGCGATAATACCTGATTCGTTTCCCTTTTTCTGGCCCATTAGAAGGCCTGTAATCAGGAATCCGATCAGAGGGAATACGAACAGTAGTGCAGACAACACCTGTAGAGTTTGAATATTTTCCATCACCATTTGAGTCTGTTAAGTACGTTAATATCAATGGTCTTGGTATTACGGTAAACCGTTACCAGCAGGGCAAGTCCCACAGCCACCTCAGCAGCTGCCACCACCATGATAAAGAATACGAATATCTGTCCCGCTGCATCGTTGCGATATGCTGCAAAGGCTGCCAGCAATAGGTTCGCTGCATTGAGCATCAATTCGATAGACATAAATATCACCAAAGCACTCCGTTTCACCAGCACGCCGATTACCCCAATGGCAAACAGTGCCATACAAAAGACGATGTAGTAGCTGATTGGGAGGGCTTGTATTTGTGTTACGACATTTTCCATATCATTCAGACTTTATCTTTTTTACCAAACATAACCGCTCCCACCATCGCTGCCAGAAAGAGCAGAGAGGAAAACTCAAACGGGAGCAAATATTGAGAAAATAATACTTTACCGAGGTTTTTGACCAACCCGATTTGTGTCAGGTGCGGGTCAACCGGCGAAGTCAGGGCAAATGATTTCAATGACCCGACCAACGTGATGAAAACCAGTCCGCCCGCTACAGTCGCAGCGATACGCCATAATGCGGTTTTGGTAAATTGCCCTTCGATGTTGAGGTTGAGCAACATCACCGTAAAAAGGAATAATACCATAATCGCTCCGGCGTAAACGATGATATGCACTACTGCCAGAAACTGAGCATTGAGCAGAATGTAATGTCCTGCCAATGTAAAGAACGTCATGGTCAGGTAGAGTACGCAGTGTATCGGTTTCTTCGAAATCAATACCATCACCGCCCCGTAGATGGCCATAACGCTGAGAATGAAAAAAAGGTATTGGGTCAACATTTTTGTTGGTTTTATTTGTTCAGGCAATAGCGAAAGAGTCGCTTCGAGAGCCCCTTTCGCTATCGCGAATCATTTACTTATTGTGCAACTGCGTTTTATCCTTTTTAAACTCCAGCACCTCCGGTGTTTGACGTTTGGAGACATCAATGCGGGCATCCATGGGTTCCACAAGCTTGTCTTTTCCGAAGATGAAATTGTCACGACTGATATTACCCGGCAGAATTCTGTCCGTCAGGAAGATGGCTTCTTTGGGGCAAGCTGTCTCACAATCTCCACAGAAGATGCAGCGCAACATATTGATTTCATACACTGCGGCATATTTCTCCTCCCGATAAAGGTGCTTTTCGTTTTCCTTACGTTCGGCTGCTACCATTGTGATAGCCTCTGCCGGACAAGCCAATGCGCATAGTCCGCACGCCGTACAGCGTTCCCGGCCTTCATCATCCCGTTTCAGTACGTGCAATCCCCGGTAAATATCAGACCTGGGACGTTGTTCTTCAGGGTATTGAATGGTCGTCTTCTTTTTAAAAAAGTGACTGAAAGTAATCAGCATCCCTTTGAAGATGGCGGGCAGATAGAACTGCTCCATCAATGTCATCTTCTTGTTGGAGACTACTTTCGACCGCTTGGTCAGTTTTATTATAGGATTATCCTGATTCATTTGAATACTAATTGGTTGATACTATATTTATCATAAGTTTTACCCCGATAATTGGGGAGTTAGCAATTGACAAAAAGTAAGGCCCGCGGCATGCGACTGGAAAAAGAAAGAGCGGAATGACTACTCTATCTTTTTGCTTTAAATAAAAGAGCGATATATCCTTTCGAAAAAAAGATATAGTCAAAGTTCAACGTCACTTATTCAGCAAAATAATCACCCCCGTCACCACCACATTCAGGATAGCAAAAGGCAGCAATGATTTCCACCCGAATCCCATCAGCTGGTCATAGCGGAAGCGCGGTAATGTCCACCGCACCCACATAAACAGGAAGATGAAGAATGAGATTTTGGCAAAAAACACAACGAGTCCTACCAGTGCCAATGCATTTTGAGAAAGACCCAGTTGGTCCATAAAGGGGAAATTATACCCGCCGAAATAGAGCGTTGAAATCATTGCCGATGATACGAACATGTTGATGTATTCGGCAAAGAGGTAAAATCCCAGTTTCATCGAACTGTATTCGGTATGGTAACCGCCAATCAGCTCCGCTTCACACTCCGGCAGGTCAAAAGGAGTCCGGTTACATTCGGCAAAAGCACAAATGGTAAAAACAAAGAATCCTATCGGCTGATGCCACACGTTCCAGTTAAGTCCGTGCTGGTTATTGACAATATCGTTGAGGTTGAGACTTCCGGTAGCCATCACGATAGCGATGATTGACATCCCCATAGCCAGTTCGTAACTAATCATTTGGGAAGAAGCACGTACAGCGCCCAGCAACGAATATTTGTTGTTGGATGCCCAGCCTCCCACCATGATGCCATAGACCGCCACCGAAGCTACCGCAAATACGTACAAAATCCCGATATTGATATTGGCAACCTGAAGAGGAAATTCCTTTCCGCCGATATTCAGTGAAGTACTCCATGGAATAACGGCACTCCCCAGTAATGCCACAAACATCGTCAGTGAAGGCCCCAGTATGTAGAGAAACTTATCTGCTTTAGCCGGCATGAATTCCTCTTTGAAAAATAGTTTCACACCATCGGCAACCGGTTGCAGGATACCGAATATTCCCGCACGGTTTGGTCCTAGACGGTCCTGAAAGAATCCGGCAAACTTTCGCTCTACCAGAGTCGAATACATGGCCACTACCAGACTGACAAGCAAAATGACGATTGCCAGCAGCAGTTTGTATATAATCATTTCGATATCCATACTATTCCATTTTATCTTTTAACGGATTGATGACATGAGGCTTGGAGAGCACCCGGTAGTGATTTTGGCTAATGACGGATTTCGGTGTGATACTTCTCGGTCCTTCGATTATCCAGTCAGATGCCTGTTTTTTCTCAAACCGGCATTCGTTACAAATAAAATCTTCCACTTCACCGTATTCGTCTTTTCGGCCGGTCACCCGGTAAACCTCTTCACCACGCAACCATAACGCCACTTTTCCACTGCATTTGGGGCAATCGCGGTGAGCATCCATCGGCTTGAGAAACCAGACACGGTTTTTAAAGCGGAAGGTCTTGTCGGTCAATGCTCCCACCGGACAGACATCAATCAGATTTCCGGAGAAATCATTTTCAATCGACTGGCTGATGAAGGTCGAAATTTCCGACTTTTCTCCTCGATAAAGAATACCATGGACCCGCTTATCTGTCAACTGGTCCGCTGCATATACGCACCGGTAGCAGAGGATACAGCGGTTCGGATGAAACTGAATCAGCGGGCCAATATCAATTGGTTCGTAGGTGCGTTTCTCCTCTTCAAAGCGAGCCGATTGCGAACCGTGTTCGTAACTGAGATCTTGCAGGTCACACTCCCCGGCCTGGTCGCATACAGGACAATCGAGAGGGTGGTTGATCAGCAGAAATTCTACTACGGCACGTCGTGCAGCGACCACATCGGGCGATGTGAGGTTCTCAACCACCATTCCGTCCATCACTTCGGTACGGCAAGCAGCTACCAGCTTCGGCATCGGACGCGGGTCTTTGGATGAGCCCTGTGCTACGCGCACCAGACAGGTACGGCATTTACCACCGCTTCCCTGAAGTTTCGAGTAGTAACACATTGCGGGTGGGACCACCTTACCTCCAATCATACGGGCAGCCTGAAGGATAGTTGTTCCTTGCTCCACCTCAATGGTCTGATTATCTATTGTAAATTTTAGCTTAGCCATTTGCGAAAACTATTTTGCGTATTTTGCCAGAGAACCGTGACGAATGTTTTTGACAATCTCCGGATGCTCCACGTGAAATTCAAACTCGTGCCGGAAGTGGCGAATGGCAGCTGCTACCGGCCATGCAGCCGCATCTCCCAACGGACAAATGGTATTTCCCTCAATGCGGGATGCGATTTCTACCAGCAGGTCAATGTCTTTCTGCTTCCCGTGACCGTGCTCGATACGATGCAATACGGCTTCCATCCAGCTTGTTCCCTCGCGACAGGGCGAGCATTGCCCGCACGATTCGTGGTGGTAAAAACGCGAAAGGTTATAGGTGTTGCGCACGATACACGCATTTTCATTGTAAACAATAAAGCCACCAGAACCGAGCATGGACCCGGTCTGAAAACCACCTTCCGATAAAGACTCGTAACTCAGTAAGCGTTTCTTACCATCCGCAGTTTTCAATATTAATTCTTTCGGTAAAATAGGGACGGACGAACCTCCCGGGATTACGGCTTTCAGGTCTTTGCCATTTTTGATACCGCCGCAGAATTTTTCATTGTAGATAAATGTTTCCACCGGCAGGCCCATCTCAATTTCATAGACTCCCGGTTTATTTATGTTTCCACAGGCAGAAATGAGTTTCGTGCCCTTGCTGTTACCGATTCCGATTTGCGCATAACTTTCGGCTCCGTTGTTGACAATCCAGCCTATGTTGGCGAGTGTTTCCACATTATTGACCACAGTCGGACAATCGTAAAGCCCTTTGATAGCGGGAAAGGGCGGTTTTAACCGGGGAGTACCCCGTTTGCCTTCCAGTGATTCAATCAGGGCAGTCTCTTCCCCGCAAATATAAGCTCCGGCTCCGGGATGTACATAGATGTCAAGGTCAAAACCCGAATCCAAAATATTTTTTCCCAGAAACCCCTGTTGATAAGCCTCCTTTATGGACTGATTCAATATGCCGATGATGTATTTAAATTCTCCCCGCACGTAAATGTAGGCAGTGTTTGCCCCCAATGCGTACGAAGCTGAAATCATCCCTTCAATCAGCCGGTGGGGAATGTGCTCCATCAGGTAACGGTCCTTGAAGGTTCCCGGTTCACTCTCATCGGCATTGCAAATCAGGTATCGGGGATTGTTGCTCTTTTTGTCAATAAAACTCCACTTCCGACCGGTAGGAAACCCGGCACCTCCGCGACCACGTAGCCCGGAATTAATCACCTGTTCCGTTACCTCATCGGGAGTCATTGACTTCAATGCTTTAGCCACCGAGTCATAACCACCCATACTACGATATACCTCGATGGATCGGATGCCTTTTACGTCTATATGTTCTAGGATAATCTTTCTTTCCATGTCAGTTTCTCTGATTTCTTCAGTTTACTTTTGCTGCGCAGGTCGTTGATGATCTCATCGATTTTATGGATATCCAGAAACTCGTAAAATTCGGTATTGACCTGCATAACCGGAGCCGATCCACATGCGCCAAGGCACTCCACTGTTTTGAGTGTAAACAGATTGTCCGGAGTGGTGTCCCCCACTTTAATCTCCAGTTTCTTTTCTAAGTATTCAATGATTTTCTCTCCACCGCAGATCGCACAGGGTCCTGTCTGACATACTTCAATCACATACTTTCCGACCGGGTCGATGTAAAACTGGCTGTAAAAAGTCGCTACTTCATACACCTCAATCGGGGTGATATCCAGCAATCCGGCCACATAGTCCATGATATCAGCATTCAGGCTACCGCCCAGTTCCTCCTGCGCGATGTGCAGGATAGGAATCAATGCCGATTTTTGCCTTCCTTCCGGATAATGCGAGATAATGCCTTTCACCTTTTCCAGAGTTTCCGGGGTGAAGGAGATTTCCTCATTGGTTCTTACGTGGAGTTTATGTGTAAATGCTTTTTCGCTCATAGTGTTTTATTTAAACGCAAAGGCGCTAAGTATTTTGTTGATGTTGAATTCTTTCTGACCCTCATTCCCTCAATCCTTTATCCCCTCAATCCCTCAGTTTAGGCATCCAGTTCCCCCGCAATGACATTCATGCTGCTCAATGTGAGGATGGCATCAGAGAGCAAAGCTCCGCGTACCATTTCCGGGAAAGCCTGATAATAGATAAAACAGGGGCGGCGGAAATGTACCCGATATGGCGTACGTCCTCCATCTGATACGATGTAGAAGCCCAGTTCGCCATTGCCCCCTTCCACAGCCTGATAAATTTCTTTGGCCGGAATATCAATCTCGCCCATTACCTTTTTGAAATGGCTGATAAGCGGCTCCATCTGGCTGTAAACCTGTTCTTTGGGAGGCATAAAGAATGCAGGGACTTCCATATTGAATTTCCCTTCCGGAAGATTTTCCAGCGCGTTATTGATCAGTTTGATACTTTCCCACATTTCCGTCTGACGAACGCAGAATCGGTCATAGGTATCACCGTTTTGTCCCACAGGCACCACAAAATCAAAATCCTGGTAGGATGAATAAGGCTCCATCACACGTACATCGTAGTCCACACCCGCAGCACGCAGGCAAGGGCCGGTAAAGCTATAGTTCAATGCACGTTCGGCCGAAATGCCTCCCACATTAATGGTCCGGTCCATAAAAATACGGTTGCGCATCAGCAGGTTTTCAAACTCATGCAGTACTTTGGGTAGAGACTTCATCACTGTCCTGATTTTACTAATAGCTTTAGGTGTAATGTCCCGCTCAAAGCCACCGATACATCCCAGATGCGTAGTCAGTCGTGCTCCGCAAAGCTCTTCGTAAACCTCATTAATCTTTTCCCGTTCCTGGAATACATAGACGAAGCCGGTTAATGCACCACTATCTACCCCGATCACACTATTGCAAACCAGATGGTCAGCAATGCGTGCCAGTTCCATCGCGATGATACGCATATAGTCGATGCGCTTGTTGGTCTCCACCCCAAGTAACTTCTCTACCGCCAAATGCCATCCGATATTATTGATAGGTGAAGAGCAGTAGTTCATCCGGTCGGTCAGAGGTGTTATCTGATAATAAGCCCGTCGTTCGGCTATTTTCTCAAAAGCCCGGTGGATATAACCGATAGTCTGTTCCGCATCCACAATCTTTTCCCCATCCATCGTCAGTACATTCTGGAAAATGCCATGCGTGGCCGGGTGGGTAGGACCGAGGTTGAGCGTATTGTAGCTTTTCGGCTCTTCTATGCTATTTTTATTATCATCATTGTTCATACAGATACACAATTTGTGAGTTTGGCTAAAGAAAATCTTTAAGAGAATATTATTACCTTCACTTCTTGTTTGTTATAGTTTTGTTAACAATGAGTGCCTACGCTAATCTTTCGGTTATCATTCGGTCATCGTTCGGTTATCCTTCGATTAAACCCTATCAGGCAAAAGCGTTTATTTGTTATCGGTTTTAACGCTTTCTGCAGAGCAGGCTGCTAAATTGTTTAACACATGAACATCGGATTCTATCGTCCGAAAAACTTATCATCCTTGTCCGTCCGTGTCGCATCTTCCAGCGGATACTCCTTGCGCATGGGGAAATAATCCATGTAATCCACATTCAGTATCCGTTTCAGATTCGGGTGTCCGGTAAATTCAATACCATAGAAATCATAGGTTTCGCGCTCCATCCAGTTGGCTCCTGAGAAGATGTCAGTCAGGCTCTCCACCTGAGGATTTTCTTTGGTTACGAATGCCTTAATCCGGATTCGTTTATTATCCAACAGGTTATGCAGATGATAAATTACTCCCAGCTCTTTTTCCTGTTCAGGGTAATGAATCCCGCACAGGTCGGTCAGAAAGAAAAAGTTAAGTTGCTCCTTCAGGGTTCGGATAATATTCTTCGCTGCCGATGAATCGACTATCAGCGTAAGAATATCTGCCGATTCATCGACCAGTAATATTTTTTCGCTGAAATCCGGTATCAGAAAGTCTATAATAGTTGCATTTTCCATAATCGTTCCAGTAATTTGGATTCTGTCTTCTCTTCCCCTCTGGGGAGGCCGGGAAGGGTCGTCCTTATATTATCCCGTACTTTTTCAATAACTCTTTGTACTCCTCACTATAACGGCGACGAAGCGATTCTTTTCCAACCAACTCCTGTATTTTCATAAATCCGTCGATAATCTGTTCAGGGCGCGGTGGGCATCCCGGTACATAGACATCCACCGGTACGACCAAATCAATACCCTGAAGGACAGAGTAAGTGTCAAATATTCCTCCGCTTGCGGCGCAGGCTCCGACGGCCATCACCCATCGAGGCTCCGCCATTTGCTCATAAACCTGTTGTACCACCGGTGCCATTTTTTTGGCAATGGTACCCATCACCATCAGCAGGTCGGCCTGACGGGGTGAGAAGCTCAATCGTTCCGCTCCAAAACGTCCCAGGTCATAGTGCGCTCCCATGGTTCCCATAAACTCGATACCGCAACATGAGGTCGCAAATGGCAGGGGCCATATTGAATTCTTTCGTGCCAACCCTACCGCAGCATCCAGTGATGTGGCAAAAAGCCCAGGAGCAGAATAACCTTCGGGAGCATCGACTACGTTATATGATTTTGATTCTGACATTTCTTTGTTGTTTTTATGGATGTTCGTTCTCAATCCCTCTTTCCCTCAGCCCTTTAGTCTTTCTCCTCATTCCAGTTAAATGCCCCCTTCCGGTAGATGTAGTAAAAACCGAAAAGAAACACAGCCAGGAAGAGCATCATATAGAGGAATCCCGACCAGTCGGTATCTTTGAAATTTACCGCCCAGGGGTAAAAAAAGACCAATTCCACATCGAACAATACGAATAGAATGGCCACCAGAAAATACTTAACGGAAAAAGGGAAACGGGCATTTCCCTGTAGTTCTATTCCGCACTCGAAATTCTCCTCTTTGCGTGGAGTGCGTATGCGTTTACGGGTAATGAAATGAGTCACAACCATAACGAATACCACAAATCCCAGCGCAACCAGAATTTGAATCAGTACGGGAAGATAATCTTCGGTCAGATAGAGGTTATTCATGAAATAGTCCGTATTAGTTTTATTAAAGCTGAATGCAAAGTTTCGGGTTGTTGGCTCTGCCCGATTAAGGGCTAAGCTACATGTGAACTTGTTAAATAAGGAAAAATTTCCGTATTTTCTTTTTTGACGTACGATTAACCCCATTGCCGGAATTTTCCTGAATATAGGATTCAAGTGATGCCGCATAGGGAGTCAAAAGCTATTCCTCTGGTTATTAACTACGATAGAAGATTATTCTTACATTCGAAAAAATGCAGGTTTCGGCAATGCTATCGATAGGCGTTTTATTGAGGAATACCGTTTAACAAACAGAATATGTGGATTGTTCAAATGAGTTTGGAGCAATTTTAATCTTAATAATGGTGGAAAGAGTTTTTCAGAGTCAGGTGAATCGGTAAGGCTCTTTGAGAAGTGAAAAGTTGTTTTGTTTTGGGGTGATTAAAGGGATATTAAATAGATAATCCCGGAGATTGTTTCCCGGGATATAGTAAGATGTTTATCTTTTCTCTGAAGCGCATTTAGCAGGATATGTCTCTAAATTCAAGGTGAAATTACCCTTTCAGTACCGCCATAGGAGAAAGTTCAACTTTGATTCTGACCAGGTCGCGCTGGTTGTTCATCACTGTAGAGATATCTTTATAGGCAGAAGCCGCCTCTTCCAGATCGTTTTTATGTCGAATGGCGTGGATAATGCCCTGCTCATCCAGCTTTCGGATCTCCTCCTGTAGGTCCAGCGTCTTGATGGCTTTTGACCGGCTCATGGTGCGCCCCGCCCCGTGTGAACAGCTCTGGAAGCTTTCCTCATTGCCCAGGCCCTCCACGATGTATGACTTTGTTCCCTGTGAGCCAGGAATGATACCTGTTTCACCGGCTCTGGCCGAAGTCGCTCCTTTGCGGTGCACCAACACCTTTTCCCCAAAGTGAGTCTCCCAGGCGGCATAGTTGTGGGCAATGTTGATGATTGGGTCGAATATAATCCCTGAGAACTGGCTTTCAAATATCTCCTTAATGCGGTCGAGCATCAGGTGTCGGTTCGCGTAGGCAAATGCCACACAGTATCTCATCTCCTTGTAGTAATGGTGCGCCTCTTCCGAATCAAAAGGCAGAAAGGCAAGATCGGCCTTGGGGTCAACGGTAGAATGAAACATGGCATTTAGCTTCTTTGCCTTTTTGTTGTAAAAGTCAGCCACCTGTTTGCCGATGTTGCGGCTGCCGGAGTGGACCATAATCCACACGAAATCGTCATTATCCTGTTGTATCTCCAGAAAATGATTCCCTCCGCCGAGTGTGCCAATCTGCTTTAGTGCGGCTTCGTATTCCCGTTTCACCACCGGGATCTCGTGCAATTTGAATCCGGGCGGCATAAGCGATTCATCCTGAGCCTGCTTATGATGGTTAAATCCAAATGGGATAACTCCGCGGATATCCGTCATGATGTTTTTCAGGATTTCGGGAGTCATCTCTTCGGTTCGCAGGTTGGTGCGAATAGCCCCCATGCCACAGCCGATATCCACCCCCACCGCGTTTGGTACAATAGCATTTTGCGTAGCCATTACTCCTCCGATCGGCATACCATATCCCGAGTGGGCGTCAGGCATCAGACAAATCTGGCGAAAGGCAAACGGCAGATTGGCCAGGTTACGGGCCTGTTGCATGGCTTCTTCTTCGATATCATTCAGCCACAATTTGATTGGCAGTTTGCCGGTGTTGATAACCTTTTCCATCGTCAGTATTTTTTGAAATGAGGCACTCTGTGAAATAGCTTTTATCAAAGGTATAACAAGTGATTGGACCGGCAATAATTGAAGGGGACAAAATATCCGGGATATGCCTGCCCGGGATATAATCGTACTACAGTAAGATAGTATTACGCTGACTTTGTGATAGAAATTGAATAGTTTCCTCAGGTGAAGCTTATAGGTTGGTTATATCTTGTAATAAGGTTCAATATAGATAGTTTGATACTTAATTCATCACTTTTCCATAGATATCCTTAGAATTATGTATAATCAACCTATTTACAAATATAGGGAAAGGAAAACGAAAGAGAGAGGATTTCAGAGTCAGTCAGAGCTGAATGAGGTAATGTCATTCTTCAAAGCCGTATTTTATCTCAGATAGATAGGTGCAAACAAAAAGCGCCGGAATCATAACTGATTCCGGCGCTCCTGTGATATGCTTGTGACTGATTATATTTCAGTAGAAAATGTGTCGATATGACGGGTGCGTTTCTCTTCGAAGATATCCTCCACTTTAATCAGGATTCCTGTCTCTTCAACATCGCCGAAAGTATCGTTTACGGCTGTGCCAAACACCTTCATGGTTGGTGAAAGGCTCATGTAGGCATTTACCAGCGGTGGGATGTTGAGCCCCAGTTTACGAACCTCCTGATTCAGGATTTTATAATCATCCTTGAAGTTACCGGTGGAGAATAATTTTTCCAACTGCTCCACATCGGTATCCCAATGCGGAGTAATCGGGGTAACCGGCCAGATAAGACGTTCCGGATCAGGGAAATATTTTTGCCAGAAGTGCAGAATCATGTCGCGTGCCCCTTTGTGGTAGTTGGGGTACATGGTCACCTTACCGTAATAATACTCGATATTCGACTTGATTTTAGGCAGTGCGCCCAGTCCGTCCCACAGGTTGTCAAGAGCAAAGAGGGCTTTGGCACCTGCTTTTGATGACTGGTATTCGAGGGTCACGAATGAACGTCCCAACTCCAGCGTTTTGGGCAGGTATTCTTTGATAAATTGCTCCGACATTTCGAACATGTGTGCCGTGGCAAGCATAGGATGTCCGTGCTCATCAAAGTTCACTTCATCACCATACATGAAACGGTAACCGCCGATGATCTCTTCGGCCTCAGGATTCCATACAATAAGCTGCTTGTAGGGATTCTCCATCGTGTCGTATTCATCAATGTCCACAGCGAGACCCGTACCTCCGCCTGCATCGCGGAAAGCAATTTCGCGCAGACGTCCGATTTCGCGCATTGTATTCGGTGAATCGTGATGAGTGATTATGTAGATTTCGTTTCCCCCTTTATTGGTTTTACGTAAAAAGCGTTCCGGGGTCAGCTCGTTGAGTATTAATTGTTTGTCAACGGGAGCAATAATATTTTCCATATAAATCTGTAGCGGTTTTGGTTCACTTATTTAAGGCGTAGGCTTTCTCTTTTACATAGTGCGCCCAGGCTGTGTGAGATTTGGTTTTGTCGAATGATTGCCAGGGAACGGGTTCTCCGAATCGGATAGTAAATGTTTTGCCGTGTTGCTTAAATAATTCGCGGGGCAAAAGTAACATTTCAAGATTGATTTTCAGCCCGATTTTTTTGCGAAAAAGGGCGAAGTTGTAAAAAAATGAAGTGTTGCAGCCGTCAAAATAGACCGGTACAATATCCCGCTGGTATTGGATGGATTTGGCAATAAATGCTTTTTTCCATTCCAGATCTTCAATTTTTCCGTGTTGGCGGCGTGATACCAGACCGGCAGGAAAAAACAATACCTGTACATCGGAATTATAAACAGCATTAATGGCTTCAGCAGAGTGTTTGCCCTGAGCCCCGTGTTTGTTCACTGGGACAAATACCGGCTCCAGATTCTTGATATTCATCAGGATATCATTGACCACGAAGCGAACCTTACCATTGAACTGTTTGCCGATTACGCTGATTAATGCGATGCCATCGAGTCCTCCCAACGGGTGGTTTGAGGCAAATACAAATTTCCGGTCTGTCGGGATATTTTCTAATCCTTCCACTTTCAGGGTGACTTCCCAGTGGTCAACCATGGCGTCGGCGAAGTCCGTTCCGTAGAGGTGACCGGCTTTTCGAAGGAAGGCATTGATCCCTTCCTGGTGGATAACCTTTTTCAGAAATGAAACGACAAAGCGGGGTAGTTTTTTGCTGATTTTCGGAGCCTTTTCCCGCAAGACTTTATCGACGTCTATCTGAATGATTTTACTATCCATAGTTTTGTGCAATTTCCGCACAAAGTTATATCAAATATTCGAATCCCTGAGTTGCAGGTCGTATATTAATCATTTTCAGGCTGTAATGAGTCGCTGGTCACTCTGGTTTTAACACTTTGAGAGGTGAAGATTTGCTTTATGTTTTTAAGACTAAAGGTTTGATATAGAAAATGCTATCTTTGGGAAAAAGCTGTTGATAACTTTTCTTCAGAATATTGACCTGAAACAATTTTTATTCCTATTTTTACAGCTTGAAACGAGCGTGCAGTTGGATTGTGTCAAATGAACAAGATATTGTATGCGAGTTCCATGTGATGCCTGAATAATAAAATAAGGTCACATGAAAACAAATGATAAAAGCATTATCCGAACAATGGACAATCAATCAGACTTTTACCATGTACCTGCCTTGCTGGAGGAGACCATTCATGGTTTATCTATCCGTCCCGGTGGCGTCTATGTTGATGTAACTTTTGGAGGTGGAGGCCATTCGAAAGAAATTCTTAAACACCTGAACCCGAACGGAAGACTCTATGCCTTTGATCAGGATGAAGATGCCGAAAAGAATATCGTGGAAGATAAGCGGTTCGTGTTTGTGCGCAGCAACTTCCGTTTTTTGTATAACTTCATGAAGTATCATGGGGTGAAGTCTATAGACGGATTACTCGCCGATTTAGGTGTTTCGTCCCATCACTTTGATGATGCGGATCGTGGCTTTTCATTCCGCTTTGACGGAGCCCTGGATATGCGTATGAATAAACGCGCCGGTACTTCTGCCGCAGAGTTGCTTAATACTTTGCCGGAAGAAAAGCTTGCCGACATTTTTTACCTCTATGGCGAGATGAAAAACTCCCGCAAAATAGCTTCCCTTATTGTGAAAGCCCGTCAAACAAAGAAAATAGTCACTATTGGCGATTTTCTCGAAGTGATACGCCCCTGCATTAGTAAGACGCAGGAGAAGAAAGACCTTGCGAAGGTGTTTCAGGCATTGCGGATCGAGGTGAATCAGGAGCTGGAAACTCTGAAAGAGATGCTGGAGCAGGCACGTGAACTGTTGAAGCCGGGAGGTAGGCTGGCGGTGATTACCTATCATTCGCTCGAAGACCGTTTGGTGAAAAACTATTTCAAAACAGGAAACTTCGAGGGTAAACTGGAGCAGGATTTCTTTGGAAATACAGTTTCGCCGTTGAAACCGGTGAGCAATAAAGTGATTGTGCCTTCGGATGAGGAGGTGGAGCGTAATCCGCGTGCCCGAAGCGCTAAATTGCGCATTGCAGAAAAGTTGTAATTCAGTCGGTTCTTTCTAACTACAGTTTAATGGCTATCAAATTCAAAAAAAACAACGAAAAGAAAGCTGCGCAGGATGGTAAGAAAATTACGCTGCGTGACGTGATAGGCGGTCAGGTACTGGCTAACGGTTTTCTGGAACGTAATGCGGGTTTGATTGCCATGATTTTGTTTATGACGTTCTTCTACATCAGCAACCGTTACGAGTGCCAGCAAAAGATGATGGACATTGTGAAGCTGCAGAAGAAACTGACTGATGTGAAATACGAAGCATTAACCCGCTCAGCCGAGCTGATGGGGGGCAGCAAGCAGTCGCAGGTGAAAAACCTGATACTGGAAAACGGGATTGAACTGGAAGAGTCACAGACGCCTCCCTACAAACTAACTAAACCGGCCAAAGAATAGCATGCCCATCGACAGAAACAGTATATTGAACCGATACGGTATTGTCATCATCTTTATCGTTTGTATTCTGGGACTTATTGTTTACAAGATCATAAACATCATGTTTGTGGAAGGACAAAAGTGGCGGAATCTGGGCGAAAAAAATAAGATTGAGAATATTCAGATCGAGCCTACCCGCGGAAATATTTACGCGGCAGACGGCCGGTTGATGGCGAGCAGTATTCCTCAATATGAACTGTACCTTGACTTTAAAGCAGACGGGTATATGGGTACCAACAAGCGGGTGTCTTCTCTGGACTCTCTGGATAAATATATGTCAGGCCTTTGCAAGACTCTCTCAGAGATAATCGGTGATAAATCACCGGAAGAATACCGCCGTCATATTCGCAAAGGATTGAGTAAAGAGAGCCGACAGTTTAAGATTTCAGGCAAAAAGGTTTCTTACACCAATCTGAAGCTGATTAAAGAAAATCCGTTCATGAAACTGGCTCCCGGGATCAGCGGGTTTTACACCAAAACCTTCTTTCAGCGACGGAAACCATTTGGCTCTTTGGCTTCCCGGACTATCGGGGATATTTACTCTGAAAAAAATAAAGGCGGTAAGAACGGACTGGAGCTTCAGTTTGATTCTGTTTTGCATGGGATTCCGGGTATGTGTACCCGTCAGAAAGTACGGAACAGTTTCATCAATATTACACAGCGGGAACCGGTGGACGGTATGGATATTATGACCACCATCGATGTGAATATCCAGGATATTGCCGAAAAGGCGCTCCTTGATAAACTGACCGAGCTGGAAGCCGAATCGGGTACTGTGGTTCTGATGGAAACCAGTACCGGAGAGGTAAAGGCCATTACCAATATGGCCCGAATGGAAAACGGCGAATACGGGGAAACCCGAAATCAGGCCGTTTCGGATTTGAGTGAGCCGGGATCTACATTCAAAGTGGCCTCCATGATGGTGGCGTTGGATGATGGTAAAGTCAAACCATCGGACACCATCGATACCGGTAACGGACTCTGGGCGTACAAAGGAAAAGTCGTACGAGACCACAACTGGGACAAAGGCGGTTACCACCGCATCAGTGCCGCACAGACCATCTGGTATTCTTCGAATGTAGGGGTGTCTAAGATTATCGACAGGGCTTATCACGATTGTCCTGCCCGCTATGTGGATAAAATCAATCAACTGGGCTTTAACCGGAAGCTGGATTTCCAAATTCCCGGACAGGCAGCGCCTCGTATTAAATATCCTGGAAATTCGAATTGGTATAAGACTACCCTGGCCTGGATGTCGTTTGGTTATGAAACGCAGATACCTCCGATATACACGCTGACCTTCTTCAATGCGATAGCGAATAACGGAAAAATGATTAAGCCTCATTTTGTCCGTAGTATCAATCACAACGGTACCGTAATGCGTACTTTCGAGCAGGAGGTGGTAAATCCGCAGATCTGTACTCCGAAGACATTAGGCATCATTAAGGATATGTTACTGGGGGTTGTGGAAAAAGGAACTGGAAAGTCGGTAGAATCGCCTTACATCAGGATTGCCGGAAAGACGGGAACCGCTCAGGTTTCGCAGGGTAGCTCGGGATATAGCGGTCACCAGGTAAGCTTTTGCGGATATTTCCCAGCAGACAAACCAAAATATACGGGGATAGTCGTGATACGATATCCCAAAATAGGCCACCCGTCAGGAGGAACCATGTCGGGGGGTGTTTTCAAAAGAATTGCAGAGCAGGTATATGCTCGAAGCCTGACCGTGCCTGCCTATATGGCTGTACGGGATTCATTGAATACGGCCTTTCCAATGGTAAAAGCCGGGTTGAAAAGTGATATCCAGTCTGTATTGCGTGCATTGAGAGTCCATACCGTTGACCTGGGAGGACGAAATAACTGGGTTAAACCGGAGTCGGAAAAAGGAGCCGTTGCATTGAATGGCTATGCCGTTGCCGCCAATCTGGTGCCGGATGTCAAAGGAATGGGTGCCCGTGATGCTGTCTTTTTGCTCGAAAATTGTGGTTTGCGGGTGAAACTGATGGGATGCGGAACCGTTGCATCGCAAACCCCGGCGGCAGGAACACTTTTGCAAAGGGGACAGGTTATTACCATTACTTTGCAGTAAGAAATAAAAGTATTGTACTATAATATAAAAGCAGTCAGAGATGAAAATTCAACAACTCATTTCAAAACTGAAAGTCAAACAACTTATCGGTTCCACTGAAACGAAGGTAACAGGTATCTGTTCTGATTCCCGGAAGGCAACAGACGGAAGTCTCTTTATTGCCGTGACCGGTACGGCAGTGGATGGACACGAATTTATATCATCGACCATTGAAAAAGGGGCAAAGGCAATCGTTTGCCAACTTTTTCCGGAAGAGTTATCCGATGGGGTAACCTATATCCAGGTAGAAAACAGCTCGGAAGCATTGGGTTGTATAGCCGCTACGTGGTATGGTTTCCCTTCTGAAAAACTGACTTTGGTTGGCGTTACCGGTACGAATGGCAAAACGACCATTGCTACCTTATTATATAATATGTTCCGTGCAATGGGGCACTATGCCGGATTGGTTTCAACAGTTTGTAACATCATTAATGATACCGAATTTCCGGCTACACATACCACGCCTGATCCCATTTCCCTGAATCACCTGCTGGCGCAGATGGTGGAAGAGGGTTGCGAATATGCCTTCATGGAGGTGAGTTCACACGCTGTGGACCAGCACCGCATTGCCGGACTAAAGTTTGCCGGAGGGATCTTTACCAACCTGACCCGAGACCACCTCGATTATCACAAAACAGTCGATGCTTATTTGAAGGCGAAAAAAGGATTCTTTGACCAGTTGCCCAAAGAGGCATTTGCCCTGACTAACGGTGACGATAAGACCGGTCCTGTCATGTTGCAGAATACCAAAGCGAAGAAATACAGCTACTCCCTGCGTACATTGGCAGACTATAAAGGCCGAATCCTTGAAAATCATTTTGAAGGAATGACACTGGAAGTTAACCAGCGGGAGGTTGTGGTTCACTTCGTAGGGAAGTTCAATGCCTCAAACTTGCTAGCTGTAGTCGGTGCGACCCATTTGTTGGGGAAAAGCATGGATGAGATATTGCTTATCCTGAGTACCCTGAAGCCGGTTTCGGGCCGTTTCGAGACGTTGCGTTCGCTGTCCGGTTATACTGCGATTGTCGATTACGCCCACACTCCGGATGCCCTGAATAATGTATTGAATGCCATTCATCAGGTACTTGAAGGGCAAGGCCGGGTGATTACGGTGGTTGGAGCCGGCGGAAACCGCGATAAAGGAAAACGCCCCATCATGGCCAAAGAAGCAGTCAATGGAAGTGATAAGGTAGTTCTGACATCCGATAATCCCCGCTTTGAAGAGCCGGACGATATCATCAACGATATGGTGGCCGGTCTTGATATTCTTGATAAGAAAAAGGTCCTGACTATTACCGATAGGAAACAGGCTATCCGTACAGCGTGCATGCTGGCGCAACCGGGCGATGTCATCCTGATTGCCGGCAAAGGACATGAAAATTATCAGGATATCAAAGGGGTCAAATATCACTTTGATGACCGCGAAATCGTCCGCGAGATTTTTGAAGAGTTAAACGGGTTATCCTGACTCACGATATAATAAACATATAGTTTTTCACTTGTAACTAATAACTAAATGCTTTACTACTTATTCCAATACTTACACGAACTAAATGTTCCCGGAGCAGGTGTTTTCAAGTACATCTCATTCCGTTCGGGAGCAGCTTTGATTTTATCCTTATTGATTTCAACAATTATAGGCCGTCGTATTATCGATAAATTGCAAATGCTTCAGATTGGAGAGTTGGTCCGTGATCTGGGTCTTGAAGGACAGATGCAGAAAAAAGGTACTCCTACCATGGGGGGGATTATCATTATTATCTCTATTCTCGTGCCGGTATTGTTAATCGGTCGTTTGGGAAATGTCTATATGATGCTGATGATTATGACCACCGTGTGGTTGGGACTTATCGGATTTCTGGATGACTATATCAAGGTATTCAAAAAAGACAAAGAAGGTCTTCAGGGAAAATTCAAAGTTGTAGGTCAGATAGGATTGGGACTGATTGTAGGAATTGTCCTGCTGATGAGTCCTAAAGTGGTTATGCGTGAAAATTCAGAGGTACGCCAGGGCAATGTGATTACAGACGTACAATATCACAATCAGGATGTTAAGTCAACAAAGACAACCATTCCATTTGTAAAAAACAATAACCTGGATTATGCTGATCTGGTTAAGTTTACAGGTGAGAATTACCAGGCCTGGGGATGGGCGCTTTTTATCCTTGTGGTTATTTTTATCGTAACGGCGGTATCCAATGGTGCTAATTTAACTGACGGGTTGGACGGCCTTGCTACCGGAACCTCATCCATAATAGGGGTCACACTGGGTATTCTGGCTTATGTGTCCAGTAACGTGAACTATGCTTCCTACCTTAATATCATGTATCTGCCCGGAGTGGAGGAGATGTCTGTATTTGCAAGTGCCTTTATCGGGGCAACGATCGGATTCCTCTGGTTTAATTCCTTCCCGGCTCAGGTTTTTATGGGGGATACCGGAAGTCTTACCCTTGGTGGTATCATTGCCGTCTTTGCCATCATCATTCACAAAGAGCTGCTGATCCCGATTCTTTGCGGGGTGTTCCTGGTGGAAAACCTTTCTGTTATTTTACAACGTTATTATTTCAAATATACGAAGAAGAAAACGGGTACTGGAAAACGTATTTTCAAGATGGCTCCGCTTCACCACCATTTCCAGAAGCCGGGAAATGCAGGTATTGATGCCATTATTCAGGGGCCAATACGCCCTGTGCCTGAATCGAAAATTGTGGTTCGTTTCTGGATTATCGGGATCTTACTGGCGGTAATTACTATAGTTACATTGAAAATCCGTTAATCCCATTTTTGAATATAGAAGAAGTTATATATGAGCAAAAGAATTGTAGTATTAGGAGCGGGAGAGAGTGGTGCCGGAGCAGCTGTTTTGGCCAAAGTAAAGGGATTTGATGTTTTTGTCTCAGATAAATCTGCTATTGCCGATAAGTACAAAGAGCAGTTGGACAAATATCAGATTGTCTGGGAAGAGAGCACCCATACTGATGAATTAATACTGAATGCTGATGAGGTAATCAAAAGTCCGGGAATTCCGGATAAAGCGCCTATTATGAAGGCGATTATCGAGAAAGGAATTCCAGTGGTCTCTGAGATTGAGTTTGCCGCCCGCTATACCGATGCAAAGATGGTCTGTATCACCGGTAGTAACGGTAAAACGACTACCACAATGCTGACTTACCATATTTTGAAAAAAGCAGGATTGAATGTCGGTCTTGCCGGAAACGTGGGTAAAAGCCTTGCCTTGCAGGTGGCAGAAGACAACTTCGAATATTACGTGCTGGAGTTGAGCAGTTTCCAGTTGGATAACATGTACGATTTCCGTGCCAATATTGCTATCCTGCTAAACATTACCCCTGACCACCTCGATCGTTACGATTATTGTATGCAGAATTATATCAATGCTAAATTCCGCATTACACAAAATCAGACTCCTGAAGATGCTTTCATCTATTGGAATGATGACCCCATTATCACCGAGGAAATTAAGAAACGCCATATCGATGCCCGTTTTTTTCCATTTGCCGAAATCAAGGAAGTGGGCGTAAAAGGATATACGGAAAATGCCGATCTTGTTATTGAAGCTCCTGAGAGTGACGCATTCTCCATGGAACTGAGTAAGCTTGCATTGTCAGGCACACACAACCTTTATAACTCATTGGCAGCGGGTATTTCAGCTAAGTTATTGCAAATCCGTAAAGAGAAAATCCGTGAAGCACTGGGCGATTTTCAGGGCGTGGAACACCGCCTGGAGAAGGTAACCCGCGTGCGTGGTGTGGAATATATCAACGACTCAAAAGCAACCAACGTAAACTCTTGCTGGTATGCGCTCCAAAGCATGAAGACTCCTGTGGTTCTCATCCTGGGAGGTACTGATAAAGGAAATGACTATACCGAAATCGAGGAACTGGTAAAACAGAAAGTGAAAGCGATAGTTTGCCTGGGTGTGGACAATAGCAAACTGCATAAATTCTTCGATGGTAAAGTGGCTGTTATTACCGATGCCGGATCTATGAAGGAGGCGGTTGATAAATGCTACCAGTTATCGGATAAAGGCGATACCGTATTGCTCTCTCCGTGTTGTGCAAGCTTCGACCTTTTCCAAAGCTACGAAGACCGCGGACGCCAGTTTAAGGAGTGCGTGCGTAACCTGTAATCCGGTATATCTGTTTAGAGAATTATAATCCAACAAAACGACAATTATGGACTTGACCAAAGCGCTGTTTAGGGGAGACCGGGTAATCTGGGCTATCTTTTTCATACTCTGTATGTTCTCTCTGGTAGAGGTGTACAGTGCTTCGAGTATGTTATCATACAAGGCGACGGTTCGTCATTTCGACCCCATCATGCGTCATTCTACTTTCCTGTTGGGAGGTACGTTGCTGGTAATTGTCGTTCAGAATATTAACTATAAAAAGTTCTCGACATTAGGATTCTATATTCTTATTTTTGCCTTTATCCTGTTGATTTATGCACTGGCAGGAGGAATGAAAGTTAATGATGCCCAACGTTGGGTCAGTTTCGGAGGGGTGAGTTTTCAGCCTTCCGAATTTGCCAAATTGGGCGTTATTATCACAACCTCATATATATTAGCCCGTTTTCAGGATGAAAGCCATGCTTCGAATAATGCCTTCAAATGGGTCATGTGGATTGCAGGGTTCTTTTGTCTGTTGATTGTCAAGGAGAACTTCTCCACGGCCTTCTTACTTTTTGCCGTAGTGTATATTCTGATGTTTATCGGACGGGTCCAGTTTAGAAAGCTTTTTGTTATCGCGGCAGTGGGTATTGGATTTATCTTTATGGCGATCTATGTTGTTCCAAGCATGCATATTAAGGCTTTGGAAAAAACCCGTTATACAACCTGGATCAACCGACTCAAAGAGCATGACAATAAGAAAGAGGCAAAACTCGAGGACCTGAAAATTACCGATAAAAACCGTCAGGTAATGACCGGCAAAATAGCCATTGCCAATGGCGGTTCATCTGTTTTTGGTATGTTGCCGGGAAACAGCCAGACGCGGGACTTTCTTCCGCAGGCATTTTCCGACTTTATCTATGCCATTATTCTGGAAGAGACCGGTTTTCTGGGTGGTTTTTTCGTCTTGTTCCTTTATTTTGTCTTGTTGTTTCGGGTGGGAATTATAGCCCGAAGGTGCAATCACGCTTTTCCCGCATTGTTGATTATCGGTAGTGCCTTGCTCATCGTTTTCCAGGCGATCATCAACATGTCTGTAGCGGTGAATCTGATTCCCGTAACCGGACAACCTTTGCCGCTCATTAGCCGTGGTGGGACATCTACGATTCTGACATGTATCTACTTCGGGATAATCCTCTCGGTAAGCCAGTATGCCAATGCCTGCGAAAATACCCGCAAGATGATTGCTGCCGGAGAGATGTCACCTGAAGAGGCGGAGTCGGAAGAGGTTGAAGAACAAGAAGAGAACTATTAATTTGTAACTGAATAATCAGTTTTGAAATGAAGAAAAATCCTCGCATAATCATTAGCGGAGGTGGTACCGGAGGCCATATTTTCCCGGCTATCTCCATCGCGAACGCAATAAAAGTGCTTCGTCCTGAAGCTGAATTTCTCTTTATCGGAGCCGAAAACCGCATGGAAATGGAAAAAGTTCCTGCGGCCGGATATAAGATCGTCGGTTTGCCTGTCAGTGGATTTGACCGGAAGAACCTGTTGAAGAATGTGGTCGTACTTTACCGTTTAGGCAAAAGTATGGTGAAGGCAATATCAACGGTTCGTCAGTTTAAGCCCGATGCGGCAGTTGGTGTGGGCGGTTATGCCAGTGGCCCGACGTTACGAGCAGCAGGCATGCTGGGTATCCCGACTGTCATTCAGGAACAGAACTCTTATGCGGGAGTAACCAATAAGCTTTTGGCTAAGAATGCCGCTAAGATTTGTGTGGCATACGACAAAATGGAGCGCTTTTTCCCGAAAGATAAAATCATTCTGACCGGTAACCCTGTTCGTCAGGATTTATTTACCGGGTCGGATAAGCGGGAGGTCGCGTACAGCTATTTCAACCTTAATCCGAACAAGAAAACCATACTAGTCGTGGGTGGGAGCCTCGGGGCCCGCACTGTTAATCAAAGTATGATAGCCGGACTTGCCGAAATCGGAAATTCGGATGTGCAGTTTATCTGGCAAACCGGTAAGTATTACTACGAAGATGCAAAAGCGGAACTCGAAAAACAAGATAAAGGAAATATCCATCTGACTGCATTTGTGAGCCGGATGGATTTGGCCTATGCCGTGGCTGATGTGATCATTTCACGTGCCGGGGCAAGCTCAATCTCGGAGTTTTGTCTGTTAGGAAAACCGGTTATTCTGGTTCCCTCTCCTAATGTGGCGGAAGATCACCAGACGAAGAATGCTATGGCTCTCGTTGAGAAAGAGGCTGCGATTATGATTCGGGATGCTGAAGCTAAGGAAAAGCTGGTTCCGGCAGCGTTGCAGCTGATAAATGATGAGGTGAAAATCGAACAACTTGGTAAGAATATCCTCACCCTGGCACAACACGACTCTGCCCGTCGCATTGCAGAAGAGGTATTGAAACTAATTGACTAAAAACCCACTATGAAGATTCACGTATTCAGACATCTGGAGTTCGAAGGGCTTGGCATGATCGGGGAGTGGATTCAGGAAAACGGATACACCTATACCGAAACCCGTTTTTGGGAAAATGCCCTGCAATATCCCGATCCCAATCAGATTGATATGCTTATCATTATGGGCGGGTCGATGAATGTGGATGAGGAGGAGCAATACCCCTGGTTGGTTGGAGAAAAGCAATATATAAAAAAAGCCATTGAAGCGAATGTAAAGATTCTTGGCGTTTGCCTTGGAGCACAGTTGATCTCCCGGGCATCAGGCAAAGAGGTAATTCGGAGTCCGTATAAGGAAATCGGCTGGTTTGCGGTAAAGAAACTATTCTCTAATCACACCCTTTTCCCGAATCTGAAAGAAGAAGAGGTGACTGTCATGCAGTGGCACGGTGATATGTTTGAGATTCCTGAAAATTCAGATCCGCTTTTTACCTCAGATGGTTGTCCGAATCAGGCATTTGCCTTGAATAACAATCGTGTAGTCGGCCTGCAATTTCATCTGGAATTATCCAAACAGTATATTCTGCCGTTTTTCGATAATGACGAAGATGAAGAGTTGAAAGTTAAAGCGCCTTATATTCAAACACCGGATGAAATTAAATCCGGTTGTGGAAAATACGACGTTGTCACCCGTGATTTGCTATTTGACCTGCTGAATGTAATGGCTGAATTACCCAAATGATATGAGTGCGAGCCCGAAAATAGACAAGATTCTGTTCCTCGATATCGAGACCGTTCCGCAAACGGCTGCATTGAGTGAAATGACTGCAGAGCTTCAGCTTTTGTGGGAAGAGAAATTTGATGCGCAGAAACGCCGGATGCCGGATCGCTATTCCGATGATTTAGACGCTTCGGGAGCCTTCTCCAAAGAGGCCGGGATATATGCCGAGTTTGGACGTATCGTCTGTATTTCAGTAGGTATGGTGTATTGGAAAAACGGGGAGAGCCATTTTCGACTCAAATCGTTTGCCGGTGAGGATGAAAAAGCGTTGCTGACGGATTTTGCCACCTTGCTGAATAAGACCATTTCTCCGGAGCATAACCTGTGCGGACATAATATTAAGGAATTTGATGTCCCTTACATTGCCCGCCGGATGCTGATTAATGGCATCGCATTGCCGGATGTCCTGAATATCGCCGGCAAAAAGCCCTGGGAGGTCCGTTTCCTGGATACATTGGAATTGTGGCGCTTCGGGGACTACAAAAATTACACCTCGTTGAAATTGCTGACCGCAGTTTTCGGGATTCCGACGCCGAAAGACGATATTGACGGAAGTCAGGTGGCTTCCGTATTTTACGAAGAGAATAATATTGACCGGATAGCCACCTATTGCGAAAAAGATGTGTTGGCAACGGCTCAACTTTATCACAGATTTTGCGGATTGCCGCTGATCGACAATAATAATGTCGAAATCGCCAGCCGCTAATTTGCAATTGTATAGAGTTTTACCTATTTTTACACGAGATGAAAAGTCTGAAAGATATTAAATCGGTTTACTTTGTGGGAGCCGGCGGCATCGGAATGAGCGCGCTGGTTCGCTATTTCCTGGCTAAGGGGAAAAAAGTGGCCGGTTACGATAAAACGGCAACCGAACTGACTGCTCAGTTGATCAAGGAAGGTGCCGATATTCACTACGAAGATAACTGTTCCCTGATCCCGGCATATTGCCTGGAGAAAGAGACCACATTGGTGGTGCTTACACCGGCAGTTCCCCATGACCATTCGGAGCTGACTTATTTCAGGACCAATGGTTTCTGGATGGCCAAACGTGCGGAGGTATTGGGCGAAATCACCAATACAGACCGTGGTATATGTGTGGCAGGAACGCACGGTAAAACCACAACCTCGAGTATGACGGCTCATTTGCTGAAGCAGTCACCGGTGGATTGCAATGCTTTTTTGGGAGGAATCCTAAAGAACTACAACAGCAACCTGATGCTTTCCGATAAAAGTGACCTGACGGTGATTGAGGCTGACGAATACGATCGCTCTTTCCACTGGTTGCATCCCTATATGGCGGTGATTACCTCTTCTGATCCGGACCATTTAGATATTTATGGAACCGAGAAGGAGTATCTGAAAAGCTTTCGTATTTTCACTTCCCTGATCAAAGAGGGAGGTTGCCTGATCATGAAAAAAGGGTTGAAAGTGGAACCTGATCTGAAGTCTTCGGTAAAGCTTTATTCGTACTCCATCGAAGAGGGTGATTTTCATGCAGAGCGAGTGCGTATCGGAAACGGAACCATTGTTTTTGACTTTGTGACTCCGACCGAAACGATCAAAGATATCGAGCTGGGTGTTCCGGTTCGCATCAATATCGAGAATTCCATTGCGGCTATGGCATTGGCCTGGTTGAATGGAGTAACCGGTGACGATTTACGTAAAGGGATGGCTTCATACCGTGGAGCCAAACGCCGTTTTGATTTCTATCTGAAATCAGATAACCTGGTGGTGTTGGACGATTACGGTCATCATCCGGAAGAGGTGAAGGCCAGTATTTCATCGTTGAAACAACTTTATCCGGACCGGAAGATTACGGTGATTTTCCAGCCGCACCTGTTTACGCGCACCCGCGATTTTTATGTGGAATTTGCGGAGCATTTATCACTGGCGGATGAACTGATTTTGCTGGAAATCTACCCGGCAAGGGAGCTTCCGATTCCGGGAGTTAGCTCGGAGATTATTTTTGAGAAAGTGACTTCTCCCAAGAAGACGCTTTGTTCGAAAAAAGAACTGTTGAACCAATTACGTGGTAAGGAGTACGATGTGGTGATGACACTGGGTGCCGGAGATATCGATACTTATATTCCGCAAATTATTGATATATTGCAAGGTAAATGAAACTGATCCTGAAAATAATTGCCGTCCTGCTACTGATCGGATATGTAGCTTTTGCTGCGGTTTCCTTCTATGGAAAGCCGCGGGGAGAGGTCTGTAAAGGGCTGGACGTAATTATTGTGGACAAAAACGAAATTCACCTGATTGATGAAAAAGAGGTTATTGCGATGATCAAATACGAAGATCTTTACCCTGTGGATAAAAAAATGGGCAAGATCAATACCGAGAAGATCGAGGAATGTATCAAGAAAGACCAGTTGATTCGTGAGGTGGAATGTTTCAAAACCAATGACAACAAAATCAGGGTGTTGATAAATCAACGGATCCCGGTTTTGCGCGTGATGTCGTTATTTGGTGATTATTATATTGATAAAGAGGGAAAGGCAATGCCGATTTCCTATAAATACAGTGCCCGCTTGCCTATCGCATCGGGATTCATTCAAAAAAAACTGGCAGAAACCGACTTGTTTAGATTTGCACTATTTTTGCGCGGGAATCCATTCTGGAATGCTCAGATTCAGCAAATTGATGTTCAGCAAAATCAGGAAGTGATATTAATCCCCACGGTGGGAGAACAGAAGATATTGTTAGGTAGGCTAACTGATTTTGAAGCCAAAATGGATAACCTCTTTGCGCTTTATAAACAGGGCCTTAATCATTTCGGATGGAATAAATACAAAACAATCAATTTGCGTTATGACCGGCAAGTTATCTGCACACCCAATTAATACTTTAACCTATGGAACCTAAGGAATATATAGCAGCCATTGATTTTGGCTCATCGAAAATAGTCGGCATGGTTGGTATCAAAAACCAAAACACGCTCGAAGTGGTTGCCGTGGAGAAACACGAGACCAGTAGTTGTGTGCGCCGTGGAAATATCCACAACGTAGAAGAAGCTGCCATTCAGATGAAGAAAATAGTCAGTTTGTTGGAGAATCGAATTCACCAAAAGCTGGAAAAAATCTATGTTGGAGTCTCCGGACAGTCTGTTATTTCCCAGAATGAGAAGGCTTACATCAGAATGGAGCATGAGACACAGGTAAATGAGATTGTCATCGACAATCTGGTAGAGGCCTGTCGTTTGCACAAATCCGATAATTACGAGATTCTGGATATTATTCCCAATGAATATAAACTGGATGGAAAAAAGACGGAGATCAATCCGATAGGTGTAACTTGCACCGAAATTGAGGGCCATTTCAAGTTAATCCTTGGACGTCCTACTTTGCTGCGTAATGTAAGCCGTGTGGTGGAAGAACGTTCCGGACTGATATTGGCCGGATATAAAGTGTCACCTATGGCAGCTGCATCAGTATTACTTAGCGAGGCCGATAAGGTGCTGGGTTGTGCTTTGATAGACTTTGGAGCAGCGACTACTACCGTTTCAGTTTACAAAGACGGATTATTACGCCACATTGTCGTGATTCCTTTTGGCGGACAGGTGGTGACCCGTGATATCAGCAGTGAGAATCTGGTAGAAGCGGATGCTGAGAAGCTGAAAAACACCTATGGTAGTGCTATCTTTAATCCAGATTCTGATAATAAGATATTTAGCCCCCGTAATAGCGGCGGTGTGGATGGTCCAAAGATTGATCTTCATACGCTGAATAATATCATCGAAGCCCGAATGGTGGAGATTATCCAGAATGCGTGGGCGCAGATTGAGGCTTCAGGTTTCTCCAAACAACTGGGGGCGGGCATCTATATCACCGGTGGTGCATCTCAACTGCGCAACATTACCGACCTGATTAAACGCGAAACCGGAGTGGAGGCTAAAAAAGCCCAAATCTCCCGTCACATCACCAACGGAATGTCAACTACCGAATCAATGCAGAATCCGGCCTATGCCGTGGTACTGGGCTTGTTAATGACCGGCACGCAACCTTGTGTCAAAGTGTTACCGAAAATTGAAGTTCCGGCGGTTGTGGAAAACGATGAGGAAACAGAAGATGATGTTGAAGAAGAAGTTCAACCTGTTTTAGATACTAAAAAAGGGAAAAAGAAATCTGTATCGGAGCGACTCGGCGGTCTATTTGGCAGTCTGTTTGGTGAGATGGAGAATGACAATTCAGAAATGGCCTAATTATTCAGAACTATGGCAACAATAACTAACGATATACTGGACTTTGTTTTTACTCAGTCAAATGCCTCAATCATCAAGGTAATCGGTGTTGGTGGTGGTGGCGGTAATGCTGTTTCTCACATGTACAAAGAGGGAATCAACGACGTTTCTTTCGTACTTTGTAATACTGATAACCAGGCATTAAACAAATCTTCAATTCCTTATAAGATTCAGTTGGGAATGAAGACTACCGAAGGCCTTGGAGCCGGTAACCGTCCAGAGCGTGCCCGTGAAGCCGCAGAAGAGAGCATTGAAGATATCAACCTGATGCTGGATGATGGCACCAAAATGGTATTTATCACCGCCGGAATGGGTGGTGGCACCGGTACAGGAGCAGCTCCTGTAGTGGCCCGATTGGCAAAAGAAAAAGATATTCTGACCGTAGGAATCGTAACCATCCCTTTCCTGTTTGAAGGTGAACCGAAGATTATTCAGGCGTTGAACGGGGTAGAGGAAATGAGTAAATATGTGGATGCTCTGCTTGTGATCAATAACGAGCGACTTCGCAGCATTTACCCTGACCTTAATATCCGGAATGCTTTTGAAAAGGCTGATGATACCCTGACCGTAGCTGCTAAAAGTATTGCTGAGATTATTACCAATCCGGGTATCGTCAACCTTGACTTTGCCGATGTTCGTACCATCCTGAAAGACGGGGGCGTTGCCATCATGAGTACCGGTTACGGAGAAGGTGACCGTCGTGTGGAGTTGGCGATTGAAGATGCTCTGAACTCACCATTGCTCAATAACAACAATCCGTTCGGAGCCCGCAAGGTGTTGTTTAACCTTTACTCAAGCGAGCAAAATCCGGTGAAAATGGAGGAGATGGCTCAGGTGCACGAGTTCATGAATAAATTTGACCAACAGAAGATTGAGGTGATCTGGGGGGTTGCGATTGACGATTCTCTGGGTGATTCTGTTAAACTGGCGCTTTTGGCAACCGGATTCGAAATGTCGAATATCCCCGGTATGGTGGAGAAAAACGAAAAGATCCGCAAAGAACAGGAAGCCATCGATCAGGAAGAGCAACGCAAACGCGAAGAGATGATTCGTGTGGTGTATGGCTCGGCAGCAGTGGCAAACCGTGGACGACTGAGACCCAAACCTGTTATCCTGTCAAACGTGCAACTTGATGATGATGCTGTGATTGAGCAGTTGGAACAAACTCCTGCCTATAACCGGGAACCGAGTTTTGTGAATAAGTTTGCGACTCATGCACAAGCACCAGCAGCACCGGCATTCATCCAGGAGAAAAAAACTCCTGAAGCACCAAAATCATCCGATAACAAAATCGTTTTTTAACCCAATAATATTTTTCGAAAATGAATCTTTTTGATCAAATAAGCGCAGACATCAAAGCTGCTATGCTGGCTAAAGATAAAATCAAACTTGAAGCTTTACGCGGTGTAAAGAAAGAGTTCATCGAGGCTAAAACCGCTAAAGGCGCTGACGGCGACCTTTCTGATGATGTAGCAAACAAAATCCTTCAGAAAATGGTGAAACAGCGTAAGGAGAGCGCTTCTATTTATACCACTCAGAATCGTCCTGACCTGGCTGAAAAAGAGTTGGAAGAAGCTGCGGTCATCGAAGCCTATTTGCCTAAACAGATGAGTGCGGAAGAGCTGGAAGATGCTCTTAAAGTAATCATCGCAGAAGTGGGTGCTACAAGTGCAAAAGAGATGGGTAAAGTAATGGGTGTTGCTTCAAAACAGCTTGCAGGTAAAGCTGATGGCAAACTGATTTCTGAAACCGTAAAGAAACTGTTGGCATAATACTATCGCCTTCCCCAATTAAAATATTTCAGCGCTGCTTTGGAAAAACGGGGGCAGCGTTTGTTCTATAAAAAGCGTTTTTATGAAACGAACCGGCATTTTCTCAGGATCGTTTAATCCTATTCATATCGGTCACCTGGCATTGGCCAATTACATGTGCGAGTTTGAATCGCTCGATGAGGTGTGGTTTGTGGTTTCTCCCCATAATCCGTTGAAAAACAGTGATGATCTACTGGAGGATGATCTTCGTCTGAAGTGGGTTGAAACAGCCATCGGTACTTATGACCGTTTTCAGGCATCGGACATCGAATTTGCATTGCCCCGTCCGTCATTTACCTTCAATACCCTACAGGCATTGGAGGAGCAGTATCCCGACCATGAATTTGTCCTGATCATCGGAGCGGATAACTGGCTTTGCTTTGACCAGTGGAAAGATTATGACCGCATTCTGGCAGAATATCCGGTACTGATCTATCCGCGCAAAGGATTTGAGATTGATCCGTTGAGCCTTCCGGCTGATGTGATTCTGACCAATGCCCCGCAGATCGAGATTTCATCTACATTTATCCGGAAGTCATTGGCAGAGGGGAAGGATGTCCGTTTCTTTGTGCCTGCCCATCTGGCTGAAGAGATTGCCCTAAGCTATAAGAATCACCCGTTTACCGCAGAATAGTCCTGTTCCGATAAACAATATCCCTAAGCGTCCGTTTCTAATGGTAGAATCGGACGTTTTTTGTTTAATACCATAAATGACTGACCTTCATGAAGAACACCGGCATTATTATCAGCTTATTACTTCTCCCTGTTTTTACCTTAAACCTGAAAGCCCAGACGTTAACAGCTACTGAAATCATTCAGAAAGCGGATAATAAGTCGCGGGGAAAAAGCAGTCAGGGAACGATGACACTAACAATTGTCCGCCCCGACTGGAAACGAAGCCTGACCTTTACGGCCTGGACCAAAGGACGTGATTATTCATTGATATACATTTCCGCACCGGCAAAGGAGAAGGGACAGGTATTTCTGAAACGCGGTAAAGAGATGTGGAACTGGATGCCCTCTATCGAACGGTTGATCAAGATACCACCGTCTATGATGATGCAGTCGTGGATGGGTTCGGATTTTACCAATGACGATTTGGTCAAAGAGTCTTCCATTATCCATGATTATACCCATAAACTACTTGGGGAGGAGCTGGTACGCGATCAGCTCTGTTACAAAATCGAACTGGTACCCTTGCCCGATGCTCCTGTCGTTTGGGGAAAGATACTAACCTGGGTCTCTAAAAACGGTTTTGATATGTGGAAAGCCGTCTATTATGATGAAGACCAGCAGCCTGTCAATACGATGAATGCCTATAATCTGAAACAGATGGGTGACCGCACGATTCTTACCACGATGGAGATTATTCCTGCGAATAAGAAAGGCAACAAAACCATCCTTCAAATCAATAATTTAGTGTTTGACCAGCCGATATCTGACAGTTTCTTTACCCAACAGAATATGAAGAAAGTCAGGTAAATAATATCCTTATGACTGACCTGTTCAAACTGGCCTGGCGCAATCTCTGGCGCAATAAACGCCGGACATTGATAACGACTGCTTCCGTTTTTTTCGGGGTAGTCTTTGCTACGTTTGTCAGTTCCATGCAGGAGGGCTCCTATGCGCAATACATTCAGGCGATTGTCAGCTTTTATTCGGGATACATTCAGGTCCACCAGAAAGGGTATTGGGAGGATAGGACGATCAATAACCTGCTGGCTGATTCGCCTCAACTCGATTCTGCCATTAGTCGCATACCCCATGTAACTGTCGTTTCTCCGCGATTGGAGAATTTTGCATTGGCTTCATCTAAGGATTTGACAAAAGGAGCGTTGGTTTCAGGTATTTCTCCGGAAAAGGAAGACCGTATCTCCCGCCTTTCCCGCAAAATCATTCAGGGAAAATATCTGAAGAATGGCGAATCGGGAGTGATGATTGGCAGTGAACTAGCCCGGTATCTTAGACTTGGAGTTGGCGATACATTGGTGTTGATTAGCCAGGGCTATCACGGTACGAGTGCAGCCGGCAAATACCCTGTTCGTGGAATCATGCACCTGGCCTCACCTGAGCTTGACCGGACGTTGGTGTACATGGATATCCGGGAGTGCCAGATGCTTTTCTCGGCAGAAAAGCGATTAACCTCTTTGGTAATCATGGTGCCTGATGATAGCTATGTAACCGATGTGCAGCAGGAAATAAAGAAGCGAATCGGAGGTTCATTCGAAGTGATGAACTGGAAGGAGATGAACAGCCTTCTGCTCAAACAAATCGAAAGTGACCGCGCCGGTGGATGGATCGAAAAAGGCATTCTTTACATGATCATTGGGTTCGGTATATTGGGCACTATCATGATGATGATGGCCGAGCGCCGGAAGGAGTTTGGTGTGATGATGGCGGTAGGAACACAGAAATACCGGTTAGCCCTGATGGTAGTGATGGAGACAGTGTTCATCGGACTGCTGGGGACTGTTGCCGGGATTCTGGGCAGTCTTCCCGCGATTGCCTATTTCGTCGATCACCCGATTCCCTTTACCGGACAGGGAGGAGAGATGTTGAAACAGATGGGATTCGAGCCCTATATGTGGTTTTCGATTGAACCCGGTCTCTTCTTTAAGCAGGCATTGATTATTTTCCTGTTTACCCTCATCATCGGACTTTATCCGGTCTATCTTATCAGCCGGTTGAAGATTGTCAAAGCATTAAAAGGATAATAGACAAAAGAACCAAGATGTTAGAACTAAGATGTAAGACTGTAGATAATTCAGTCCCTCATTCCTTATAACCTATGATACCTGTACTGGCATGGCGAAATATCTGGCGGAATAAGCTGCGGAGTCTCGTGGTGATTGTTTCAGTGATGCTGGGGATATTCTCCGGGATATTCCTCATTGCCCTGACTAATGGAATGGTGAAGGATCGGGTAGATACCATCATCGGACTGGAGGTGTCACATATTCAGATTCACCGGCCCGGGTTTCAGCAAAATACGGAAACGAAGCTCTATATGCCGGAAGCGTCCCGGATGGTCAGTGATATCAAGAGACTCCCCCGGGTAAAAGCCTCTTCCAAACGCTGGGTGCTCAATGCGATGATATCTTCAGCCGAGACAGGTACAGGGGTAAAACTGGTCGGCATTGACCCGGCGGATGAAAAGCTGGTGACGATACTACATCAGAAAGTGGTTTCCGGTGAATATTTCCCCGAGCGATCCCGCAATGCTCTGTTGATCGGCGAACGCCTAGCGAAGAAGCTCAAAGTTGACCTGAAGAATAAATGCATCATTACCTTGCAGGATGCGGATAACAACATCACAGCGGGGGCTTTCCGTGTCGTGGGGATTTATCGGACGGAGAATTACATGTATGACGAGTCGGTGGTGTTCGTCCGAAACCGGGATGTGTCGCGGCTGGTTAATCTACCCGAAACCGCAGCCCATGAAGTGGCGGTATTGCTCAAAGACGATGCATTTACCCCTCAGCTTAAACAGACTTTGGCGAAACGTTATCCCCATCTGGAAGTGCAGGAGTGGCAACAGTTGAGTCCCGAGGCCGGTTATCTGGTGAGCATCATGAGCCAGTATATGATTATCATCATGGTGGTCATCTTGTTGGCACTCTGTTTCGGGATCATCAATACGATGCTGATGGTGGTGCTCGAACGCGTTCATGAACTGGGCATGCTGATGGCTATCGGAATGAATCGCCGGAGGATTTTTGGGATGATTATGCTGGAGACCATCTTCCTGTCGCTCACCGGTGGTGCATTGGGAATGGGTGTTGGCTCTTTGGTGATTCACCATTATTACCTGAATGGATTGGACCTTTACTTTTGGAAGGAGGCTTATGAGAGCATCGGCTATTCTTCGGTCATCCATCCCTTTATTGCGGCAAAAGACCTGATACAGACCACGTCGATGATTATTGTCACCGGTATTCTGTCGGCACTCTATCCGGCCTATAAAGCGTTGAAAATAAATCCCGCCGATGCGATAAGGAGTTGAAAACAAGTCTGAAGCGAAAGTACAGAATTGAATAATACCGATACTTTCACAATGAGAGGTTGTGTGAAAACTAGCTCCCGACCCCTCCCGACCTCCCCAAAGTGGGGAGGAGTGGTGCAAACAACACCGTATTTTGGTTAAATCGGTCAATAAATGTGCTGATTTACCTGTTTTTACTGCTGCAAAGCCCCCTCCCGATAGCTATCGGGAGGGGGCTTTGGGGGGCGGACAGGCAAAGAGACTTGAGTTTTTTGTGAGTTTTCACACAGCCTCAATGAGCGAAAGGGTCGGGTTCGCTACTCGAAAGACTCGCTCATAGCGAGCCTTTCGATAAAGACAACAGTAAAATAGTACATCATGAAAATCATCGAAATCAATCATCTGCATAAAATATATGACCCGAATACGCTGCCGGTGTATGCGGTCAATGGCATCGACCTGAGTTTTGAAGCAGGGGAATTTGCCGCTATCGTGGGACCTTCCGGTTCGGGAAAGACGACTCTGCTCAACATAATGGGCGGATTGGATAATCCGACCGAAGGAGAGGTGATTATTGACCGGGTAAATATCGGTCACCTCAGCAACCGGCAGAAGACCAATTTTCGGATGAATCACATCGGCTTTGTCTTTCAGGCGTACAACCTGATTCCGGTGTTTACGGCGCTGGAGAATGTGGAGTTTGTGATGCAATTGCAGGGAATGCCGAAGAAAGAGCGTGAACGCCGGGCGAAGGAACTTCTTGAAGCTGTAGGGCTGAGCGATAAGATGAATAACCGTCCGGCCAAACTTTCCGGAGGACAACAACAACGGGTGGCAGTGGCACGGGCATTGGCCTCGAAGCCGAAGTTTATCCTTGCAGACGAACCGACGGCTAACCTTGACTCCCGTTCGACCGAAAACCTGTTGGAGATTATGGAGAAGCTCAATCACGAAGAGAACATCACCTTTATCTTCTCCACGCACGACCAGCGGGTGGTTAGTAAGGCGCACCGCGTGATTACTCTGGTGGATGGCAAGATTGAATCGGATGAACTGAATATCCCTTTTTAGCAAATGAAATTGTTGAGGCGAAATATCTGGTATGGGCTTATGCTTTGTGGATGGTTGGTCTGTATAACGATGCTTCAGGCACAGGATTCCATTCCCCGCAACTGGTCGGTGAGCGGTTATCTGACCAATATGCAGTCGGTGATGTTTAATAATTGGCAGGAAAATTGGGTTACCGACAACCTGTTCCACAACCGCCTGAACCTGAACTGGCATACTTCTGATAAACGTTGGAATGTGGAGCTTGACCTTCGCAACCGTCTGCTCTATGGGGAATCGGTCAAGCTCATTCCCAACTATAAGGCGATGGTGGGAGCGGATGATAACTGGCTGAAGCTCTCCGGAACCATCGCTTCGGGGAAAAGCTACCTGCTGCACTCTGCTATTGACCGGGCTTATCTCGATTATAATGCCGGGAAAACGCAGGTGCGCCTCGGTCGTCAGCGCATCAACTGGGGACAGTGCATGGCGTGGAATCCCAACGACCTCTTCAATGCCTACTCCTTCTTTGATTTCGATTATGTGGAAAAGCCGGGGAGTGATGCTGTACGGTTGCAGTATTACCCATCGGGCACTTCGACCGTGGAGCTTGCCGCGAAGGCTAATGCAGAGAAGAAGATGACTGCCGCAGCCCTGTACCGAGCGAATCGTTGGGGGTATGATATCCAGTTGCTCGGGGGAGTGTTCAATGAGCAGGACTGGGTGCTTGGCGCAGGGTGGACGGGTAGCCTCGGTGGCGCTTCGTTTAGCGGGGAGTGCTCATACTTTCATCCCCGGCAGCATTTTGCTGATACTACCGGCCTGTTTGTCGCTTCGGTGGGGGCATTGTATGTGTTCCGCAATTCGCTGAGCCTGCAAGGCGAGGTGCTTTATAATCCGCTGAAAGGAAACAAACCTGCATCATTCAATTCATTCTACCTCTCCCAACTTTCGCCCAAACAGCTCTCCGTCTCCGAATGGAACGTGCTGATTCAGGGCAGTTATCCCGTTACTCCTTTGTTTAATGCCTCATTTGCGGCCATGTGGTTTCCCGGATTGAATGGTTATTTCGTAGGGCCGACCCTGAGCTATTCGATTGCAGAAAACTTTGAACTTTCGCTGATTACCCAGTCGTTTGTAGGAAAATTATCGGGTGGTCAGCAGGAGCATGTGCATTTGGGGTTTGTGAGGGTGAAGTGGAATTGGTGATGTTCTTCTTCTTTTCGTTACAAGTCAGAGATTTGTTTTCAAAGAAAGCGTAAGCGGATCCATACGCTTAACGGTGAGTTTTTGGTAATTATTTGAGCAGGAATGTATGGACTTCAGCATAAAAAAGGCGATCGTTTAGATCGCCTTGGTTGATATTAAAAACCGGATTGGGTAGATTTATAAATTGTCTTTGAAGAAGCAGACTGTTTTTTTAATGAATAATTCATGTTCTACAATTTCAGGAGCCTTATCAGAACCATGTTCTGCTTTTTCTACAATCCAGAGTTCTCGAACATTGCTTTTGACATTAGAAAGAATTTCTATCGAGTTTTCTTTTGGAGTACGAATATCTTTCTCTCCAACAACTAAAAATATAGGCTTTCTAAATGTACTCCAATTATTTCTTGGTGAATATTTATCCATCCCTTCTGGACAAAATAAGGTTCTTTTTGGTACTAGTTTCTGTAACCCAGGTGTGACGCTTTTATAATCTGTAAATATTCCTCTTGCAACGATAGCCTTAATTTCAGGTCGTTGTGAAGCAATGGCAAATGATAAAAAAGCTCCTGTGGAATAACCAAATACACCAATGCGATTAGAATCAACAATTGGAATCTGTTTTGCAAAATCAACTATTGCATTATAATCAGTAATAAACTCCGGATAAACAAGATAATCAGTATTTATCGGAAAATATTGACTTTGACCAAAGCCGCGCCAGTCAAATGTTATCACATTAAACCCATATTGGCAATAGCGATATGCTAAACTCACATTTGGATACATGTTACCTGCGTCTCCATTACAAATAATTATAGTTGGTCTTTTAGCATTGTCTATAACATATGGTCTTTGGAGAGGTTCTTTTGCTCCTTCACCAAACAGAGAATCAATAGATGGAGCTGTTTGTGCAGGACAGAACCAGGCATTTAATGTATAACCATCTTTTGTTTTCACCTTATATTCTTTATACATTAATCCATATCTACTTGGTGTAATTAAATATGCAGTCGTATCTGGTTTAAGAGAATATGCATTAGAGACGAATAATAAAGATGCTATTAGAATTATTGTGAATTTCATATTTGGTTGATTACTAGATTGTAACTTTCGAATTATAAAATGAATACTTGTCCGTGATTTTATAATAAGGGGTATTTAAATATCTGCACTTCAGAATCTCGACAATTTCCTTTTCATTTTATTCATCGAAAAAGACTTATGCGAAAAGACGTTTTTACTTAGAATTTGGATTTCTCCGTAATATCCCCTCCTTAGCCTCTTTAGATGTCTATCTAATGAATTTTTATATGCACATTTAAGAAAGGGCAACCTTTGTGGTCGCCCATTCTCATCAAATCTTCTTCAGCAATATCGTTCTTTTATTGAAGTCGGCAGAAGCGTTGATCACGTTGCGGAACTCATCGTAGCGGCTGGCCGGATAGCTCTCTTCCATATAATATTCATCGGAGGTGATGACCAGCTGGTCGTTTTTGATCTCCGCTTGCGAGGTGAAGATGCAACTGGTCTTTCCTTCGTTTTTCATCTCCACGTGCATATTCAGGTTCTCGGGATTAGCCACCTTATAGCCCTGTGGGATATTGAATACAATTTTGCGGTAATATTTGTGCAGGGCCCCGATGTGGACGGGGATTGTCCTTGATTTCTCCTGGTAAAGCTCCCCCTGCTGTCCGATAGTCTCCCCGATGTGGAAGATGAGGTCTTTGCCTGCATTTTCCAACAACGAATTCGCCGTCAGATCCACCATCCAGGTGATTGGTTTTACTCCGATGTTGTCCGGTGATTCATTGCTAACCTGATAATTGTTGATTACCGAATTCTCTTTGCCCATACTGAAGAAGGAGGAAACGACCTCTTTCTTCTTCTCCTCATTCAGGTAATTGAAGAACGACTGGAAGGTTTGTCCCAATGCCCCTTTGGTCTGGCGTTTAACCTGAGCCGAAACAACCGACTCAGCAGGATTTACATTCACGACTACATCAATCGTGTCGGTGTTGAGGGAGCAGTCGTGGATCGGAATCCGGCGGATATCGTAAGCCAAAGACTTCAGCTTGTCGCTGTAACTGATCGGACGCAGGAAGAGGCCGTATTGTCCCTGGTAATCGGTAGGGATCAGTCCCAGACGGTAATCCGGAAAGCCGGGCGCCATGTATTGATTGATGGCAGGGAAATAGACCAGGTAGTCATCGAGGAAGTTCATGCAGTTGAAGTCCGGGTCGAAAGGACGGGTCTCGTTATTCCCGGTCTCTACAAACTCAAAGTTGATGTTTGCCGCATTCAGCAAAGCCACCATAATTCGCACCGCACCGTAGTGATTGGCCTGTTTGAGGCGGATCATCTCGCTCAGCTCCTTCTGTGCGTTGATCTCCTTCGAGATAGCAATGTTCTTCTTCACCCAGTTTTCAATGCTCCGGATTTGTTGGGTCAGATCTCCGGTGGGCGGATTGATTTGTGCCAACAATGACAGGATGGTCGCTTTGTCTTTAGCTGAAAGGTCAAAGAGGCGGTTGTAAGTGTTTTCGCTCGCCGTCTTCCACGAATTGAGACGAAGGGCAGAACGGTAATGGTTGTATGCCATCGTGTATTCGAAACGCATCAGGCTCGCTTTGTAGTTAGCATACTTAACCTTCTCTTCCACCGCGGGAATGTATTTTACAGAGGCTTTCTGATAGGTTTTCTCCTCGTTGGAAGTATTTAGGGTAAATGCGGGAAACCCGTTATACCCCTTGATCTGATAAGAGAGTTTCGACGGATAGGCAAAGATGATCTCAACATTCGCTTTCGGGATATCATCCTGGATGTAATAGCCCGAATAGGCGTCAAACTCCTTGCGAAGGGTATAGAAGTACTCAATCTGTCCGCCCACCTCTGCGCCTTCGATGGCGAACGTTTTATAATCGCCGTCATTTTCCAGGTTGGCAATCTGCTTGATGCTCTCCTTGGGCAGGTTGGTGATTTTACCGCTTGGAGAGATGAAGCGGGCCTGGATATTGAGGATTTCGAGCACGTTATTCAGGGGAATATAGATCTTGTTGTAATGATCCAGCGCATCGTGCGAATCCACCTTTATCTTTTTGTGAAAGACGTAAACCTCTTCGAAGATGTTTTGCTTGTTGAGGAATACTTCGGTGATGCGCCGTTCGAGCGTGACGGCAGCGCCGTTAACGCATTTGATGGTGTCGCTCTTATTGTCGGAAGGGTAGGTGTTCCAGTTGTAGCTTCCGAATTCGGTTTGCCCGAATAAAACCATCGGGAGGACCAGCAAGGTCAGGAAAAATATCTTTCTCATAGGATTCAATGTTTTGCGGAATTAATTCTTTTCAAGGATAATGGTGTTTCGGTAAGCCTGTTTCATCAGGTTGACCATTTTGTAAAACTCAGCGATATCGTTGCCTTTGAGCAAAAGCTGGTTGTAGATGTGGGTGCTGCTCATCACGATCCGGTTGCCCTGCTTCTCGTATTTCTGGGTGTAGCTGAATTTCGGGCTGTCGTATGTCGTGGCATTGGGCACATCGGTTACCTTTAGCTGTTTGGGGATATCGAGGATACAGACCAGATTGTGCTTCATCGGCATTTCAAATTCGATCGGCATCTTCCGGTCTTTCTTCAGCTCGGTATTGTTGAGGCTCTTTTCGATATTCATATTCAGGTAAGAGCTGTTGTTTCCTGTGGTGATGTAATCGGGAATCTGAAACTCGAAGCGGATCTTCAACGGCTGATCGATCTCCTTCAGGTCGGAGGTTTCGATACGGGTAATGGTAAACTTATCGCTCGGTTTGGCAAAAACATCCTCCCACAGGGTGCTGTACTTCTCCTTTTCTGTCCGTGCAAACCGGGCAATGATCTCCGACTTTTTTTCGCCATCGAAAACGGAGATGCCGCTTCCTTTCAACATTCCGTTTTCAATCCGGAGATGAATGGTGTCATTGACAGTATTCACCGATGGTGCGCAGAAGGGGATGCGGTAAAGCTGATACTCCTTTTCGTTTTTGGAAATGATACACTCCTTGCCCTGAATGGCGGAAGGGACATCTTCCATCCGGAGGTACTGCGTGGTTCCGTCCAGTAAGACAGGTTGGTTTTGTTCATTCCACCACACCGCGATCATGTGATTGCCGGCAGAGATGGTGGGGTATTCCGAATACTTGTAAGGCAAATGCCTTGTGCCTAACCAGGCCAGGGATGCGGGTTGCTTGATGGCACGCAACATGGAGGTAAGCAGGCTCGACTTGTCTTTGCAGTCGCCGTATCTCCGGCTCAACACCAAAGAAGCCTCCCTCGGCACCAATCCGTTGGAACCATCCTCGATAGCGATGTAACGGATGTTGTTTTGCACCCATTTGTATATCGCACGCACCTTTTCCCGCGGCGATTGTATCCCTGCGGTGATGGAGTCGGCAATGGCTTTTACTTCCGGAGATTCCGTCAGGTTCAATTTGCTGATGTTGGCGTACTCCACTTTGTAAAGATCATCCAGGGTAAGGACATGCCGGGTCGTTTTGCCCTTAAACTCCGACTCCGCAATCTGCACCACGATTTGGGGAACATAATAACGGATATTAGGAGCCAGACGGTCGTGATCGTATCCCTTCGGACAAGTGCTTGTCCAGCGGTAAGTGATCTCATCTCCTTTTGTTGATTGGGAAAAACGGATGCGCGTGGTATCCTCTCCGAAGAGGTGATAGGTGATCTTCACGCTGGCAGGGAATGTTACCGAAAACTCGGCCTGCTCCACCGGATAGCTGCTGTCGAAATAAAACCAGAGCGGATAGTTGGGATCTTTGATCTCGACTTCGGTGTTTTTGCAACGTTTGCCCCCTTTGCCCGGTGCGGGAAAGTTGAAGTTGTAGCAATAGACGTCATCAAAGTAGGAGTCATCCACTTCGGTCGTCTTGACAAACTTCGAAACGGGAACTTTCCGGAATTTCTCCTGCTCGGGAATCAGACTGTAGGCCTCAAGCTTTTTGATTTCTGTCTTACCGTTGAAGAACTCCTTCGAGTCAGTGTACAACGAAGCGCTCTCCTCCAGAATCATCTCTACGCTCGACTCTTTCATCCGGATCTGAGGAACGCCCGATTTCTTATCCTGGGTGATCGTAACCTCGCATTTATCCAGCAAGCCGATGATCTGCTCTTTTGGATACTTAGCCTGGTATTGAGCCAGCTCGGTAGCCGGTTGTGCCAGGGCAGGAATGATTCCTATCCCCAGGCAACCGGCAAGAAGCAAGCCTTTATACCCCTGTTTTAATTTATCGGATATCATAGATCTCGTCATTTTCATAGAATAGTGTTTCGGTTAGCTTTCCGGTCTTGTCATACACCAGCCATTTGCCGCTCTTCTTATCCGCCAGGTATTCACCCTCCATCTCTTTCTGTCCGTTTTCAAAATAAGAGACGTAATGACCGTTGCGGTTGTCGTTCCGGTATTCGCTGGTCTCTTTCAGTTTACCTGAAGCATAATAATATTTGTTTGTACCGTTCAGCGCATCGTTGACAAAAGTGCGTTCGCGCATCACATTACCATTCGGATAATAGTTGACATTCACACCATCGAATATTCCTTTTTTCAACGGTACTTTAGCCGATAGTTTTCCGTTTGGATAGTAGCAAAGCAGATCCGAGTTGAATTGAGATATAGGTTGCTCTTTCAGCAGATTGTTTTTGTTATCGCGGTAAGAGATGCCGGTCAGGTTCTGTTTGAAATAGTGCAGGCTAAACATCCAGGTGCTGTCCGGTGCGAAGTAGTCCGTATTTCCCTGACGTTCTCCATCTTCAAAGTTAATCTGGCGGAATACCTTGCCATTCGGATAAAACTCCTGATAAAGTCCCTGCTCTTTTCCGTTTTCATAAATCGTTTTGAAATCCGGTTTCCCGTTTTCAAAAGAATAGTGCACACCTTCCGGCTCATTCATGATATAGTTTTGCTCGTCGCTCTTTACACCGTGGTAATCCCAATTGGTTGACAATCCCTGCTCTTTGCCAAAGAGGTAATGCTGGCGGCTTTTCAATTTTCCATTCGGATAATAGGTCTCCTGGATACCGTTTCGCTCGTTGTCACAAATGGAGATTTTAGCTTTCACCTTTCCATTCGGATAGTGCTGGATGTAGTTGAGGGAGTCGTATTCAAACTTCAGATCGTCACTCACTTTACCCTGAAGGTCAAAGTAAATCTCTTCGGTTTGCTCTCCATTACGGTTAAACCGTTCTTCGAGCAACAGTTTGCCTGAAGGGCTATAACTCATACGGCGACCCACCAGATGATTGTCCTTGTAAAATCCGCGGCTTTGCAGCGAATCGTTGCTATAGTAAGAGAGAGACTCTCCGGTATATCCCTCTTTGTCGTAATAACCATGCGCTCTGAGGTGGCCGTTAGCATAATAGAGGTTGTAAGGGCCGACAACCCGGTTACTGTCACAGCTATATGCCGTCTTTATTGAACCATCGTAGAAGTAACCTTTCTGACTTCCCGATTGCATGCCATCTTTCCAGTTTTCCTCTTCAAGCACAACACCGGCAGGCGTGTATGTTTTCCAGTTGCCCTCTTTTTTCCCTTTTCTGTAAACGCCCTCTTGTCTTAGAGAGCCATCCGGATAATAAGATTTGAAAGGCAGCTCGCCGTTCTGGTTTGTTGCCGCATATAATTTCTTACCGCTTTTGTCAAACCATTCCAGCTGCATAATCTCATCCTCCTTGTAATTGAGAATGCCTTGTTTAGCCCCATCAGGGAAATAGAAAGTCTGGACGCCGGTCAGTTTTCCGGCTTTGTAGCTTTCAGAAAGCGAAAGAAGTTTTCCGTTACGGTCATATTCGCGATATGTTCCGGTCAGTTCTCCCGACTCATCATACTCCCCTTCCAGTTTTTTCACTCCGTTGGCATGATAAGTCACAAATTTCCCCGTTGCTTTATCTGCTTTGTGATTGAAGACAGATTCCGGTTTGCCATTGGCATACCATCTTTTCACGGAACCTTCCAGTAAACTGTCTTTATAGAATGCTTCGGTTTTGAGGCCTCCGCTTAACCATTTCTCGGTACAAGGACCCTCTTTCTTACCATTCTTATATGCGGTTTCGCGTTGGAGTCCGTCGCCATATTCTACCTCAAGCAGGGTTCCTTCGCTCTTGTCATTCTTATACGGATGGCGGAAAAGCAACTTGCCGCACGAGGTATATTCTTCCTCCATACCTTCCCGTTTTCCGTTGAGGCGTGGATAAATACCCGATTTCACCCCATTGGGATGATAGGTGATATTTTGTCCGTCCAGCTCATCGTTTTTATAATTCAGATCTTGCTTGACCGGACCCTGCTCCCAAAAGAGAAGCCACTTTCCTTCTATTTTGTCCTCTTTATAGACGCCTTCCTCTGAACGGCCGCCTTCATCGTTGACCACTACCCAATGACCTTCTTTGGAAGGTTTGTTTCCCTCTTTGAGCATACCCAGGCTTTCCAGATCGCCGTTATCATCGAAATGATATTGCTTGATCTGTTTCTGCTCATTATCCGTAGAGAATCCATATTCGCGCCAGTTGTTCAGTTTCTGTTTCGAACGTGCTACAAACCGATCATACTGTTTCTTGTTTTTCTTGATCCAGTCAGTGACGGTTTTATCCTCCGTATTCTGGAAGAAGTAATAGGTGTAAGTCTCAAAATCATTCTCCTTCATCAAATCCGCGAAGAAGCGCACGTAACACTGGTTGTAAAACGAAGGGTCATTCCCCTCGAATGCCATTTTGCGAAACAACATCAGCGACTGTCGCGTGGTGATATAGTTGATCTTAAAGTTATAAGGAAAGTCATTCTTGAAGGCCAGTTCCGAATTAAGCAATCCGGTCAGCTCATCCCATTTTTCATGTTTAAGATCTTTCGGATAGCTATATTGATAAGGATGAGAGATGGAGTCGTTTTCTCCGGTTACCGCCTTTTCGAAGCTCGATATATTCCGGTTTGAAGTATTTAACAGTACCCCCATGTTATAAGCCAGAAAAGCCTGCGCTTTGCGCCCCATGATATAGTTGGCCTTGGCCAGCGCCATGTGTGAAGAGGAGTGGTAAGGATTGTATTTCAAGCCGGTGATGAGAAGCTCTTCGGCTTTTTGCGGATCATTATTATTGAGGTAACATACAGCCAGGTTAAAGATCAACCGTTGATTGTATGGCCAGCGCTTATAGGCAGCATTCAGCCATTGAATCGCTTCCCCGGTCTTGCCCATATCATCAAGCAGATTCCCTTTAAGAGTAGCTGTGTTGGGATCGTTGGGGTTGAGGGATTCCGCTTCAAGGCATTTCAGGTAAGCCGGTTCCGCCTTGTCGGAATTACTGTAGGTAAGGGCTGTTTCGTAGCAGGCCCACGCATAGTCGGGATCACACGGACTCACCCGGCCAAACATCCGGATGGCTTCGTCATACTTGCCGTTGTCGTTCAGCTCAATACCTTTCTTGATGATTTCATTGCCGGAAGCCGGAATGGTGTCCTTCGCCTGTGCATTTGCCTCAAACGCGCAAATGGAAATACAGGCTAATGGAAGCAGAAAAAACTTCTTCATACTTAATGTTATTTCAGGAATTATTGATGTCTTTGAATGATCTGTTTCAGAAAATAGGAAATGATAAGCTATGATAGGTATCAGATTGTAAAACTGAACAAATATAATTAAAGTATTTTCCCCTAAAAGGGATAGAATTGCTTTTTTGTAAATAAATGTCGAAAAGAATGTGTTGTGAGAGGAGAATAGGTGAAATTAGGAGTTGTATATCAAAGCACTTTCTGTTTTGATCGCTTGCTATTATACATAGAGTCATGGTTGTATAGCAAAAGATCAAACATAATAAGCAGATGCCTTTGCATGCTTTTATAAGCCCTTGCATGTTTTACATATCCAAAAACAAGTTATGCAAAAGGCTTTGTTCAATTAACATAGCTCTATGTTCGTTTTACATTGAGCTATGCTTGTTATGCAAAGGGGCATACATAACATGCAGAAGCTTTTGCATGTTTTGTAAAAGGCTATGCATGTTTTGTAAAGAGTCACTCACAATTAGCAGACGCCTTTGCTTGTTTTGCATGAAGCTTTGCATGTTTTGCAGAGCCAAAAACAAATTATGCAAGAGGCTTTACATAATCTACATAGACCTATGTTCATTTTACATAGAGCTATGTTTGTTTTACATGGAGCTTTGCATGTTTTGCATAGTGGCATGCATAACTTGCAGAAGCCTATGTTTGTTTTGCATAAGGCCATGCCTGTTTTGCAAAGCCAAGAACAAGTTATGCAAAAGGCTTTGCATAACTTGCAGAAGCCCTTGCGTGTTTTGTGTACGGCTTTACATGTTTTGCAAAGCCAAAAACAAGTTATGCAAAAGGCCTTGCGTAACTTGCAGAAGCCTTTACAAGTTTTGCAAAGGGCTTTGCATGTTATGCAAACAACTGTTTGGTATTTAGTATTTGTCTGTAATTTAGTAATATAGCGAAAATGGGTGGTTTTTAGTCCTGTTTGAGCGTCGTTTTTTGTTATGAGATTAATTTAGAACACAGAATCTTGATGATTGAATAAAATGTTTAATTTTAGAGCGGAAATAGTTTGTTGTTGGATTGGAAGTTCTGACAATATTAAGGAGATAGGATTGCAAATCTCATCGACGTTTCCGCTAATTCCTTCGGTGTATATATCCGATGGGACAAGATAGAACAACCTAAAATACCAGAAATCCAAATTCCTTAATCCAATGAATAAAATATTTTTGATTTTAGTCTTCTTGATTGGTTTGATCTCAGGTGGCTGTAATAGTAAATCTAAAATCAAAGAAGAGATAAAGCATCTAGAAGATACGACTTCCCTTGCTCGAACAGAAAAGAAGGAGGGTTTTGACGTTTTTTTTAATCGGTTTCAAAAAGACTCGGTTTTTCAAAAAGACAGGATTGTTTTTCCTCTTAAAAACCTTTCGTATAACACTGAAACAAATTCATTTGATGAAAAGATGATTAATAAAAAAGAATGGACATTCACTGATTTCTCGAAGCTGCCTAAAAAATACTTGAAGAGTATTACTAAGTTAAGTGATGATGAGTTCGATTATAATATTCAAATTGAAGATACTGGAGTTAGTGTAATGTATATTTTCAAGATCTATAACGACAAATGGTATTTGGTTGTGATAAAAGATGAAAGTACCTAATTATGATAGCCCTTGTCACATAGGAGTATTAAAGAGGTAGGATTGAAATTCCATTGGCGGTTTCGCTAATTCCTTCGGTATGGATACCTGGCGGGATAGGGATAAGGGTTTAGTGGTGTTCGAAACAAAATATTTTAGGATGAAAGTGAATTTGAAATATTGTTTGTTCGGTTTTTCTTTTGCAGTCCTTATTGCTTTTTACTTTGTGGATAAAGACTGCTTTATGAAAAACAGAGTGTTAAGACATAAATTATGGGAGTATGATAGTGGAGCCGACTTTGGGGATTTTATTTATATTGACGACATGATCCGTTTTGACGGTAATAAGATGGTTTTTCGTCATAAATGTGTTGATAAATATAATCAGGAAGTCTTAATCTTGAAATGGCAATATTTTAGTTGTATGAAAGTTCAAGACCCTAAGAAAGGCGAAACTGCAATATATTGTATGAAAGGGGCAAATTGGATGGATTATATTCTTAAATAGGATATTCAGATGAATATGATATGAATATAGATAACACAAAAGCGTTTAAAGCATTTACAAAATCATCAGGTCTAATTGTGCTAATATCTCTTTTTACTGCTTGCAATAATCCAACATGCAAAGATTATGTTGAGAATGATTTCCGTAAACAATCATATAATATTGTTATTCTAGAGAAATATCAAGATACAAGATATTATAGAATTATTGGAGTTGATAAATTAGGAAATCTAGATACTACAGAAGAATGTGCAATTCAAAAGGATTTATATGAAAAGGCAATGTTAGGAGATACGTTGAAAAAAGAAAGGTGCAAATTAGAAATGACCCCGTCGCACCGGATATAAAACCGAATAAAAGAAGGTGAGCCGTTGGCGGGATTTGCAATCCCGCCTTCTTCATGCTATGAGCATTTGTAATGCGAAAAGAAATAACTTTGAAACATTTAAAGATCAAATAATGAACATTGCAAACTGTATCACCGGAGAAGTCTGGTTCGTGACAGACACCGTGGTCGACTGGGTGGATATATTTACCCGACCGAGGTATAAGCATATTATCATGGATTCATTACGGTATTGCCAGGCTGAAAAGGGATTGATCATTTATGCGTGGGTGCTGATGTCGAATCATTTGCATATGATTGTCGGCTCGGAAGGCGATGATAAAGTGTCGGATATAATGCGGGATTTCAAGAAGTTTACGAGCAAGGAAATTCTTCGTACCTTGCAGACGGATCCACAGGAAAGTAGGCGGGAGTGGATGCTTAATCGCTTCGAATACGCCGGTCGTAACGATAAGAAGATCAAGAACTATCGTTTCTGGCAGGAAGGGAATGATCATCAGGAGATATTTCTTGTCGATTATTTTGATCAGAAGCTCAATTATATCCATAATAATCCCGTTACGGCTGAACTGGTCAATCGCCCCGAAGATTACCGGTATAGCTCTGCGATTGATTACGCGGGAAGCTCGGGATTGCTGAAAGTGATGGTGGTTTAGTTTGTTGTCGGATTACAAATCCTTATAGTATTTAAGAGGTGGGATTACAAATCCCACCGACGGTTTCGCTCCTTTTTACGATATATCCGACGGGACAGGAAAATATCTGAATGGAAAGCGAAGTATGGATTAATCATAATAGGTTGTAGTGGAGATTGGCTTCAAATAGAATTTGACAAATTACCAACAGATTTAGACGCATTTGCAAAAGAAGTATATGAATTTTGTCCGGATTCTGTTGATCAAGGAGTAGGAACAATAGATAAACTAAAACAAACAATTAAGGAGATGAAAGGTGTTTGGTTGTGGTGGGATTAATTAGTTCCGGTTCCGCTACTTTCTACGGTGTATATATCCGATGGGACAAGAAGAATTAATATTTAAGACAATTAGAAATGAAACCAAGATTAAAGTATAAAAGGATCGAAGATATTGACATGACAGGTAGAACTGTCAATGGGGTCTTACACCAAATTGTACACGAATTGAAAGTGATGAAGACTACAGAGATTCATGTCGAGAATAACAAAGTGTTGTTTAAGAATAAAAGTTTCGAATGGAGATATAGCTGGGACCTTATGGGAATTGTAACCGATGGCTTTATAGAGGTTGTAGAAACTCCTTCCGGTGCTCAACTATACATAGAATGTTACCATCCCTTTTGGTCTCACTTCATTTTTATTTTAGTTGGTTTAGTTGTGGCATTTACAACAGGAGCATATGTAATATCTTTCCTTTTTAGTTTGGGAAGTTTAGCGAGCATAGCTATAGCTAATTCCATGGTTTCAAATGGATGTGATGATATGATCTCAAGAATAATACCAACGCAAAATGATTGATTTAAATAAGGATACATTTATGGCGAAGATTCAAATAAATAGTTTTCGGTTAGAAATAAAACAGTTGCTCATGCACTATTCGATCTGTAAAATCGCATTGCCTGAGGAAAAGAGTATTGACGATATAAAGTCAGATATAAAAGAAGAATTAGGTTATTTGGAAGCCAGGAATATTCAATCGGTTGATAACCGGATTACCTTTCGAAATAGTATAATTGACAGGAAGTTTCAACTTACTCTGATGGGTGTATTAAGTGGTGGTGAATTTGATATAATTCAATCAAATGGTAAATCAGAATTGGACTTCAGATGTAACTATTCTCTTATGTATGATTTAGCCTTTATAGTGTTGGGTATCGTATTTTCAATCTTCATAAATACGCAATATTCTATTTGGTGTTTAGGGGGAGTTATTGGTTTTTTCTTGAGATTATATGTTGTCTCTACAAAATGTAATGAGTTGATTACTAAAATAACTGGATAACTCTTCGTTGCCGGTAGGCTGCGATAACCGTAGTTCGGTCGTTAGGTCGTTTGGCATAGCGTCTCGCTATGTCATTTCTATAAGCAAGCCTCCCAGCTTGCAAAAGTATCGACAGTAAAAATAAAAAAGCAGCTTCAGGATTAATTCCCTGAGCTGCTTTCTTGTATACATAAGGTTCCTTTCCGTATCAGATCAACTGCAACGGAATATCTTCCCGGTTTTGCATCAACCAGTTGCGCAAAGCATCGGTCATTTCCACACCGTTCTTGGGATTCTCACAATAAGCGCTCACCTGCTTGATGGCGTATTCCTTTACCTTCTTGTCCCCTTTCTTCAGTTTGTGTTCCAGTGTGTATTGGGTAATCGCGGCCATATAAACCGGCAGAAGAGTCTGGTTGATTTTGCTCAGTTCGGCAACGGTTTCATCTAAATCGAAAGTGTAGTCAGGAGTCCCTTGCATCCACTGGAACATAAAATTAGCCGCGATATCGCGCTTCTCCTTCTCCTTCGTAACCGGATTGTTGAGCAGGTATTTGCAGCAGGCAGTGACTGACTTTTCGGCTTTGGCATAATCCTTCGGTTGGGTCATGCGTAGCTCTTTCAACTTAGAGAAGTTCTGGGCAAACGAATTGGAGATAAATCCAATCAGGATTAGGCTGAGTGCAATGATTTTTAGCTTCATATTGAATAGGATTGATAATGAGTAAATAAGGAAGGACAAAAGATTGTCCGGGGTAAAATTAAGAAATATGACGATATAATGTTTCTGTGACCCACCAGAAAGATACAAAAGGGATACCTTATCATTCATTTCCGGATTCATGGCAGATCTTTTTTTATTTATTTAGCTCGCAAAATAACCTTCGGAGCTGTGGCATAAATCTTTTCAAACGGGATAATTTATTAATTTTGCAGGAATCAGAATATTAACAGGCAGATTCCCCTAAAATAAGAAGAGCAAAGACCTATGTCAGACGAAATCCTGGACAACCTTCCCGAAGAAGAACCTATTGAAAACGAAGCAGTGGAGAACGAAGACACGGCTTCCGATTCATCCGCTCATTCCAAATACAGAGTTCCCGAGAAAACCGTGGAGGGGCTTAAATACCATCTCTCCGGTATGTATCAAAGCTGGTTTCTGGACTATGCATCATACGTAATTCTGGAACGTGCCGTGCCGCACATCAATGATGGACTAAAGCCCGTACAGCGACGTATCCTTCACTCGATGAAGCGACTCGACGACGGCCGCTACAACAAGGTGGCGAACATCATTGGTCATACCATGCAGTTTCACCCGCACGGTGATGCTTCTATCGGCGATGCGTTGGTGCAACTCGGACAAAAGGATATTCTGGTGGATTGCCAGGGAAACTGGGGTAACATCCTGACCGGCGATGGTGCGGCTGCTCCCCGTTACATTGAGGCTCGCCTTTCGAAGTTTGCCCTCGATGTGGTCTTCAATCCCAAAACAACGGACTGGAAACTCTCATACGACGGACGTAACAAGGAGCCGATTACCCTACCGGTGAAATTCCCGTTGCTGCTCGCTCAAGGCGTGGAAGGTATCGCCGTTGGTCTTTCGTCCAAAATTCTGCCGCACAACTTCAACGAATTGATTGAGGCTTCCATTTCCTACCTGAAAGGGGAATCGTTCCAGATTTATCCTGACTTTCAGACGGGAGGTTATATCGATGTATGGAAATACAACGACGGCGAGCGCGGCGGTTCGGTAAAAGTCCGTTCCAAGATAGAGAAACGCGATAACAAAACGCTTGCCATCACAGAGATTCCTTACGGAAAGACAACCTCGTCACTGATTGATTCTATCCTGAAGGCAACGGATAAAGGGAAAATCAAGATCCGCAAGGTGGACGACAATACGGCGAAAGATGTGGAGATTCTGGTGCATCTGCAACCGGGCGTATCGTCTGACAAGACCATTGATGCGCTGTATGCTTTCACCGATTGCGAGGTGAGCATTTCACCAAACTGTTGCGTGATTTCGGATAACAGACCACACTTCCTGACAGTCAGTACCGTATTGAAACACAATACCGACCATACACTGCTTCTACTCCGTAGTGAGCTGGAGATTGAGAAAAACGAATTGCAGGAGCACCTGCACTTTGCATCGCTGGAGAAAATCTTCATTGAGGAGCGCATTTATAAAGATAAAGAATTTGAAAACTCCCGCTCGATGGATGAGGCGATAGCTCACATCGACAAACGATTGGAGCCGTTCAAGCCTAACTTCATCCGCGAGGTAACTTCCGATGATATCCTTCGCCTGATGGAGATTAAGATGGGACGTATCCTGAAATTCAACTCCGACAAGGCGGAAGAGCACATTGCCAATATCCTGCAACAGATCGAAACCATCGATCATCACCTGGCACACATCGTGGACTATACCATCGCCTGGTACCAGAAGCTGAAAGATAAGTACGGCAAATTCTTCCCTCGTATGACCGAAATCCGCAGTTTCGATACCATCGTGGCTACGAAGGTGGTAGAGGCCAACGAAAAGCTTTACATCAACCGTGAGGAGGGCTTCCTTGGTACATCGTTGCGTAAGGATGAGTTTGTCTGCAACTGTTCGGACATCGACGATATTATCCTTTTCTATAAGGATGGAAAATACAAAATCGTGAAAGTCGCCGACAAGCTCTTTGTGGGCAAAGGAGTGATTCACGTCAATGTGTTCAAGAAAAACGATAAACGCACCATTTACAATGCCGTTTACCAGGACGGCAAAGGTGGAGCATATTACTTCAAACGTTTTGCTGCAACCGGCCTCACCCGCGATAAGGAGTACGATATGTCGCAAGGCAAACCGGGATCGAAAGTGCTTTACTTCACCGCCAACCCGAACGGGGAAGCTGAGGTAATCCGCATTGTCCTGAAACCGAATCCGAGACTGCGCAAGACAGTATTCGAAGAAGACTTCAGTAAGCTGGCCATCAAAGGTCGCCAGTCGATGGGGAATGTGTTGACCAAGAACGAAATCTTCCGCATTACATTGAAGATCCGTGGCGGTTCCACGTTGGGTGGACGTCAGGTGTGGTTTGACTGGGATGTCTTCCGCCTCAATTACGATGGACGCGGCGAGCATCTGGGAGAATTCCACAGCGACGATCTTATCCTGGTGGTGCTCAAAAACGGAGAGTATTATACTTCAAACTTCGATGCGGGTAATCACTACGAATCGAATATACAGCGCATTGAGAAGTTTGACCCGAATAAAGTGTGGTCCGTTGCATTGTTTGATGCCGACCAGGGTTATCCGTACATCAAACGTTTCAGCTTCGAAGCCTCTGCAAAGAAACAGAGCTTCCTCGGTGAGAATCCTAAATCGGAACTGTGGCTGTTGACTGATGAAACCTATCCGCGCTTCGAAGTGCTCTTCGGGGGAAGTGATAACTTCCGCGATCCGCTTGAGATTGACGTGGAAGAGTTTATCGGCGTGAAGAGCTTCCGGGCAAAAGGAAAACGGATTTCTACCTTTGCCATTGACAAGGTGACTGAACTGGAACCGACCCGTTTCCCCGAACCGGAAGAGGAGTCAATCGATTCAGACGAGCCGGATGAAAATGTAAAGCCGACTGATCTGCCGGATGAATCGGATAATGAGATTATTGATGAAATTACCGGTCAGAAAAGACTTTTCTAACCTCATATCAAAGAGCGCAATGCCTGATTTTTTTGTTATAAGAATCGGGTGTTGCGCTTTTTTGTTTGAAAGTATCACTACTGAGTCGGGATTTTCTGTTTTCAAGCGGTTATTAATTCAGTATAATTAATTTCAGGAGATGTAATGAATTCCACAATGACCTACTATAGAATCTGTTTAGCGATACTTCTAACCGTTTGCCTCTCGCGGACTTCTTATTCGCAAGAGAGTGAAAACGGGAAATTGCAGACCCGGACATTGCTGTTTGGCCTTGGTCAAAGTTCTGTCATCGAAACCTATCTGAGTCCGTATAAATACACGGGAATAAACTACAGGCTTGATTTTAGTCTGGATAAGGATAGTAAAGACGGGTTGGTTACCTGGCAGCACGACATTAATCTGGATTATGCCCACGCCAGCAACTATTCTGACCGCGGACTCTATCACACCGCTTTTCTGGATTACACCTTCTCTTATTTACGAAAAGTCGTTTCAACCGATAAGTTTCATGCAAAAATCGGACTGGCTCCTGACTTCCTTTTGGGTGTTGTTTATAATAACCGAAACGATAACAATCCGGCCGAAGCCAAGGTAAATCTCAATCTGGATTTTGCCGGCAGGTTGGATTATCGCTTCCGGTGGAAACAAACTCCCATTTTGCTGAGCTATGATTTAAGAATGCCGGTTCTGGGTGCAGGATTCTCTCCGGATTACGGACAATCGTACTATGAGATATTTGAATTGGGCAACCGTTCGAATATTGTTCACCTGCTCTCCCTGCATAACCAATGGACGTTTAATAACAAGCTGACGATGGAACTACCCGTTGGAAAGTATTCGCTGAAGTTCGGTTATTTGTTTAATCTGTATCAGACCCGCATCAGCAACATCGAGACATCAGTGATGAACCATAATCTGCTGATTGGCATTTCCGGAGATATTTTACATCTGAGTCGCAAGAAACATTTGCAGGGAAAATCGTTCTAACCGCCTATGAAGAAGATAATTTGCTTACTGTTTGCCGTAATCATGCTTTCCTGCATCAAGGAGCCTGATTATTCGAATACCCCAAAGGGAAACTTTGAGGCGCTCTGGCACCTGATGGATGAACGGTATTGCTTTTTTACATATAAGAACATCAACTGGGATAGCATCCATAATGTCTATGCAAAGCGAATCAACGACAATATGAATGAGGAACAGTTGTTTGAGGTGTTGTCGAAGATGCTCAACGAGCTGAAGGATGGTCACGTCAATCTGTATGCGTCGTTTGATGTCTCCCGCTACTGGGCCTGGTTTGAGAAATATGCGCCCAACTTCAACGATAGCATTGTCAAGAATAATTATCTGGGAACCGACTATAAGATAGCCTCGGGGATTGATTACAAAGTGCTCGATGACAATGTCGGGTACATGTATTATGAGAGTTTTGCCGATGCGGTGGGTGAAGGGAATCTGGATCAGATAATCTCTAAATTCAGCATCTGTAACGGGATTATTATTGATGTGCGGAATAATGGGGGAGGTGATTTGACGAATGTCAATGTGATTGCTTCCCGATTTATCAATGAACGGAAACTGGTCGGTTATATCTCCCACAAAACCGGAAAAGGTCACGACGACTTTTCTCCTCTGTTTCCCAAATACCTCGATGCAACTACACGCTTGCGATACCAGAAGCCGGTTATTGTATTGACAAACCGGCAATGTTACAGTGCAGCGAATGACTTCATCAGTGTAATGAAGCAACTCCCCAACGTAACCATCATGGGTGATCGTACAGGAGGGGGCAGCGGTCTGCCTTTCCACTCTGAACTGCCCAATGGATGGTCCATCCGTTTCTCTGCTTCCCCGATGTATGATGCGGATAAAACACAGACAGAGTTTGGAATTGATCCTGACGTAAATGTGCAGATAAAAAGAAGCGATACACTGAAAGGACTGGATACCATTATTGAGGAAGCCCGGAAACTGATTGCCGAAAAGGCAAAACAATCGTTGTAAAACAAAATCACCTGCTTCATCGAAGCAGGTGATTTTGTTTTGGGAATGTTATTTAACCAGAGAATTGAGGTAAACCTCAAGGTTTGTATATTGTTTGTCAAGACTTGATTTTGCTCCATCTGACGGATCTTTCGGATTGAGCTTATTTTTGATTTCCCAACTGTCTGGCATGCCGTCGTTGTCACTGTCAATAGGAGCTGCCGTGCTTTTCAGTTCCGGCCATCCGCCCACATCTTTTTGTGAATTGATATGTCCGTTAGTTCCGAAAGGAGCCTTGCCTGTACGCACTTCATCCACGACACGGGCATCTACCGGATCCCGGTGCAGATTCGCCCCCGCACTCTTCAGAACCGATTCGAAGGCTTGCTGAGCCGTTTCGGTTTTTATACCGGCATTATCCAGCGGTTTGGTAAACAGGATAGAGTCAAGGCTGACGGGTGATTGAGGTTTTATGCCTTTGTGGTTATCCTGATTGATGGCGTTATTCCCTTCCAGAATATTTCCCGAAACATAGAATTTTCCAAAGCCAGTTGCCTTACCACCGGTCTCATTCGAAGGATTGAAGAAGTACTTCTTACGGCTATCCGGAGTAGCGGGTCCGGGTTTGTAGTAGTTGTTGACTACATTGGCTACGTGAGTCTCACCACCATAAGTACTGTTTCCTCCCCAGTTGTAGATGACATTGTTGCGCAGGTCTGTAATGCCGGTGATTTGCGTAATGCCCGGGTGATCGAGTCGCGGATTGCGGCTATCGTGGTGTGCCAGCAGATTGTGGTGAAAAGTTGCATTCTTTCCACCCCAGATACCGCCATAACCGTGCGCGCCTTTGTGATGGACACTCATCTTCAGGCTTTCGGAGAGGATGCTCCATTGTAGTGTAAAGTTTTCATTACCATAAAATGAGCCGCATTCATCTGTACTCCAGCTCATCGAGCAATGGTCGATGATGATATTTTTGTGAAAACGGCCTCCGAAAGCATCATCCTCTATGGCATTCAAATCACCCATACGGAAGCGCAGGTAACGGACAATGACATTGTCAGCACTGATGGAAGTAGGTGCGCCAGCGATACAGATACCGTCACCCGGAGCCGATTGTCCGGCGATGGTCACATCTCCGCTGCTGATATTGAGTTTTGTTTTCAGGTAAATGGTACCCGATACCTTGAATAGAACCGTGTGCGGACCTTTTGTTTTTAGCGCCTGGCGAAGTGAGCCCGGGCCATCGTCGTCCAGATTGGTGACATAGACTGCCTTGCCGCCACGTCCGCCTGTGGTATATTTACCAAAGCCTTCCGCTCCGGGAAAAGCCGTAACCTTTTTCTGCGCAATCGCATTTCCTCCCAACAGGAGCGAAATACCCAATACTGCAGTTTTAATGGATTGTAGTTTCATTTCAGATGTGTTTATCGTTAGTAGAAGAAAGGTGAAGAGAAGAGAGGAAGAAAGCTTTTCCAAAGTTTAGAACTTTGGAAAAGCTGAAGTTATTCAGATAATCCTGGGTATGAATAGTGAGATTATTTCTTGTTTTTGTTGAGGCTTTCCACCTCAAGGCTGGCCATGATGAAGGGGCCCACACCTTTCGGGTCATTATCGCGAATCAATTCGTGTACGTAGTAATCAAACGAACCGTCACGGTAAGGATTTCCACCTAATCCGGCTACACCGCAGCAACGGGTCAGTGAAACAATCCCGTTATCATCTACCTTGATGAAGTTCTTGATCAGTCCGTTGTAGGCTTTGAGTGCCACAGCGCGGTATTGAACGGGAAGATATCCTTTGCGCACGCCTTTCAACATGGCATAGGCAAACATTGAGGTGCAGGTCGCTTCCTGGTAATTGCCTGCGCGGTCGGGCATATCAAGCACCTGGTACCAGGCTCCGGTGGTTTTATCCTGATATTTCAGTAATGATTTTGCACCGTTTTGCAGGATGACAATCATAGAGTCTCTGCCTGGTTGGTTCTTCGGAAGGAAGTCAAGTGCATCCACGATGGCCATCATATACCATCCCATCGCACGTCCCCATACGTGAGGCGCCTGTCCGGTTGTCTTGTCAGCCCAGGGCATTGCCTTGCTGGCATCCCACGCGTGGCGGAAGAGTCCGGTTTTAGGATCATAAGTATGTTTGGCAACGAGCAGGAACTGTTTCACCACATCAGCCTGTGCTTTGGGATGATTAAAGGTCTTGTTGTATTCAGCATAGAAAGGTGCGCCCATGTAAAGCCCGTCCAGCCACATTTGGTTTGGATAAACTTTCTTGTGCCAGAATCCGCCTTGTGGGGTGCGCGGATGAGTTTTCAACTGAGCGTACAACGAGTCTAGCGCATTCTTCAGGCGTTTATCGCCGGTGCGGGCATACATCCGGAAGAGGATTTTACCCGGATTGACCATATCGAGTGAATAGTTGTTTTTATTGTATGTCAGGATTTTTCCGTCTTTATCAATGATGGTGTCGGTATAGGCTTTTACGTAGTTGTAAAGGCTTTTATCTCCGTATCGGTCATACACATCGAGGAATGCCTGACAACCCAATCCCTGGCAATAGTTCCACTTCAACTCTTTAGTGAAGTCGAGCATCCAGGCTTTGGGATTGCGGATAATATCCGACTTTGTCATACGGACAGACCAGGGCTGATATTTATCTACTTTCTGAGTTTGGGCAAATGCACCCACGACGAATAGTGCGGCAACAATTGTACAAAATAGTTTTGATGATTTTCTCATAGGTTATAAAGGGATTCAATATTTCTATGATGCAAAAATAATATCGACAACCCATGAACTTGTGGAATATTTGGTAGAAAATGAGCAATATTTAGCGGGGAATGGTTGTCGCTCATCTGCGAACACCTGTCTCGAAGTAACTTACGGAAGGAGAGGTTGGAGAGCGGTGCGCTTAAGTGGCGTCAGGTTATAGCATTTGTGATTTGCAAATTATTGAATACGAAAACGGCTTCGGGTTTCTACCTGAAGCCGCTTTTTTAGCTACTAACACCAGCCGCGAAAAATTGCGGGCAGTACGCCCCGGGGCTAGTATGTTAAAGGTGAACGGGATAAATACCCATTTATCTTGGTCGGTAGGCCAAAGTACAGACAATAGTGTCTCCAACTTTCGCCTTTTGATATTGCTCTTTGGGGATAGACGCAATGTGCTTCCCGTCTTCGGTGTAATAGACGATTTTATACTCCATTTTTGAGAATAAACTTTGTTTCCCTCTTTTCTTTTCAAGAATTCTGTTAACAACCGGTTTGCCGGGATAGGCTTGTAACGCTGTCATGTAAAGCGCAAATAATAAAATACCTCTCATCTCTATTTTGAAAATAATAAAATACCGCCCAATAGTATGTCTGCCTATTAAAAGGCAGGGTTTAGGTTATCGTGTTTTTTGTTTGTGTATCCAATTGCTTCGCAAAGGTATGTAATAAATTTGTAGCAATATATTTGTTTGGTGGTTAATTAATGTCAAGATACAGGCGGGTGGAAGTACTGAAGCCGTTCTCAAGAGTATGCTACATGCAGTTTTGAGAGGAGTAGCTTCATAGAAGCGGGATTTACCTCAAAAATATACAGATATCGCCAATTATCACATCCGGATATATATGAAAAACGACCAACTGCCCTCTCGGCAATTGGTCGCTTTTTATATAGTAAATATCGTTTACTTTTCGCGGATAAAGATATTAATCGGAGTTCCGGTAAAGTTCCAGTACTGGCGAATCTTGTTTTCGAGGAAACGGCGGTACGGCTCTTTCACCCATTGCGGCAGGTTGGCAAAGAATACGAAACTTGGCACATAAGTGTTTGGCAACTGCGTTACGTATTTAATCTTCACATATTTGCCTTTGTGAGCCGGTGGTGGGTAGTTCTCGATGATCGGGAGCAACACCTCATTCAGCTCGCTGGTCTTCACTTTATTGTGACGGGTCTGATAAACTTCTACGGCTGTTTCCAGTACCTTGAAGATACGTTGTTTGGTTGTTGCAGAGGTAAAGATGATCGGGAAGTCAACAAACGGAGCCAGACGTTCGCGGATCGCGTTCTCGAAAGTCTTGATCGCCTGCTGTGATTTGTCTTCTACCAGGTCCCATTTGTTGATACAAACCACCAGACCCTTTTTGTTTTTCTGAATCAGGGAGAAGATGTTCATATCCTGTCCTTCGATACCGCGGGTTGCGTCGATCATCAGGACACATACGTCTGAGTTTTCGATGGCGCGGATAGAGCGGATTACCGAGTAATATTCGAGGTCCTCAGTTACTTTACCTTTTTTGCGGATACCTGCTGTATCCACGAGATAGAAGTCGAATCCGTATTTAGAATAACGGGTATAAATAGAGTCGCGGGTAGTACCGGCAATGTCGGTTACGATGTTGCGGTCTTCATCCATGAAAGCATTCACGATAGAAGATTTACCTGCGTTCGGACGGCCTACGATTGCAAAACGGGGCAATACCTCCATCGGCTCTTCTTCCGGTTTCTTGGTGAATTTCGAAATCACCAAATCCAGAAAGTCTCCGGTTCCCAATCCGTTGATAGCCGAAAGAATAATCGGATCACCCAGCCCAAGTCCGTAGAACTCGGCAGCCTGGTATTGCAATTCGTGGATATCCACTTTATTGGCAACCAGAATCACCGGTTTATCAGTACGGCGAAGGATCTTAGCCACATGCTCATCGAGATCGGTAATACCGCTGATTACATCAACTACGAAAAGAATCACGTCGGCCTCTTCCATAGCGATGCCCACCTGTTTGTTGATCTCCTCTTCGAATACGTCATCCGAGTTAACCACCCAACCGCCGGTGTCAATGATTGAAAATTCCTGACCACCCCATTCAACCTTACCGTATTGGCGGTCGCGGGTAGTTCCGGCTTGTTCATTTACGATGGCCTGGCGACTCTCTGTCAGGCGGTTAAACAGCGTCGATTTTCCCACGTTGGGGCGTCCAACAATTGCAGCTATATTTCCCATGTAGCAAATAATTTCCTTATGAATGAATCAAAATGCAGGCTAAAAAATCCTCAGACGGGATTTTTCAGCCCGCAAAGATACGACTTTACTTTGGATAAATAAAACTAAATCAAAAGCTTACGGACTTAATCCATCATAAAAGAGCATGCTGTTTCGGTCAATTAAACAGCGTAATTAACAATCTAATGTTCAAATAGGTAACGATGGCTGCGATGGTCAGGAGTACAAACTTCAGATATGTGCCGTTGGCGTATTGTCCCATCACCTTCTTCGACGAGGTCAGGTAGATTTGCAGGAAAATGGTAAACGGAAGTTGGATACTGAGCGCCATTTGCGAGTATATCAGACCTTTAAACGGATCACCGATGAAGAATATAATAAGCAATGCCGTAAACAATGAAATATAAACCCCCATCCGGCTGTGGTTATCTTTCAGGTCAATAGGTTCCCCGTACAATCCGGCAAAGATAGAGCCGCCCGCCATGGCTGAAGTAATCGTGGATGATATCCCCGATAAAAGCAAGGCCAGGGCAAAAATCACCGCCGCCGCATTCCCCAACAACGGGACAAGCATATCCCGGGCCTGCTGAAGTTCAGAGGCATGCACATGATTCTTGAAAAATACCGCCGCTGCCATGATAATCATCGAGCTATTGATCGCCCATCCCACAATCATCGAAAGCAAGGTGTCGTAAAATTCATACTTCAGTTGTTTGCGAATGACAGCGTCATCTTCCAGATTCCAATGGCGGCTCTGGATAATTTCGGAGTGCAGGAAAAGGTTGTGCGGCATGACCACAGCGCCCAATACGCTCATCACAATCACCATGGCTCCATCTGGAATTTCCGGTTTTACCCATCCAATGGCCGCTTCGTGCCAACTGATATCTGCAATGGCAAGCTCATAAATAAAAGACAAGCCGATGAGAGAAACGAATCCGACAATCCAGCGTTCCAGTTTCCGGTAGCTATTTGATAATACAATAGCCAGAATGGTAACCACAACGATTACCGCTCCGATTTTTATGGGAATATGAAACAGCATCTTCAATGCGATGGCTCCCCCAAGTATTTCCGCGAGAGAGGTGGATATGGAGGCAAGAATAGCGGAACCGATTATCGGGCGGGAGACCACCCGGGGCAGATATTTATTGGCCGCTTCACTCAGGCAGAGACCGGTCGCTATCCCTAAGTGCGCCACGTTGTGCTGGAGCACGATGAGCATGATGGTGGACAATGTCACCATCCAGAGTAAAGTATATCCGTATTCCGCTCCGGCGGCCAGATTCGATGCCCAGTTACCCGGATCGATAAATCCGACGGTTACCAGCAATCCCGGCCCGATGTATTTGAAGACCTCAAAGCTGATGGGCTTATGGTCTTTGCGTTTTAAGTCTTTGAAAAATCCTAGCATAGAAATATCCTATTGATGTAGTATCTGTTCATTTTATCGCTAATGTAACAATAGGAGTTGAATGTTTGTTGCCCCGGAAGTATAGAAAGACTGATTTGTGTTGAATTTGTAGAATAAAAAAACCGCAAAGCGGCTGGCTTTACGGTTTTGAAGGATATTTCGGGGATAATTATTTCAGGTCATAACCAAAGTTGCGCAGTGCGCGATCCTTGTTTCTCCAGTCTTTCTCGACTTTAACATAGAGCTCGAGGAATACTTTCTTGCCAAAGAAGGCTTCGATATCCTTACGGGCTTCCATTCCCACACCTTTAAGTGATTTCCCACCTTTACCGATGATAATCCCTTTCTGGCTGTCGCGTTCCACGTTAATGACAGCACCAATGCGGATCAATTTGTCATCTTCCTTGAATTGCTCAACTACGACTTCTACCGCGTAAGGAATTTCCTCTTTGTAGTAAAGAAGAATCTTCTCACGGATAATCTCGGTAACGAAGAAACGGGCCGGCTTGTCGGTCATCGCATCTTTATCGAAGAAGGGAGGAGACTCAGGCAGCAACTCCTGAATACGTTTCAATAGGTATGCCGTATTGAATTTCTCTTTGGCAGAGATTGGTATGATTTCCGCTTTCGGGAATAGGGATCTCAGTTGCTCTACCTGCTGCTCCAGTTTTTCCTGGGTAGTTAGGTCGATTTTGTTGATGAGCAAAAGTACAGGAACTTCCACTCCATTTACCTTTTTCAGGAACGATTCGTTTTTAGTCACTTTCTCCACCGTGTCGGTGACGTAAAGCAATACGTCAGCGTCCACCAGTGCCGAAGTGGAAAAGTTCAGCATCGATTCCTGAAGCTTGTAGTTGGGTTCTAATACTCCCGGGGTATCGGAATAAACGATTTGCATCTCTTCGGTATTGACAATACCCATGATGCGGTGACGCGTTGTTTGCGCCTTTGAGGTGATAATAGAGATGCGTTCGCCGACAAGGGCGTTCATCAGTGTGGACTTGCCCACATTGGGGTTTCCTACGATATTTACAAAACCTGCTTTGTGCATAAGTTGTTGATTACAGGATGTTAAGTGTTCGATTTGGGATACAAAGATACGTATCAAAAGCAAAAAAACGCACCTTTATAAAGATGCGTTTTTGAGTATATGGATTGGTATTTAATCTTATTTACCGTCGTATCCCCATTTGAGGTAGACTGCACCCCAGGTAAATCCGGCTCCGAATGCTGAGAGGATGATGTTGTCACCTTTTTTCAGTTGTGGTTCCCATTCTGACAAGCAGAGAGGAAGAGTCGCAGCGCTGGTATTTCCATATTTCTGGATGTTTATCATTACCTTGTCTTTTGACAATCCCATGCGGTTGGCAGCCGCATCGATGATACGGAGGTTAGCCTGGTGAGGTACGAACCATGCGATATCTTCGTGAGTCAGGTTGTTTTTCTCCATGATTTCGGCAGAAACATCTGACATATTCGATACGGCATGTTTGAATACGACCTGACCTTCCTGGTAAACAGTGTGCATGTGCTGGTCAACGGTTTCGTGGTCAGCAGGACGAACCGATCCACCCGCTTTCATTTGCAGGTTAGAATATCCGATACCGTCAGTTTTGAGGATTGCATCCATTACACCGATTTTCTCTTCAGTCGGTTCTAACAATACAGCCGCAGAAGCATCTCCGAAAAGCGGACAGGTAGTACGGTCGGTATAGTTAGTAATGGATGACATTTTTTCAGCCGCCACCACAATGATTTTTTTATATTTTCCGGACTTAATAAATGCCGTTGCAGTCTCCAGTGCAAACAGGAAGCCAGAACAAGCTGCTGATAAGTCGTATGCAAATGCGTTTTTGATGCCGTTTTGCTCACCGATAATCGATGCTGTTGAAGGGAAAATATGGTCAGGGGTAGAAGTTGCACAAATGATAAGTTCTACTTCTTCGGGTTTGGTAGCGGTTTTTTCGAGCAGTTGTTTTACTGCGCGGGCACCCATGTAAGATGAGCCGGCACCTTCTTCTTTGAGGATTCTGCGCTCTTTGATACCGATGCGGGTCATGATCCACTCATCAGTGGTATCTACCATTTTGGCAAGTTCTTCGTTATCAAGAATGTAATCAGGTACGTATGAGCCGACACCTGTGATTACAGCATTAAGTTCTTTCATTGTATCAGAGGAAATAGCATTAAAAAAAATGCCCTAAAAAATAGTCTCTTTTAGGGCTATAATTTGATTAAGCTCAAATCTTTTTTGTGATTATACAGCAGCTTCTTTTTCGATAGCTAATTTTCCTCTGTAGTATCCACATTCACCACATACTGTGTGGTATAGGTGCCATGCGCCACAGTTAGGACATACTGCCATTGTAGGAGCGATAGCTTTGTCGTGCGTTCTTCTTTTCGCTGTTCTTGTTTTCGATTGTTTTCTCTTAGGATGTGCCATTTTAATAAAACGTTTTAATTATTATCCGTAAATTTCTTGAGTTCGTCCCATCGCGGGTCGGTTTCTATTGTATTGTCTTCGGTTTCAATCTCTTCAGTTTCGTATTCGACGCTATCTTCGTCATCTTCACTACTTCTGGTAGAGTGTTTCTTCAATTTTGAAGACATAGTTTTGTTGCATTTTCCCGGAGCATGTACATGCTTCATCGGGATTGCAAGCGCGATGAATTCGTACAAAAACCAGGCAACATTGATTTCTCCCTCATCTTCGGGGATGACAATCAGGTTGTCGCTTTCTTCGGAATACTCTTTGCCCAATTTGACAAACAGCTTCTCTTCCGTTTCAATGGGGATCTCCACATCATCAAGACATCGGTCACAGGGAACGAAAGCCACACCGTTAATCTCGAATTTGAATTCATGCTGGTATGCCGATTTCTTCACCGTCAGCTCGACATTGACTTTGCCTTTCTGCACCTCATTGCCATCGATGTTCTTAAAGAACTCGTTGTCCAGGTGAAATTCGAATGTTCGAACATCTGCCTGGTTGCCCTTGAGCGATATGTTGTATGCGTTAAACTTTCCCAAAGCTTCTACTGGTAAAACTGCGCAAAAGTACGAAAAAAAACTGATTTACAATACCCTCGCTTTTATTTTTTGGAGGAAATGCCTCAGTTTGCAGCTTTTAACTCGATGCGAAAAGTGGTCCCTTTATTGATTTCAGAGGATTTCACGTAGATTTTTCCTTCGTGATATTCTTCAATAATTCTTTTCACCAAAGTGAGTCCAAGTCCCCATCCTCTGGCTTTTGTGGTAAATCCGGGGCGGAAGATAGTTTTGAACTTTGATTTCGGGATTCCTTTTCCGGTATCGGAAACGTCAATGATTACCATTCCTTCGGCATTGGTTTTCATTGTGATGGAAATATATCCCACACCATCCATCGCGTCGATTGCATTTTTGCAAAGATTCTCCACGACCCACTCGAAAAGAGGAACACAGAGGCAGACCGGAATAGGTTCATTGGGCAGGAAGGTTTCAATTTTAACCTTAGCTGAGGTGCGCTTGTTGATGTAGTTGGTCGCATTCTGCAATGTAGGGACAATATCCACCGGGATGATTTCCGGTTTGGAACCGATTTTGGAAAAACGGTCGGCTATGATTTTGAGCCGGTTCACGTCTTTGCTCATATCCTGAAGCAGATTCTCATCTACATTCTTCATGCGTAAAAATTCGGTCCAGGCCATGAGGGATGAAATCGGGGTGCCCAGTTGGTGGGCGGTCTCTTTGGATAGCCCCACCCAGAGTTGATTCTGTTCGGCCCGCTTGGCACTCCGCACGGCAAAATAGACCACCAGCAGGAATATAGTCATCACCAGAAGCTGGACAAAGGGGTAGTAATTCAGTTTCTTCAGCAAAATGGAATCATCGTAGTAAAGGTACTGGTAGTTCGCTTCGCTCAGGTTGATAATGATTTTGTTGTCCTGAGCCTTTAACCGTTGCACCTCCTTCTTCATAAATGCAGCAGAGTCTTTGGTGGGAATGTCGATATTTTTGTAGGTAATCACATTATCCTTTTCATCAATCAGAACGACAGGGATAGTGCGGTTACTCTGAAGCACTTTTAGAATCAGCGGAATATCACCTTCATTGGAATCACTGGAAAGAATGCGCATGGCTTCGGCCCATATTTCCACTTTATTACGCTCTTCATGAGCGAGTTCGTCAACGAGTTTCCTTGAAAAATAGAGGAAAATGCTCACCAGGGAAATTGAGATGCCGACAATGATAATCGTACCTTTCTGGCGGTTTTCGTATATCGAATGCATGAAATTTTTCAGGGCAATGCGAAGTTTTTTCATGAGCTTATATCTCTTCTTTTTGCAAATATAAAAATAGTGAGCCAATCGGATTGACTCACTATCTGTTTATGCGATGTCTTTTTGCTGAAAATCAAATGCAACGGGCAAAACGTTCCAGGAAGATATCTGCCTGCGCTTTGGTCAGACAAAGCGGCGGCAACAGACGGATTACGTTGGTACCGGTAACGCCGGTAAATACCTTCTGCTCAAACAATAGCTTGCTGCGGATTTCCTTTACCGGTTGCTCAAACTCCAATCCAATCATCAAACCGAGACCACGAACGTCCTTGATTTGCGGGAATTTTTTCAGTTTGGCCATCAGGTATTCACCCACTTCCAACGCATTATCAATCAGTTTTTCGTCTTCCATAATATCAATGACAGAGATAGCAGCCGCACATGCCAGGTGGTTCCCTCCGAAGGTAGTTCCCAGCTGTCCGTGAACAGCGGTAAACATCGGGCTAATTAACACACCTCCGATTGGAAATCCGTTGCCCATCCCTTTTGCCACGGTGATGATGTCCGGTTTGATACCGGCATACTGGTAAGCAAAGAATTTACCGCTACGACCGTAACCGGATTGGATTTCATCCAGAATCAGGATTGTGCCGGTTTTGGTACAAAGCTCACGAAGCTGTTGCAGGAAGCCGTAGTCAGGTACTTTAATACCACCAATTCCCTGAATACCTTCAATAATCACGGCGCAAACGTCCCCTTTTTCAAGTTCCGACTCTACGGCGTCGAAGTCGTTCCACGGCAGGAAAGTCACTGGAATATTGTCATTAATCGGAGCAACGATTTTGGGATTGTCAGTCACTTTTACAGCAGCCGAAGTTCTTCCGTGAAAGCTCTTTTCAAATGAAATCACGCGTGTGCGGCCGGTATGGAAAGAAGCCAGTTTTAGTGCGTTTTCATTCGCCTCTGCTCCTGAGTTAATCAGGAAAAGGCTGTACTCTTCGCAACCTGAAAGTTTGCCCAGTTTCTCTGCCAGCTCCACTTGCAGCGGATTCTGAACAGAGTTTGAGTAAAAGCCCAGTTTGGCAGATTGCTCGCTGATGGCTTTTACATATTTCGGATGAGTGTGACCCACCGAAATTACGGCATGTCCGCCGTAAAGGTCGAGGTATTCATTACCCTCGTTATCGTAAACCTGGCATCCGCTTCCTTTTTCAATGGTAATATTGAAGAGCGGATATACGTCGAATAGTTTCATTTTACGTTTTAGGTTTTAGGTTATACGTTTTACGTTTTGAGGCGTTCCGTATAAATTAGGTTGTGTTATTTTTAGCTGAACTTGTTTCATCGGCAAACTAGACCTGACAGGTTTTCAAAACCTGTCAGGTCTAAGTTCCCTTGAAACTTATTTAAAACGCACTCGGTTTCAAGTGCAGACCTGCTTTTTCATCCAGGCCAAACATCAGGTTCATGTTGTGAACCGCTTGTCCCGATGCACCTTTCAGCAGATTGTCGATAATGGAAGTAACGAGCAGCTTGTTGCCGTATTTTTCTACCTGAACGATGCCTTTGTTGGTATTCACCACCTGTTTCAGATCGATGGTTTTGTTTGCCACAAAGGTAAAAGACTGACCCGCATAAAACTCTTCATACATGCGTATTACATCAGCTACTTCAAGTTCGCAATCCAGATAGATAGATGCGAAAATTCCGCGTGGAAAGTCACCACGCACCGGAATGAAGTTAATCACGCCATCGTAACCCGCCTGCAGCTGAGCCAACGATTGCTTGATTTCAGGCAAATGCTGGTGTTTGAACGGTTTGTAGATGGAGATGTTGTTGTTTCTCCAGCTGAAGTGGCTGGTAGCCCCCGGTTTCACCCCAGCGCCGGTAGAGCCGGTAATGGCATTGACGTGTACTTCTCCTTTCAGTAAACCGTTTTTAGCCAATGGCAACAATGCCAGCTGGATACAAGTCGCAAAGCAGCCCGGATTAGCTACGTACTGGCTTTTTTTAATCTCTTCGCGGTTCAGTTCAGGCAGACCGTAGATGAATTTATTGCCGTCAGCTTTGAGGCGGAAGTCATTTGCAAGGTCAATGATTTTCAACGATGCAGGCAGTTCAGCCCCGTTCGTTTCCATAAACTTCTGACTGTCGCCGTGCCCCATGCAAAGGAATAGCACGTCGATTTTATCAAAGAGCATCTGGTCGGTAAATTCCAAATCAGTTTCTCCGTACAGTCCCGAGTGGACGTCCGTGATTTTGTTCCCGGCGTTACTGCTACTGTTTACGAATACGATTTCCACCTCGGGGTGGTTGATTAAAAGTCTCAGCAGTTCGCCGGCCGTATAGCCCGCACCGCCTATGATTCCGGTTTTTATCATTTTATTTTTGCATTAAGGAGAATGAGTTTCAACGATTCAAAAACGCATTAAATCAAAAATGTGCCACGTTGCCAGTATCGGATGGTGAAAAAGCATCCGTGGTCCTGAGAAACGCATGACCTCACGAGTGATTTTTGCCATATCCGGTTTGTAACAATGTATATTACATTTTTTACAAGCCGGTTTTTTCTCTTTAAACGGGCAATGGTCAATCCGCTGAAATGCGTATTCTAACTGTTTCTGACACTTTTCGCAAAGTTGTTTTCCGTGATTATGCTTTGACCGGCAAAAGATATGCATCATCTTTTCGATGGTCTTCCGCTCACGTTGAAGTCTTTTCTCTCTCAAACTTAATCGGATTATATTTTTCCAAAGGTTTGTTTTTTGCCACGAATCCACGAATAAAAAGGGTAACTTCTCTCTTTTTCTGACATGAAAAAGATTGGTGTGATTCGATTGAATTAAATCGAATTCTTTCATTCGTGAATCGTAGATCAACGAAGTTAATTCGTGGCGTGATTTTCTATGTAGAGAATTCCACAAATATTTGAGGATATTTCCTCAATAGATTTCTTCGTGGTAATCTGCAACTAAATCAACCTTTGTGTCTTATTCAAACAAGATAAATTCAGACTATTCCTTGCCGTTTCTTTTTTGAACGTTGTGGTATATCTTCATTTGATTGCCCAGGATTTTGGTAAATCCTTTTACGTCGTCTGCTGTCCAGGCTTTGTTTACCTCACCATATTCACCGAAATCGGTTTTCATTAAATCAAATGGGCTATCCACACCTACCAAAACGTAACGATATGGAGCCAGATTAACGATTACTTTTCCGGTTACATTTTCCTGAGAGCTTTGCAGGAATGCTTCCATGTCGCGCATTACCGGCTCCAGGTATTGTGATTCGTGAAGGAACATACCGTACCAGTTGCCCAACTGGTCTTTCCAGTATTGCTGCCATTTGGTCAGGGTATGTTTTTCCAGCATTTTGTGTGCATTGATAATAATCATCGGCGCAGCAGCTTCGAAACCTACACGGCCTTTGATACCGATGATGGTATCGCCGATGTGCATGTCACGGCCAATAGCGTATTTTGCAGCAATCTCTTCGATTTTCTGGATTGCTGAAACTTTGTTCTCAAATTTCTCGCCGTTAACAGCTGCGATTTCACCTTTTTCGAATTCGATAGTCAGTGTTTCGGTGCCGGTAGCGGTCATTTGTGAAGGATAAGCTTCTTCAGGAAGAGTCTGGTCAGATTTCAAAGTCTCTTTACCACCGATGCTGGTTCCCCAGAGACCTTTGTTGATAGAGTATTCCATCTTTTTGAAATCCGCTTCGTAACCGTGATCTTTCAGGTAGTTGATTTCGTATTCACGGGTTAACACCATATCGCGGGTCGGAGTCAGGATTTTGATATTCGGAGCCAAAACTTCGAAAGTCAGGTCAAAACGAACCTGGTCGTTACCTGCTCCGGTAGAACCGTGAGCTACATAGTCCGCACCGATTTCTTTAGCACAGTTGATAATGGCAATCGCCTGGAAGATACGCTCCGAACTTACCGAGATAGGGTAAGTGCCGTTGCGTAATACGTTACCATACACCATGTATTTGATGCTTTTTTCGTAATACTCCTCAGTAACGTCAAGCGTAAAGTGTTTGGTAGCGCCGAGTTTGTAAGCGCGCTCTTCTACTGCTTTCAACTCTTCAGCGCTGAACCCTCCGGTATTGGCAATCGCTGTATAAAGTTCGTACCCTTTTTCTTCAGTCAGATATTTAGCGCAGAATGAAGTGTCAAGCCCGCCGCTAAACGCCAATAATACTTTTTCTTTCATACTATAGTGATGTTGTGATTATTATTCGATTATAATGTCTTTATCAATATCGTCCAGAATATCCTTTTTCTTCAGGTCATTCGGATCGAAAAGCATTCCGGTACACATACAGAAGCGGCGGTTTTTGCTCTCCAGAATCGGGTAGTTTACGCAGCTCTGGCAACCTTTCCAGAAGGATTCATCATCGGTAAGTTCGGAATAGGGAACAGGACGGTAGCCCAGTTCGGTATTGATTTTCATTACAGCCACACCAGTGGTCAGACCGAATATTTTGGAATTCGGATATTTTTCACGACTCAGGTCGAACGCTCTTTTCTTAATGGCTTTAGCCAGGCCTTTACCGCGGAACTTGTCCACCACGATCAATCCTGAGTTTGCCACAAACTGTTTGTTACCCCACGTTTCGATGTAGCAGAATCCAGCAAATTCCATTTCTTCTCCGGCCAGCGCGATGATGGCTTTGCCTTCGCGCATTTTTTGTTCAATATATTCGTTGGTTCTTCGTGCGATACCAGTTCCGCGTACTTTCGCAGCCGCTTCAATTGTGTCCAGGATAATCTGTACGTACGGAATGTGGCTCTCGCTTGCCACCATTACTTTAATCATTTGGCTCATTTCTTTTTTTACCTGTATTCTAGTTAGAAACCATAATGAAGCACGAGGGATCTTTAACGCAGGGAAGCTCCTGTGAAAAATCTCCGTGGGTCTGTGGTTAATAAAATGTCTTATTTCAAGTTGGGGATAAACATACCCAAAGTCTCCATGATCTGTCGTCGGGAGATATTTTCCCGCGGAACAATCAGGATGGTATCATCACCGGCTACTGTCCCCAGGATAATATGCGGCGCTTTGGTGTCGATTTCGTAAGCGATGGCGCTGGCATGTCCCGGACGTGTCTTCATCACGGCCAATTGACCCGAAAATTCGATCGATAAAAATCCTTCAGCCATGAATTCATAATTTATCGTCTGCCGTTGGGGCATGTCAATGGTCCGGATGTTGTTGGGTAGCATATATACATAAATTCCTGCATAGTTCGGATTCTTGCTGATTTTCAGTTGTTTCAGGTCGCGGGATAAGGTTGCCTGAGTTACTTCATAGCCCTCTTCGCGCAGAAGGGCAAGCAGCATATCCTGGTTTTCGATTTCATGTTGGGCAACCAGGCGTCGCATGACATTTAATCTTTCTGATTTGATACTCATAGCGTATATTTATTCGATTGGGACTGCAAAATTATACATTATATCCGATTGTGATTGTCGTTAGCGTGAATATTTTTTCAAAATATAGTACTTTCGCTTTCGATTTCACTCATTTTATACCTTACACGATATGTTGCTGCCCTATTTAGAAAAAGGCCGGATTGAAGCCGGATGTGACGAAGCCGGACGCGGATGTCTGGCCGGAGCTGTCTTTGCCGCTGCTGTGATTTTGCCGGAAGGTTTTCACTGTGAGGCTCTTAATGACTCCAAAAAGCTGACAGAGAAGATGCGTTACGAACTTCGTCCGTTGATTGAACGGGAGGCTATATCCTGGGCAGTGGGGATAGTTTCTCCTCAGGAGATTGATGAGATTAATATCCTGAATGCCTCGTTTCTGGCCATGCACCGGGCGGTGGAGCAGCTCAGGGTGCGTCCGGAGCACTTGCTGATAGATGGTAACCGCTTTAAGGCTTATCCGGAAATCTCTCACACCTGTATCGTAAAAGGAGATGGGAAAATGCTCTCCATTGCTGCAGCTTCGGTTTTAGCCAAAACCTACCGGGACGACTACATGATGCAACTGCACGAAGAATTTCCACAATATGCCTGGGATAAGAATAAGGGATATCCCACCAAAGCGCATCGTAAGGCCATTGCCGAACATGGCGCAACTCCTTATCACCGTCAGACCTTTCAGTTGCTGGAACGGCAGTTGAGTCTGTTTGACTAAATAGATAAAAAAGGAATCTTTGCGATGCTGAGGTTCCTTTTTTATTTTGAAGCCGGTTCAGGCTTGCTCCGCTCTTGTTACATAGTTGCTCCGTTATTGTTATGCTAATAATCAATTAGCCTCCCAATCTCAAATTATAGTTGTTCAATAGATAACCCATACCTTTTTATGTATGGTATAAGTATGGGATATGTATGAAATATATATGGGATGACTATGGAATATAGGTTTATCAACAGCGGAACAACAGTAGAGCATCAACGGAGCAAGCTATCTGTATATTCACAAGAATATTGCATTCTGACTGTCTTTTGTACTAACGAAAATTGTTGTTTTAGTACTTATCCGATAAAAAAATAGACCTCGGTGTCACAAAATTGGATAGCTTCGTGTCAATATAGTAAACCGCCTTAGTTTGAAACAGTTTGACGATATATACCGACAACACTATACCATGATTTTTCGTCTGGTATCGAAGTTTATCTCTGATCGGCAGGAGATAGAAGACGTTGTACAGGAGGTTTTTATGAAACTGTTTCTGGAAATGCAGGCAAAACGAACGATGGATTATCCGAAAACCTGGCTTTATAAGGTAGCTTCTAATCAATGCGTAAATATCGTAGGCAGGAGACAGGAGACCTATTCTATTGATGACGCTTCAGTATATGCCCTGTGTGATAATGAATGTGTGATGCAAAAGTATGAAGAGGACGAACAAAAGTCAGTCATCCGACAAGCTTTAGCCCGGCTTGAAGAACACGAACGCATGATAATTATACTCTATTCGGAAGGGCTTTCCTACAAGGAGATTGCAGAGATCAGCGGCGTGAAATTTACTTCCGTAGGGAAAACCCTGTCGAGGACGCTTGACAAACTTAAACCATTATTGAAAAGACAATACGATGCAATGCTTAACAAATGAACAGATACAATTGCTGATTGACGGTGAAATGAAGGAGAAACAGATGGCTGTATGTGAGGAGCATCTGTCTCATTGCCCCGACTGCCAACGGCATTATGAAGAGCAGATGCGAAACTCTCTGCGGATTTCTGAAATGATAAACTTTACCACAGTAAAGCCGGAGCAGATTCCCGTGTTTAATTTCCCCGAAAATAAAGCTCCGGTTAAAAAGCACTACAGCTCAATATCCATTTGGCTGAAAATAGCCGCCGTTTTAATCCCCATCATCGTTTGCTGGCAATTCTGGCCTCAAAAAACGGAAAAGCAATTTAACCCGACGCAGGAAGCGATAATGAAATATGAACTCTGCAACAGCGTGGACGCCAATACCGCCTGGCAGGAAAACATGATTATAACGACGGTTACCGACGAAAATGGGAAAGTGATTGAATGTTCAACCAATTAAAATAGTATGTTATGAAATGCGTAAAATGGATTTTTCTGGTGATGCTTATCTCTTTTCCCGCGATCATGCAAGGTCAGACAAAAGACGAGAAATTGTCAGAATTGAAAGAGATACTAAAAAGGTCGCTTTATCAGTCTGATGTGCAGATTGATAAACAGGGGATAATAAATCGTTCCGATAACAATGGAAATCGATTCAGGTATTCCCTTGAGGATATCCGTGAAGTATCTTCAGACTTTGATGGTTTCCACAATCTGTTGATTTCTATGAAGGAGGAAAAATCTGTTCAGCCCATTGTCAATGGGCAGGAGAGCGAGCTGAAAATGAATGTCTTCTCGTTTGCAAATCAGGAGGATTGCGAAAAGGCAAAGGGGATATTGAATGAACTGATTCAGATGAAGTAGTTTTTCAGGCTAAATAAAACTCAAATGAAACGACTATTTTTTTTATTTCTCATCGTATTGGCGCTGTCCGTACAGGCGCAACATCGGAGTTCGATGTACAAAGATGGTGAGATACAGTTAGTGCCCGATGCGGCTTACGCAAAACATGCTGACCTGAACCAGCTTTTTCCGGACGCCAGTCAGTCCGAACCGTCTAAAAGCAGGGGAGCTGTACGCAGTATGGTCGTTGCGCCAGATGGATCTGTCTTTATGAGTCTGCGCACAAAGCATTTGATCTGCAAGTTTGATAAGCAGGGTAATTTCGTAAAGACCTTTGGTAAAAAAGGGGGAAAGAAGCCATGTGACTTTATTTATGAGCCCACTGTGCAGGGGATACTGGATGGAAAATATGTATATACCATAGCGGTGGATGGCCGTATGCACTTCTTCGATCTGAATGGCAAATGGGTGAAAACGATTACTCTGAAGTATATGCCGCTCAATACCTATCCGCTAAAAGGCGGTAAAATAGCTATTGTTGGATTTAGTGTCGGTAAGCAGAACCGGACCTCTGTTCGGATTCTGGACTTTAGGAATGGTGTAGAGAGGGAGATCTTTTCTGAAATACAACCTAACCAGGATAAAGCAAGTATTGTCATTACGCCCAACTCCAGAGGTGAAATCGATAACGAGGGCAAATACCATGTGGCAACTTCCTATAAACCGCCTGTTATCGGCTGTTTACTGCCTTTCTCACACGATATGTATTACAGGGTAAGGATTACGTCTTCAACGGACGGTAATCTCATCGTGGCAAATCCTTCAAACGGGCAGATTGCGGTGTATAATCCTTTAGGTCAGAAGATAAAACAATTCGTAGCAGACATCAAACCGGAAGTCATCAGCAAAGAAGATAGGGAAGAGTATTACCAGAAAGCGGTCAAAGAACTTAAAAAGCTGGAGGAGGATGTGCAGAAATCCGACAAAAACAAGGAGTATTGGAACGAATATATTTTCCAATACAAAGCGCAGCTCTATAAATTCAGGGAGCCTGCCAGTTACCCCGACCATCTGCCTTACTTCTCGGAAATGATGATTGATGAGGATGATAATATTCTTCTGTTCCGCTTTACCCGCGAAGAGGGGTCGAATAAATTTGATGTTTACACTTATGATCATAAAGGCGTCCGGATTGCTTCATCCAGTTTTGTCTCAGATAGTTATGAGTTGAAAATCAATCCGGCTGTTTTCAGGTTTCACAATCGTTGTATCTATTCCTATGTCAGCAAAAAGGATGCAGGAAATGGTGGGTATGAGTTGGTGAGATTCAACCTTCGATGAATGGAGTAGAAGGTTTTGTTGAGAAATAAGAGGGTAACAATACAACTTTGAACGCAAAGGCGCAAAAACGCGAAGGAATAAACACTTTGCGTTTTTGCGCCTTTGCGTTTGATCTCTTTATATAATGGGAGGTTCAATAACTTTTAAAGCAATTCGCTTCAATCCCTGAACCGAATATTGAAACGTTAACAGCCTGATGTGGCTATTCCTGCGAAAATAAGTAGTACTTTTGCACCGCAAATAAAAATCTTTATTCCAAATGGACGGAGACCCGGCACATATATTCATATTACTAACCTGACCTGGCCGGGGAATTACCTCTTCGTAACCTCCTGCTGAGTCATAACGCAAGGAGGTGACTTCATGACATCTTTCACAACCTTTTACCTGAGTCGCATTATCGGCTCACGCGTTTATGATGCGCACAACCAATTTGTGGGCATTGTAAAAGACCTGTTCATTCTTCCCAATTATATATCGGAAGGAGTGGAGCGCCCTTTAGTTGCAGCGATTAAGCTCAAAAAGGGGAAAACAACTTTGATTTATTCATTTGACGGTTTTGTTGTCACAAAAGTCAACGGGAAAATATCAGTTGCCTGTGAAGAACTGATTCCTTATGACCAGGAAAAACTGGACGATGGTGTTTTCCTCGGGGAAGGCATTTTGGATAAACAGATCGTAGACCTGAACGGTCGTAAACTGGTTCGGGTGAATGACATACGACTGGTGTCGGTACCTACGGGAACTTTTGCACTGGCAGTGGATATCGGAGTGGAAGGATTGCTTCGCCGCATTGGCCTTGCCAAGCCGTTAAAGAAATTCCTGCTCCTGTTCCGGGTAACCATTCCTGCTAAATTTATCGTGTGGGATGACATCGAGGCGGTGGATTTCTCCAATTTCAATATCAAACTTTCCAAAAGCCATAAGAAGCTCGAAACACTTCACCCTTCTGACCTTGCCGATATTATCGAGGATTTGGGCAAACAGACCCGTCTCTCTGTGTTCGAAGCGTTGGATGAAGAGAAGGCTGCCGATGTGATGGAAGAGCTGGAGGTAGAAGCTCAGATTCACCTACTGGAAAACCTTTCAGTCGCAAAAGCTGCCGATGTGCTTGAAAAGATGCCGGCAGATGAGGTGGCCGACATTCTCGATGAGCTCGAAGAGGAAAAAGCGGAACAAATCCTTCGGGAGATGGAGAAAGATTCTTCCGAAGAGGTGCGCGAGCTGTTGGAATATCCCGACGATTCAGTGGGAAGTATCATGTCCACCGAATACCTTTCCTTCAATAAGGATAATACCGTTGAGGAGGTGTTAGCGGAGCTTCGCCTGAAGAAACCGGAAGCGGAAGAATTATATAACCTCTTTGTGGTCAATGATAAAGAGAAGCTGATTGCGACCTTCTCGCTTCGCGACCTGGTGATTTCAGAACCCAATGCAGCTATCAGCGAGATCATGAAACCATCACCGGTGCACTTGCACGACGATCAGGAGATTAACGAGATTGCCGAATTTATTTCCAAATACAACCTGTTGGCTATCCCGGTAGTTGATAAGGAAAATATCCTGCAAGGAATGGTGGTTATCGACGACGTGGTCGAGGACTTGATTGGTAAACGCAAAACGAATAAATAAAAGGAGACCCCGGAATGTTTAAGAATAAGAAACTATGGAGCCGGATCGGCCTGTTCCTGGCTATCCTTGGGCCGGGAATCATTACCGGAAGCGTGGATAATGATGCGGGAGGTATCACTACCTATGCTGTAAGCGGTGCGGTGTATGGCTATAACATGATTTGGACGTTGATTCCCTCCTTTATCGTACTGATAATTATTCAGGAGATGAATGCCCGTATGGGTATCGTAACCGGCAAAGGTTTGGCTGATTTGATTCGTGAGAATGCCGGCGTGAAAATTACCTTCCTGATATTCATCGGATTATTGATTGCAGATATTGGCAACACTACGACCGAATTTGCCGGTGTGGCGGGAAGTCTTGAAGTGTTTGGCGTCAGTAAATATATATCGGTCCCGTTGGTTGGGGCGTTGGTCTGGATACTTGTGGTAAAAGGAACTTATCAGCTTGCGGAACGGATCTTTCTGATTTTTAGCGTCTCATTATTGACTTATGTGGTTTCTGCTATTATGGGACATCCACACTGGGGAGAGATTGGAACCGCGATTGTTCATCCGCAGGTGGAGATCAACTCAAAAAGTCTGGCGATGATGATCGGAATTGTCGGTACTACTATTGCTCCCTGGATGCAGTTTTACATGCAATCGTCTGTGATTGAAAAGGGTTTGGAGATTAAGAACTTCAAATACTCGATGATTGATATTGTGGTGGGATGTATTGCAACTGTGGTGGTGGCTTTCTTCATCATTGTGGCGTGCGCATCGACTCTGCACGAAAAAGGCATTCAAATCAATGAAGCAAAAGATGCGGCATTGGCACTGAAGCCGCTGGCAGGAGAGTTTGCATCACAAGTATTTGCCTTTGGTTTGTTTGTTGCTTCGATATTCTCGGCGACGATTTTGCCATTGGCCACTGCTTTCTATGTTTGCGAGGCGTTTGGCTTTGAGGCGGGTATTGATAAAAAATGGGAAGAGGCGCCTGAGTTCTATGTGCTTTATACGATAATTCTGGTTCTTTCGGTATTGATAATCCTTTGGCCGAATGCACCGCTGATTGCAATCTCGCTATGGTCGCAGGTCATCAACGGATTGCTGTTGCCGGTGGTACTGGTCAGTATGATGTTACTGGTCAATAACAAAAAGATCATGGGTGAATATGTCAATAAGCCTTTGCAGAATGTAATCGGCTGGGGAGCGGTGACCGTATTGATCGGATTGACCGTGACGTTGTTGGTGATGCCTTTGTTTGGGAAATAAGCAATTTCCCTATACTATGAGAAAAGCGCCCAAGCAAAAAAACATGCTTCGGCGCTTTTCATATTATACCTTTTTGGTGAATTATGCTTTCGCCTTAAACGCCAGCGCATACAAGCGCATTTGCTTAACCATCGACACTAAGCCGTTGGAGCGGGTGGGAGAGAGGTGTTCTTTCAATCCGATCTGTTCAATAAAGTAGAGGTCGGTATTGATAATTTCATCGGGAGTATGCCCCGAAAGCACCTGAATCAATAGAGATACGATCCCTTTTACGATTACGGCATCGCTTTCTGCTTTGAAAATAACCAGCCCGTTTTCATATTCTGCCTGAAGCCATACGCGGCTTTGGCAACCTTCGATCAGGTATTGCGGTACTTTATACTTCTCGTCAATGGGTGCTAAAGAGTTGCCCAGGTCTATGATGAGTTGGTATTTATCCATCCAGTCTTCAAATTCTGAGAATTCGTCGATGATGTTGTCTTGAATTTCGTTGATAGTCATCAGTCTATGTAATTAAGGAATTAAAACAATTAAAGTAATTAAAGGGGAAAGGGGAAGAATGAATGTAATTCAATTTACAAATCTTCGAATTCCCGAGTTTTCCAATTGGCTGATCAGCTAATTGAGTTTATTTTTCTTCGTAAATAATTTCCGCTAAAGTCTGGCCAACCACTTTGAGGGTCTCTTTGGAGATATTCTTCATCGTGTCATCAATGGTGTGCCAGTGTGCAGGGAATCCCTGGCGGGAATTGGGGTCAAAGTTAATGATGTCCACGCAGGGGATTTTGGCCAGTTTGTTGATGTAAACGTGGTCATCAGTAATACTTCCTCCCTGTCCGTCACGGAAATATTGTCCGTAACCCAGGCTTTGTCCTTTCTTCCAGATGCGGTCGGCAACACCGGACGCGTAATTCAGGGATACATTGTCTTTATAGAAAACGGCTCCACCGGCACCGACCATATCGAGCAGGATTCCGAAGCGGGCGGTATATCCCGGCGTGTGTGGATTCTTTGCCCAGTATTGGGAGCCCAGGCACCAGTCATCTTCACTGCTTTCTCCCTGATAATATTGAGGAGCTCCCACATCTTCTGCATCTACACAAAGGAGGTCAATACCGATAGCAGGATTCTTTTTTGCCATCATGCGGGCAAGTTCGAGCATAACACCGACTCCGCTGGCCCCGTCATCAATACCATCTACCGGTTTGCTGTAATTGGCCGGGTTAGGGTCGTTGTCGGCAAAGGGACGAGAATCCCAGTGGGTAAGAATCAGGATACGGTCGCTTTTATCCGGATTGTATGAGGCGATGATGTTGCGTGATTTGAGCACCACTTTATCAAACCGGGTCAGATCTGCCTTTTGCTCGGTAACAGTTGCCCCGAAGCGTTTAAACTGTGAAACGATATAATCACCGCAATTCACATGGGCCTGGGTGTTTGGCAATCGGGGACCGAATAAGCTTTGTTTTTCAACATAGGCATATGCACTATCAGCGCTGAAGGCCGGAGTTGTTGAAGTAACTTTTTCAGTCGTTGCGCTTGTTTCTTTAGGCTTAGAACTGCAAGAGAGTAATGATATAGTAATTAATCCTATATAAATTAGCTTATTCATAGGCTGTTTGCTCTTTATTTGAAACGTCAAAAGTACAAATCCGGCAGTGAAATCCCAAAAGATAGCCGAAAATTCATAGATTTGCACTACATAACAGACTACGCATGAAACTTTCTTATCACCAGATTAATCTCAACGGAACCTTATATGACCTCTCTACCCCTGTCGTCATGGGTATTCTCAATGTTACGCCGGACTCCTTTTACGGAGGAAGCCGCTATCAGACTGAGAAGGACATCGCCGAACGTACAGAACAAATTCTGGCGGAAGGTGCGTTGATGATTGATTTGGGAGCCTATTCCTCCCGTCCCGACGGTGTGGATATTTCACCGGAGGAGGAAATGGAACGACTCGATTTTGCATTGAAAATTATCCAAAAGACAGCTCCTGAAGCGTTGATTTCAGTGGATACTTTTCGGGCTTCGGTTGCCGAACGATGCGTAAAGGAGTATGGGGTATCGGTGATTAATGACATTTCAGGTGGAATCATTGATGATAAAATGTTTGAAACGGTGGCAGACCTGCATGTCCCTTACGTGTTGATGCACATGCGTGGAGTTCCGCAGACGATGCAGCAATTTTGCCAGTACGATAATCTCTTGCCGGATATCCTGTTTGATTTGGCAAAGAAGGTGGAGCAACTGCGCAAGCTAGGCGTTTGTGATATCATCATCGACCCCGGCTTTGGCTTTAGCAAGACACTGGACCAGAATTATGAATTGATGCACCATTTACGTGAATTTGGGATATTCGATCTGCCGTTGCTGGTGGGGATTTCACGAAAGTCTATGATTTACAAGTTTCTGGGTGGTTCGCCGGAAACCAGTCTGAACGGAACAATCGTATTAAACACACTGGCACTGCTGGGTGGAGCTTCGATTCTTCGGGTGCATGATGTGAAAGAGGCGGTGGAGACCATTAAGCTGGTGCAAAAAGTGGGAGTTTGAATATAAGCTTTTAAGAATTAATACTATAAATGGTATTTTTGGCCACGAATACACGAATAGATTTTTATACGAACATATTCGAAGCAAGAATTAATATAGAATCAAAAAACACGAATGTTTTTCAAAGTTGAAAAAAGAAAAGATAGTCAGGCTATCATTTCTTTTTCAGAAACTGAAAAAGATAGGTGTTCTTTCGTAGATATTCGATGAAATAACTATTCGTGCATTCGTGGCGAATATATTTATATAATGGACTATTTGTCAGCCACGAATCCACGAATATAATTCGAGTTTGAACGGTATTTGATATGGGAATAATACAGTCTTAAAAAAACACGAATGTTTTTCAAAAATGAAAAACGAAAATACAGTCAGGCTATCATCACTTTTTCAGAAACTGAAAAAGATAGGTGTTCTTTCGAAAATATTCGATGAAATAACTATTCGTGTATTCGTGGCGAATATAAAATAACGATATTATGACTGAGATACTTTACAAGAAAGAATCTTATGAAATAATAGGAAAATGCATGGAGGTTTATAATACCCTTGGAGGTGGATTCCTTGAAGTGGTATATAAAGATGCATTGGAAATAGAGTTTCAACTGGCCGGAATACCCTATGAGAGGGAAAAGGAATACGAGATCAATTACAAAGGGAACATTCTTCAACGCAAATTCGTAGCAGACTTTGTTGTTATGGGTAAGATTATTCTTGAAGTGAAAGCAGCAATGGAAATCCATGATGCAAACATTTCTCAGTCGATCAATTATCTTGCTATCTCAAAAAAATAAGTTGGCTCTTTGTGTGAATTTTGGGAAAAGAGGGTTGGACTATAAAAGAGTGCTTCTATAAATTGTGAAAACCAATACAACATGTTAGCATACCTGACAATAAAAGACATAATTGATATTCTGCTGGTGGCGTTTTTGCTCTACTACACCTACCGGCTGATGAAGGCCTCGGGCACGATCAACGTGTTTATCGGGGTGCTGACCATTATCGGTATCTGGTTGTTGGTGAGTCACGTGCTGGGGATGCGATTGCTTGGTTCCATCATGGATAAGCTGGTGAGCGTTGGGGTGATTGCACTGGTAATTCTGTTTCAGGATGAAATACGACGGTTCCTGATTAACCTGGGTTCCCACAAGCGTTGGCGCTACCTGCTGAAGTTTTTTATCAGTGAGCGGAATGTCGATAAAGACCAAACATCGGTAATGCCCATCGTTATAGCCTGCCGCAATATGGCAAACAAAAAAACCGGTGCATTGATTGTTATTGCCGGAGAGATGAGCCTGATTAGCTATGAAAAAACCGGAGAACCCATCAACGGAGATGTCGGCACGAGCCTGATAGAGAATATTTTCTTCAAGAACAGCCCCCTTCATGACGGCGCCATGATTATCGTCAATGATAAGATTGTCGCAGCCGGTTGCATTCTTCCCGTTTCGCACGATACTCAATTGCCCAAGGAGCTTGGATTGAGGCACCGGGCAGCGCTGGGGATCACCCAGGAGACGGATGCGAAAGTGATCGTCGTTTCGGAAGAGCGGGGTACGATTTCTCTGGCGCATAAAAATCAGTTATTCAGCCATATCAATCCGGAAGAGTTGGAAAGCCTGCTGACCAGGTCGGAATTCTAATCAGTCCGTTTGTAGAATCTGTTCATCAATATATTATCATGCTAAGTCATTTTCACCTTCCCATAACCGACCCGACCCTGATTTTCTCGATCGTGTTGGCCATTATCCTGTTTGCTCCGTTACTCCTGAATAAAATCAAGATTCCGCATATCATCGGACTGATTCTGGCCGGGATGTTTATCGGGCCGAATGGTATTGGGTTGGTTCTTTCAGACCGAAGTTTCGAGATTTTTGGTAAGGTGGGGTTGATTTATCTGATGTTTCTGGCTTCTTTAGAGCTTAATGTTAACGACTTCCGGCAAAACCAGTCCAAAGGAATTGTATTTGGTCTTACGACCTTCTCTTTTCAGATGTTACTGGGAACCTTTGCCGGATTCTATATTTTACATTATCCCATATTGAAGTCGGTATTGCTGGCGTCCATGTTTGCCTCGCACACGCTGATTACTTATCCGCTGCTTTACCGTTATGGGATTACACGGCAACGTGCAGTAATTGTTACTGTAGCAGGAACAATTATTACTGACCTTTTTGCACTTCTTGTCCTGGCTGGGGTGGTCTCAATCCATAAAGGAGAGATGAGTGAATGGTTTTGGATAAAACTGGGTGGTTCATTTACGCTATATGTGGTTGGTGTCATATTTTTCTATCCACGTATCGTGAAGTATTTCTTTAAAAAGTACAATGACAATATTCTCCAATACATTTTTATCCTGTCATTGGTGTTCTTGTCCGCCTGGATTGCTGAGGTGATTGGGTTGGAAGGCATCATCGGTGCCTTTCTGGCCGGAATCGTACTGAATCGCTACATTCCGAAGATTTCACCGTTGATGAACCGAATTGAGTTTGTGGGAAATGCTCTGTTTATACCTTATTTCCTTATCGGAGTGGGTATGCGGATTGATCTCGGTGTTCTGTTTAAGGGCGTGGATTCATTGATCGTAGTGGCAACCATGACTGTCCTGGCTATTTTTGGTAAATGGTTCTCAGCCTATATTACCCAGAAAATCTTCCGTATGGGCAAATACGAAGGGCTGATGATTTTTGGTCTCAGTAATTCGCATGCGGCAGCCACATTGGCAGTGGTATTGGTCGGTTATAACGTTGGGATTTTCGATATCAATGTGATGAACGGGGCAATTATCCTGATACTTGTTTCCTGTACGGTCAGCTCTTTCGTGACGGAGCGAGCGGCAAAAGCGCTGGCTAAAGAGCATGTTCAGGAATCCAAAACGGTCATTGACCAGCGACAGGAGAGAATATTGATTCCATTGTCCAATCCCTCTACGGTGGGTAACCTGGTCAATCTGGCCTTGCTGATGAAAGACCCGCGGAGGAAATCCCGACTGGTTGCGCTGACCGTTGTCAGCAAAGACAACAATGAGAAGGCTCTTTCAAATGGGAACAAGTTGCTTGATATGGCCTCGCAGGTGGCTTCTTCTGCGGATACCTATGTCAAGAAGATTCTTCGCATAGACATGAACGTTTCCAGTGGTATTCTCCATACGATTAAGGAAAAAGAGATTACGGAGGTGATTGTGGGACTGCACCGCAGGGCTAATATTGTGGATACCTTCTTCGGGACAATGACGGATAATGTACTGGATGGCACCAATAAAATGCTCACGATTGCCAAATGTACCACGCCGGTCAACATGTTTACGCGCATCGTGGTCGCCGTTCCCGATAAAGCGGAAATGGAGACCGGATTCCGTCTGTGGGTGGACCGTTTGTCCAATATGACCCGCCAGATTGGTTGTCGTATCATTTTTTACTCTACACCTAATACGTTGAAGAGTATCAAAAGCCTGATTCGTCGTTACAATATCCGCGCTGAGTTTGAATTGATGGAAGATTGGGATGAATTCCTCTCTTTGACCAAGGTGGTGATTCCGGATGACCTTTTTGTAATCATAGCAGCCCGTAAGTCCTCCAACTCCTACCATCCCGATTTTGATAAACTTCCGGTCTTCCTATCGCGTTATTTTGCCGATAATAATATTGCGTTGATCTATCCGGCACAGTTTGGGCACGAGGAGCACGAGGTGATGCAGGAAGCCGAAGCACCTTCCATTTTATCCAATCTGGCTAAATGATAACAATAGTGGATTTGCTGAAAGCATTAAGATACACTACCTTTGCCGTTACGATTTGTGTTACCGTTTGTGTTTGCTGACGGAAAATCATGTTTAATTCTCTATCAAATAATATACTATGCCAGTCACATTACCATCTAATTTGCCGGCGATTGAGTTACTGAAAAAGGAAAATATCTTCGTGATGGATGAATCGCGGGCCTCCTCGCAGGATATTCGTCCGTTGAAAATCCTCGTGCTCAATCTGATGCCGCTCAAGATTACGACTGAAACCGATATAGTCCGACTTCTGTCGAATACCCCTTTGCAGATTGAACTCACTCTGATGCACATCAAAGAACATAACTCTAAGAATACGCCTATCGAGCACTTGCTGGAGTTTTACAATGACTTTGATGAGGTGAAAGGGCAGAACTTTGACGGAATGATTGTCACCGGGGCTCCTGTAGAACAATTGCCTTTCGAGGAAGTAACCTATTGGGCTCAGATTCAGGAGATATTCAACTGGGCGCGTCATCACGTGACCTCCACCTTTTATATCTGTTGGGCTGCGCAGGCAGGATTGTATCATTTCTACGGCGTACCCAAGCATCCTTTGGATCAAAAGATGTTCGGCGTATTCAAACATACCGCTAATGACCCGACCCTTCCGATTTTCCGTGGACTCGATGATGAATTCTATGTTCCGCATAGCCGTCATACCGAGGTGCGTCGTGAAGATCTGGAAAAGGTGTCGGAAGTGACCATCTTGTCAGAATCGGAAGAATCAGGGGTCTATATTGCCATGGCTCGTGATGGTCGCGAGTTCTTCATCACCGGCCACTCTGAATATGCACCTGACACGTTAGATACGGAATATAAACGCGACCTGTCGAAGGGCTTGTCCATTGAGATGCCGCAAAACTACTACCGCAACGATGACCCGAATGAGAAGCCACTGGTTCGCTGGCGTAGCCATGCCAATCTGCTTTTCTCCAACTGGCTCAATTACTACGTGTATCAGGAAACACCATTTGATATACGGGAGATAAAATAAGAAATCGTAAATAGGACAGAAGCCGTCTCAATGTAAAAGTTGGGGCGGTTTTTTTTTTGTTAATCTCCCTTTTGCTGTCGGATGACATTTTGCGCTAAGCCACATATTATTTCCCCCAATTAATATCCGTGGATTGTGTAATTCTAAATAAAAAGCTACTTTTGTGCCGGAATTACTTAACACCCTTTTTATATGAGAATTAGAATCCACAGAGAAGGTTGGGATTTGCTGATTTTATCCCTGCTGTTTTTAGTCGTTTTAGATATCCTGCTTTGGGTTGTTGCCCCTAAAGGGATATTTCTCAGCGTCTTTGGAGTCACTTCCGTGATATACCTTCTTCTGGTGAATTTCTTCCGTTGTCCGAAACGTATTTATACCGGTGAGACAAAAAATGTAGTATTAACTCCTGCCGATGGTAAGGTAGTTGTAATCGAAGAAGTGATGGAAAATGAATATTTCCATGACAAAAGACTTCAGATTTCGGTGTTCATGACTCCGTTTAACGTGCATGCCAACTGGTATCCGGTGAATGGTAAAGTAAAATATGTAACTCACCACGAAGGTCGTTTTCAGGGAGCTTACTTGCCTAAGTCAAGTACTGAAAATGAACGTTCAACCATTGTGATTGAGACTGAAGAAGGTGTTGAGATTCTGGTACGTCAGGTTGCCGGAGCGTTGGCTCGTCGTATTGTAACCTATTCGGATATTGATGACGATTGCCGCATCAATGAATTCCTCGGATTTATCAAGTTCGGTTCCCGATTAGACCTTTATTTACCATTGGATAGCGATGTCTTGGTAAATCTTGACCAAAAAGTAACCGGAAACGTTACCCAATTAGCCCGTTTGAAATAATGCAGTTAAAAAAGCATATCCCCAATGCAATTACCTGTCTGAATCTCTTTTCGGGATGTATGGCTGCTGTTGCCGCATTGGAATTTAACTTTGTATTGGCAGCCGGACTGGTTTTCCTGGCTGCATTCTTCGATTTCTGTGACGGATTGGCGGCCCGTCAGTTAAAAGCCTATTCTGCTATCGGTAAAGAACTGGATTCGTTGGCCGATATGGTCAGTTTTGGTTTTGTTCCTTCCGTTGTTGTCTTCTCATTGCTACGTCAGCAAATGGCATTGCAGGAGCTTTCAGCATTTGTGCCTTATGTTGCATTTCTGATTGCCATCTTTTCGGCATTGCGCCTGGCGATTTTCAACATCGACGAAAGACAGACTACCACATTTATCGGTATGCCGACTCCGGCAAACGCTCTTTTCTGGGTGAGCCTGGCAGCCTACAATACCATTCATCCGATGAGTATTCTCACTCCGGGGGTGTTGGTAGTGCTGGTAGTGGTATTCTCTCTGTTATTGGTGGCTGAAATACCCATGTTTTCCCTGAAGATTAAGAATCTGTCATTCAAAAAGAATATTGCGCAGTTTTCTATTGTCATTGCGGCAGTCGTATTCTTACTGTGCTTTAAATTACTCGGGATTTCGCTTACTATATTATTGTATATCCTGATGTCGGTTTTACTAAATATCATTAAGCGATAAAACAGTTTGGAAAATAAGCTGTTACTTAGTGACGTATTTCAATAAGTGTTAGTATGGGAGCATTCATTCTCTTTCTCCTTTTCCTGTTCCTGATGGTTGTGCTTTCTGTGATTTCATTTGGATTAAGTGTAATACGTGGAATCATCGGATTGTTTTTCCCGAAAAGACGGACTTCTGAAAGTTATGCGGGAGGCCAGGAATACAGCGGTCATAGAGATTTCGGACCGCAGCAGGAAAGTGCAGGTAGAAACAACAAGAAAAAAATTTTCGACACCAACGAAGGTGAATATGTCGATTTTGAAGAGGTAAGTAAATAACTTACCTCTTTTTTTTGAAGAATGTTTTCATAATTGCGGCACACTCCTCTTCCAGTACTCCTTTTACAACCACTGTTTTCGGGTGCAATAAAGCATCTGAATATTTCGAATAGCCCCGTTTGTCATCTGAAGCGCCGTACACAATCCTCGATATTTGCGACCAGGCAAGCGCTCCGGCGCACATAACGCAGGGTTCCAGCGTAACATACAATGTGCAGTCGGTCAGGTATTTCCCGCCTAAAACATTTGCCGCAGCCGTGATAGCCTGCATTTCGGCGTGAGCCGTAACATCATTTAGCGTTTCGGTCAGGTTATGAGCACGGGCAATGATTTTTTCGTTGCAAACAATAACTGCGCCAACGGGTATTTCTCCGTCTTCTTCGGCATAGCGGGCCTCTAACAAGGCCTGTTTCATGAAATGGTCGTCTGATAACATCTGAAATATCTATTTTTTAGCCACGAATACACGAATGGTGTTTCCTGAATTTTTCATTTATGAAAAATAATTCGTAGTAATTCGAATTAAATTCATATTAGATATATTGCTGATTCTCTTTAATTTCGAATCAAATTCGTGAATTCGTGGCAAGCTGTTTTTTATGTAAATAAAATATTGTTTCCACGAATACTGATCGATAAATTCTTTATCAATCAATTACACAAATAATCTCCACTTTATTCGTTATAGACACGCAAAAATGCACGGCGGTATTTCTATACATCCTCTTTATGGCGAAAGTGGTTGAGGTTTCTGTTTTGATTGAGTTAAATGGGTAATACGCGAATCGCGGAAGATTCTTTTTTGGAAAAAGATGGGTTACTTTCTGATTTCGGCCTCGTTGAATAGTGAAGGGTAATTGTCTTCCGCCTTTTGCCACAGATAGCCCATAACGACTTCTCTTATCCAGCGGGATTGATTTTCAATCTTATTGCTCTCCAGATACTGGCGCAGCATATTGAATTCCTTCTCGTTTAACGAAAAGGCAATTTTATTCTCCCGTTTCAGTGTTTGGGTTTTGAATTCTATCTTTTTAGCAGGTCGTTTTTTCATTTTTGCAAACGTACGATTTTTAGAGAAAATAATCAAGTTGAATTTGAAAATAGTCCTGAAAATGAGAGTTATGTGTCATTTTGATATGTTGAGATTACGATTTAATAGATGAGGGGTAAAAAAAGTGCTTTGCGGCATATTTTTTTTCTTGTATTATTTTACCATACAAGAGAAAAGCGGTAAATTTGCCCCCAGTTTTTAAAACCCCTTAAATAGTTTTATTACAATGATTAAAGTAGGTATTAACGGATTCGGCCGTATCGGACGTTTGGTGTTCCGTGCAGCTCAAGAAAGAAACGATGTTCAAATCGTTGCAGTAAATGACCCATTCCTGGATATCGATTACTTGTTGTACATGTTGAAATATGACACAGTACACGGTAAATTTCAGGGAACTGCTGAAAACAAAGATGGTAAGTTGTTCGTAAACGGTAAAGAAGTTGCTTTCTTTGCTGAAAAAGATCCTGCTGCTATCGGCTGGGGTGCTGCTGGTGCTGACTACGTTGTTGAATCAACCGGTGTTTTCACTACTACTGAGAAAGCTTCTGCTCACTTGAAAGGTGGCGCTAAGAAAGTTGTTATCTCTGCTCCTTCTAACGACGCTCCTATGTTTGTTTGCGGTGTAAACCTTGACAAATATACTAAAGACATGGACGTTGTTTCTAACGCATCTTGTACTACTAACTGTTTGGCTCCTTTGGCTAAAGTTATCAACGATAACTTCGGTATCGTTGAAGGTTTGATGACTACAGTACACGCTGCAACTAACACTCAGAAAACTGTTGACGCTCCTTCTGCTAAAGACTGGAGAGGTGGCCGTTCTATCCTGGGTAACATCATCCCTTCTTCTACTGGTGCTGCTAAAGCTGTAGGTAAAGTTATCCCTTCATTGAATGGTAAACTTACAGGTATGGCATTCCGCGTACCAACTGCTGACGTTTCTGTAGTTGACTTGACTGTACGTTTGGAAAAAGCTGCTACTTACGAAGAAATCAAAGCTGCTGTAAAAGCTGCTTCTGAAACTACAATGGCTGGTGTACTTGGTTACACTGAAGATTCAGTAGTTTCTACTGACTTCGTTCACGAAGTACGCACTTCTGTATTCGATGCAGGTGCTGGTATCGCGTTGAACGGTAACTTCGTCAAACTGGTTAGCTGGTATGACAACGAGTGGGGTTATTCTAACAAAGTGTTGGATTTGATCGCACACATGGATTCTGTAAAATAATCCAACCCAACATAAATAAAAAGCGCCGGAGCAATCCGGCGCTTTTTTTATGTTTTTAACCTGACAGGTTTTTAAAACCTGTCAGGTGTAACTGTTTACGGACGTGCCGTGATGTGGAAGCACCCTTGTTTTACTTCGTAGCGGACGTAACATTTTCCACCCTTTTGCAAGTCGCGCAGTACTTCTGCCAATACTGCTTTCAGCTTATCTTCCGGTACATCGGTTAGTTCATGCTCCGGATCCAGCTTTTCGTAACGTGTATAAGCGACATCGACAGTAGTTCCGAAAAGATGCGCTGAATTAAGCGTTGAGTTTCCATTCTTCTGATGGAGCTTTTTTATGTCGTCGTGTGTACGGAGAATGCTCGTTATTATCAATTTATATTTAGGTGCATTCTTCTTTCCCAAAGAATCCTGAAAGTTTGTTCCAATAGTATCAAGTAAACAGGCTGCCTTGTTGACTAAAAACGGAACCGAATTTGTCAGGCTATCTACATTGTATAAATCACAATCTTTTACCTCCTTTAGTTTATCCAGCTTCTTTTCCGCCTCTTCACGCGATGCAATAGGGGAAATGCCTATCAGGTGCGCTGCCTGAAGTTGTTTTTCATTCAAATCATTGAATGTTCGGGAAAAGTTGTGGAAGTCATTGATGTGAAACATCCGTTTTATCTTTTGTTGTTTATGGCATGATGAAAGTAGTAAGAGCGAGAGTAAGGCGAAAAATAGTCCGTGTTTCTTCATAAGTCATCAGTTAAGGTTAATGAGTAAAGGGTTTTACACCCTAAAAATAGCGATCATTTTTCAAAGAATTAGTCGCGATTGATTACTTTTGTGCAGATTGTAGAAACATATCCCTTAAAATCAGCCCTAACAACAAATTAATGATAGAAAAAGTAATCATCCTTGACAGTGTCGATCTGGTCGTTTTTTACGGCGTGAACAACTGCAACCTTCAACTCCTCAAATCTCTTTTCCCGAAAATCCGTTTGGCTGCGCGTGGTAGTGTGATCCGTGTAATCGGCGATGAGGAAGATACGAATGCTTTTGAGCAGACGATCCGTAAACTGGAAGCTTACTGTCTTGAATTTAATGTGCTGGATGAAAATATCATTATCAGCTTTGTAAAAGGCGCAGAACCCGCCGAGGTGAAGCTGGATAACCTGATTATCCACGGGGTGAGCGGAAAATCTATCACGGCGCGCACGCCCAATCAAAAGAAGCTGGTGGAAGCCTTTGATAAAAACGATATGGTTTTTGCTCTTGGACCTGCGGGATCAGGAAAAACCTATGTGGCGATTGCATTGGCTGTACGGGCGTTGAAAAACAAACAGGTGAAGAAGATTATCCTGAGCCGCCCTGCTGTGGAGGCGGGCGAGAAACTCGGCTTTCTTCCCGGCGATATGAAAGAGAAGATCGACCCTTATCTGCAACCACTCTATGATGCTTTGCAGGACATGCTGCCTGGTGCAAAGCTGAAAGAATATATGGAGAACAACATCATCCAGATTGCACCGCTGGCCTTTATGCGCGGGCGAACACTCAGCGATGCTGTAATTATCCTCGATGAAGCACAAAATACCTCTACACATCAAATCAAGATGTTTCTCACCCGTCTTGGCCTGAATGCCAAAATGATTATCACCGGAGATATTACACAGATTGACCTTCCTCCGATGCAAAAGTCGGGCATGATACAGGCGCTTCAGATTCTGAAGAATGTAAAAGGAATCGGTAAGGTGGAATTTGACAAAAACGATATTGTGCGCCATGTGTTGGTGCAGCGTATTGTTGAGGCTTACGAGAAGCACGATGAGCGTAAGATCGTAGCGCAGATCATGAAAGAGGAAAATAAGGATGAAGAGTGATTCTTCCTGCCACAAATATAATATAGCAAAAAGGCCCGGGGGTAAATGTCCGGGCCTTTTTGTCCCTTCTTCCCTTGCTATTTTGTATTCGGTTGGGATGATGGTATCTGTTTGATCATGGTTGGATAATGTTAAAAAGGCAGATATTCAATTAGCTCACTAGAAACAAAGTAATGTAACATCTGATACAAAGTAATGTAACATTTGAAACAAACGGAGTAGTTGCGAAGAATTACTTTTGTGAGAAATATTATTGTTGGGCGGGTTATTCCCTAAAATAAATGTTGAGTCAGCTTCGTCGAAATGGGAGTCAGTTCTTCAGCTTCATTGTATTTTATCCGGAATTGATTCCAAAAAGAAATCTGTTGCTAAACCAGACTGGATATTAATTGTTTGAAACATCAAAGGTGCTTTTGTTATAATGTTCTTATTCATCTACATGAAGAAATTATTTTCTGTTTTATTGCTTTTTATGGTCGTTCACCTTGCTTTCGCGAATCATGAAAGAGATTCGTTGTTGAACGTTCTTGATAATACGATTGCCAATTGCCCTATCTATAGTGCACGAAAGGAGGCACGGCTTAATAAGCTCAAAGTATCATTGAGAAAAGCCACTTCGGATAGTCTGCGATATGCGTTTTGCGGTTTGCTTTATGATGAGTATAAAACCTATTCTATTGATTCTTCTTTGATATATGCCCAAAGGAAATTAGACTTTGCGGAAAAGCTAAAAGATAAACGTAAAATTACAGACTCCAGATTGAATGTAGCTGATGGGATGATGTCGTTGGGCAGAATAAAATCAACTTTTGAAATATTAGCTCCGGTGAATATTGATAGTTATCCGGAGATGAAGTCCTATTATTATCACATCCGTCGAACTTCGTATGAGTATTTATCAAATCTATCCATCAGCAGGGATGAGAAAAAGGAAAATGAGCTGCAGATTGATAAATATCGGGACTCTTTAATTCTTTCAGGAGATGATCAGTCCAGTGTGCATATTATGGTCAATGCGGCTAAATGGATAGCCGCTGGCAGGAGTGATCAAGCCCTAAAATCTTTACCCGGGTACTTTTATTCTCTTCGTCCGGATGATCATAACCGGGCAATAGTTGCTTTTATCATTTCACAGGCATACCACGAAAAAAAGGATCGTCAACAGGAAGAGAAGTGGCTTATGGTCTCTGCGATCTACGACTTGCAGGCTGTATATAAGAACTACATTTCGTTGCGGAGCCTTGCCTTTATGTTGTATGAAGACGGCGATTATGATCGGGCATATACATATATGAAGCAAGCTCTGGAGGATGCCATATTTTGTAAGGCTTATTTGCGAACGATCGAGATATCAAAGATGATGCCGGTCATAGATAAGGCTTATCAATTACAAAATGATGCAGAAGAACGCCATCTGGTTATCTTTCTGATCGTTGTAAGTGTACTGGCTATTTTATTATTAATAGGAGGATGGATATTATATCTACGACAGCAAAAGATAAAGCGGGCCCGTAAGGAGTTAAGTCAGGCTAACGAACAACTCGTTAAGCTAAATCAGGAAATGCAGAGGGTTAATGATGAGATGTTGATACTGAATGATGATCTGTCAGAAGCAAATCTGGCACTGAGGAGGTCTAATGAAAGCTTGTCCGAAGTCAATATGATCAAAGAAGAGTATGTTGGGAAATATATGGAGCAATGTTCGATCTATATTCACAAGCTGGAGGAATACCGGAAGCAATTGATTCGCAAATCAGCTGCCGGCAAAATAGAGGATTTGATTCAAGCGGTCAAATCGGAGCAATTTATAAAAGATGAGCTTCATAGCTTTTATGCTAATTTTGACAGGACATTTCTTCGGATATTTCCCCATTTTGTAGAAGAGTTCAACAGCCTGCTTGCTGATGGAGAGGGTATATACCCTAAGCCGGGAGAACTATTGGGAACTGAATTGAGAATATATGCTTTGATCCGGTTGGGAATTACTGACAGTGCGAAAATCTCACATTTCCTACGCTATTCTCTGAATACAATCTATAACTACCGAACGCGTATCAGAAACAAAGCAGTCGGCTCCCGCGAGACATTCGAGGAACGGGTCATGACGATTGGTCTGAAATGATATTTGTGGAGAAGCTTTCGGGAAGTATCAATTATATCCGCTTTCAAAATAAATTCTGAGTATTGAAACTCTGATTCAACACTAAGTGATCAATAGTGGACTTGTACCGGGACAAAATTTATGTCAGGGATGTTCTTATTTACGTCAATGAGTGTTTGTTGAACGAGTTATTTATAATGTATTTTGATTAGAGTACTATATTTGTATTTCTGTCTGTTTGTTGTAGTTGGTTGAAAGCCAGGTTTGTGTGGTGTTGATGGGGGCATTAAATACTATATTTGTATTTAATGCTGGCGTCATCAAAAGTTATCCTTACTAAATTTGTTTTCTGAAGTTCCATTCTATTTAGTTTAGATATTAAAGCGCAGGAGATTGCAATTTATCTTCTCGAGAGGTAGTCATGGCTGATAATGCCCGAAGAAATTACATGAACGGGAAATTATGCTAGAAAGTGATTGACAACTAATTGTTATTATTTATACTAATCAGAATGAAAAGTCAAGTTTATAAAACACCTCTGGTTAAAACCAAGGAATCAGATAACGAAGAGTCTTTATTTCAGGGAATGTTACATGATGTAGAAGAATGTGCAGGCTCTGTTTTATTTATCGGATATTTCAATAGTAATACTATGGTGTGTTGCCGGTTAAAAGAGTATGATAGTAATCAGCGAGTCTGTAATGTGATTTAATCAGAAGATAAGTGCGAAAAAACAATGTATATTTGTTTGATTAACCATCTAACAACATACTGAATAGAATACCACAAGGACTGTCAGATAATCCGGGAGCTTATCTGAATTACTTTTATTTATCTGAATTGATGACCATGAGATTGTTGACCTTTGCTGTTTTATTGCTATTTGTATCCACTCTTTATGCTAATACAGAGGTCGTTTCTTTGTTGAAAGAGCTGGATCAAACACTTACTGAACGTAGTCTTTATACCGATATAAAAGAGAAAAAACTTCAATTGTTGAAAACGCAGTTACGAAATGCTACGGATGATAATGTACATTATGTCGTTTGTGGTCTGCTTTTCGACGAGTATAAAACTTACCTGGCTGATTCATCATTGGAGTATGCCCGAATGAAACTCCGGATTGCTGAAAAACAACATAATGTTTTCAGAATAAATGAATCCAGACTGGATATAGCCTATTTTTTTTCAGTTGTAGGTAGGGCAAAGCTTAGCCTTGATATGCTTAATCAGGTCGATATTGATGATTATCCTGAACTAAAAGGGTATTACCATTTGATACTCCGGTATGTTTATGGCAATCTTTTATCCTATGCAATTGATAAAGATGAAAAGCAACGGTTTAATTCAGAAATTAATCGTTGTTGCGAGTATATGTTGAAATGTCCATCTGATCGTATTCCGGGTGTAAATATCATCCGTTCGGATCAGTTGATTAATAATAGAGCTTATACAAAAGCGCTGAAGATATTACTACCTGCTTATTCCTCTCTGCCCGATAACCATAACCGGGCGCTTTATGCCTATTTTATTGCAATGGCATACCAGGGATTGGGGGATAGGTTGCATGAAAAGCGATGGTTGGCGATATCTTCCATATATGACCTGAAGTACGCTTACAGGAATTATGAGTCACTCTATAAACTGGCATTCCTATTGTTTGAAGAGGGGGATATTAACCGCTCTCACAGATACATATTAAGGTCTTTGGACGATGCCTTGTTGTGTAAATCAAGAGCCAGGACATGGGAAATCACGCAGATTATGCCTATCATTAATCAGGCATATGAGTCTGCAAATCGGGATCGTCAGCAGCTTTTGGGGGTTTTTGCCGGCGTAATTGTTCTCCTGCTATTCATTTTGCTTGTTTCGAGAAGTAAAATGAGAAAGCATATGCGACAGCTTGACATTATGCAGAAAGAGCGGGATCTGGCTTATGAGCAATTAAAGTACCTCAATCAGCAGCTTGTATCCGCTAATGAGATGCTGAAGCAAACTAATAATGATTTGACAGAGGCCAGTTTGATTAAGGAGGAATTTGTAGGGCGTTATATAGAGCAATGTTCTCTGTATATTCAGAAGCTGGACGAATACAGACGGGAACTCCACAAAATCGCGATGACCGGAAAAATGGAGGATCTGATGAGGAACATCCGCTCGGAAAAGTTTATTAACGAAGAACTGGTTACATTTTATACCAACTTCGATCAGACCTTCCTGCAGCTTTTCCCCAATTTTATTGAGGAGTTTAATGCTTTATTGCAGAATGATTATGCCATACACCCCAAACCGGGAGAAGGATTGCCGACAGAGCTCCGTATGATGGCATTGATACGACTAGGAATAACAGACAGTGTAAAGATGTCGCAGTTTTTGCGCTATTCTGTTACCACAATCTATAACTATAGAACCAGGATCAGAAATAAAGCTGCTATTCCAAGGGATACATTTGAAGATGAGGTAATGAAAATCGGAATCAAGAAACCTGAATGGCATAAATTAAATTGATAACCCTTCTCTATATATATTCGGATGATTTTGCCCAATCTCATCTGATACAGCAGCCCGGTAGACGTGATGTCTGTCGGGCTGTGCTTTCTGAATTGATTTTTCGTCTGAAACAGAATAAAAATATGTTTTACATACATGTTTCTGCAAAACCTATTTTCAGTTCCAAAAAATGCAATATATTTGCAACATGAAAGTTCACCAAAGCCTTATGGGTAGCGGGATGAACGTGAAACAAAGATAACCCTTCTCTATTATAATTTCAGATATGCATATATCAATCATATCTGAATCTGTAGCCCGATAGACGTGAGTCTGTCGGGCTATGTGTTTATATGGATTTGTTGATACAGTAATAGCTCATCTGTAAAAGAAACCTGAAAATTTGACATGTGCATATACATATTACCAGTTGCGAACATCAGACGTCCAATGCAATTACCCCACACCCAATATCTGTGCACATCCCACTACTTTATCCGGTTGTATCTCACCGCTTATCCCTGGTGTGGCAAATTCTATCCCGATTCCCAATACAAAACTGGTGTGATTGTCTATGATGGTGTTCTTATTCATTGGTGCTGCCAATGTTAGCGACTGGGCATCAATCTCCTGCTTCATCGAAAGCCAATCTGTCGTTTTAACGGTGGTAAATTCCGGTAGAGAGTTGTTTACCGGTAGATATTGATCTTCGGACAATGCATAATCCGATGCCGTTCCTAATGTAACCACAAATCGAAAAACTGTTCCTGCATTACTCCACCCCTTGATATGACATACCGGTGTGATTTCTCCGATATTGACCTGTGCCAATTTGCTATCCCGGTTAATCTCCCATGAAAGTTCTGATAGTACCGTATTGCGGAAAGAGTGTTCCCGGTTAAGCTGGAATCCGGTGCATAGATTTCGATTAGCAGATGGTAACAAGGATCTTTTTCCCGGAACGGACTCGATGTCTGACTTCTGTATTTTCTTGGCAAGGGCTGACAATTGACCGCAAAAGTTGTAATCCGACAATCCGGTGATTGGTTTTATTGATCTCCGGATAGCTCCGGCCAGTTGAGTGACGCCCCGCCACTCGTTGTTGTTTTGTCGTACGACCTTGCAGCTCTCCAGCGTCTCAATTTGCTCCCGGGTGGCACCTCCCTTTACCCGAATAATCAGTTCGTCACATCCTTTCATTTTGTAGATAGACATTCCACCGATATTCCCTGTCATTTGCAGGACTCCTTTTAATTTTGCCAAATTCTGAATTTTTATCGTTTTCGGTTACAATGCAAAATTACCGGGTATTCATCTGGTAGTCAAATGATTCTAAATGCCAAATAAGACCAATAGAGTTCATCAGAGCACAATGTTATTTCAAGGCAAAGATTTCTCTGGGAGATCAGCTCTGGTTCGGTACATATTCGGTAGTAATCCGATACTCATGGGTGGGTCATTGGTGTTTCTGATGAATAACAGACAGGGAATAGCGGGGGAATTGCCGGGGATATTCCCTACCTATATAGATAGGGGATATCCTGGGGTTACCTTGCCTATACCTGGGGAAATGAAAACCTTGGAGGTTTTTAACGTTAAATGAAGTTATATTCGCCTCAATTACTTCTTTTCCCACGTCCATTTAAGCCCAATAAGACACAATAGAGGCCAATAACGCCTCTTATCCTAATGGGCTTAAATGAGCTTTATTGGTCTTTATATCCGATTGTTGACCAGGCGGATAACTTGTAGTTTTGCATTGTAATCAGAAACATTTTATTCATTAATTAATCGATTTACAATCATGGCAAGACAACACTATGCTAAAGTACCGTGGCTCGTTAGACGGGATTCGGCACTACAAAATTAAGGGAAAAGAAGGCAGCTTTGCCGTGTATGTAACTCCGGTCAGCGCTGACCGTATCAAGAAGGGTGCGGAGTTTGCCCGGACGAGGGAGAACATGAATGAGTTTGGCGCATGCGGTCGGATTACGGCATCGTTCCGGATGGGGATTGCACCGTTGCTTACCCAGATGGCCGATGACACCATGAGCGCCCGTGCAGTGAAGCTGATGAAGAAGATCAACCTCGAAGATCTCTCGGAAGCGCGTGGGTACCGAGCCATTCTGGTCAGTAAAAAAGGGGAGATGCTGATTCGCTTTCCTTACAGGGAGAGCCTGCAACTCCGGGATGTGTTACGCGCGCCCTATAGTATGACACATACCGAAAGTAAGGAGAGTGCCACTTTCCATATCGAACCGTTTGTGCCGGCAAAGGTGCTGACCTATCCATCCGGAGCGACCCATTTTCGGTTTATCCAGATACTTTCAGTACTCTCAGACTTTGCATACAATGCCGTAACGGAGCAGTATGAGCCGGTAGAAGCGGTGCTGAATGAGAAGTCGGTCATTACCTACTCTGATTATTTTCCGGTAAGTGATGATGTAGCGCAGGTCCTGTCGCTAACTTCCACGCTTACCAATGTGGAGGGGTTGGCTACAGCACAGGTTGCCTGTATTCAGTCGGTTGGGATCGAGTTTGTGCAGCAGGTGGGGGAGAGGTATGTCTCTTTTACGAAAGATGCCCTTATGGTGGGAGATGTATTTTGAGGTTAATCCAGACTCCACAAAAGAAAGAGTTGTTTCGGCTTAGGCCGGGGCAGCTCTTTTCAAATCCCATTAAATAGGGTTTGGTTGTAATTGATCTGTTACAAATTATTTTATTGATTCATTCAATCTACAATCGCTCCTACTAACTCATTGATCTGAATTCCTTTCAAATAGCAATCCGTAGAAAACTGATGCAACCGCTCCCTGATATCTTCCCGGGTGTATTTTACACCTAGCAGAGCGCTCTCAACGGATGAAAGACCACTATTGTTCAGCGCAAAAGCACCGTCAAAGTAGATATTCTCGATTACGGAGTTTTTAATATCCGCGCAGACGAGAAGCTCTCCTGTTGCAAATACGGTTTTACGTTTAATGGTATATTTAGGAGAGTGCCCAAAGTTCCACTCCCAGGAACTGAATTTTTCGGTACTGATTTTAGCCACCTCGGCCAGTTCATCGTCACTGAACAGATATTCTTCCATATCAGGAAACCGGAGTTTCATCTGATGCAAAATGCAATCGGTAAATTCCTCTATCGTGATCTTTTCAGCCAAATGCGGGTATATGTTGTCAACGGAACTACGCACCGATTTGACCCCTCTGGATATGAACTCGTCTTTCGGGATTTCCAATGCTCTGGACAATGCGCTCAGTTCGCTATTGAACAACAGGCAACCGTGGTGCATGATACGCCCCCGGATATAAGCCTGTGCATGGCCACTTATTTTTTTTTCATTAATCAGAATATCGTTACGGTTTGATAAACAGACTTTCACTCCCAACGATTCCAATGCTTCTATGACAGGGCCGGCAAAAGATTTGAAATCAAATTCAGAACCTTTATCCTCATTGGAGATGATTGTGTAATTCAGATTGTTGCGATCATGATACACGGCTCCACCGCCCGAAATACGCCGGACAACATGGATCCCATTTTCCCTTACGTATGACATATTTATCTCTTCGAGTGTATTCTGGAATTTGCCCAATATGATGGAAGGCTCATTTCTCCAGAGCATAAGCACTTTGTCGTGATGACGAAGTGTCCTGAAGCAATATTCTTCTAAGGCAATGTTGAACTGTGGTTTGAATGATTTGCTAATCACATAGATCATAGTATTCCTGTTGAATAATGGCCGGGATATTTTCCGGTTTAGTAAGTAGTGTAGTTGTAAAAAAGCTGTTTTACGACAATTCGAAAACAGCTTTTTTACTTATCAGATCATCTGATTACTTTTTCTTTTTCGGAATATGGATGGCTTCGCCCAATACATCGGCACATGCTTCATATAGCGCTTCAGAGTAAGTCGGATGCCCATAAATGGTTTTGATCACTTCGTCAACGGTGATTTCCAGTTCCATTAGAGAAGCAGCCTGGTTGATCATTTCGGCAGCCGTAGGACCAACGATATGTACTCCCAGGATCTCACCGTATTTGTTGTCGGCAATCACTTTTACGAATCCGACCGTTTCACTCGAAGCCATGGCACGACCATTCGCGGCGAATTCGAAACGTCCGACACGGATATCACACCTTTCACGGGCCTGCTCTTCCGTCAAACCAACCATTGCCACCTCAGGTGAAGTATATACTACAGATGGAGCAGACGAGAGTTTGACCGAACGGTGGTTGCCTTTCACCGCATTTTCTGCAGCCACTTCGCCCATGCGGAAAGCTACGTGAGCCAGCATCTTGATGCCGTTAATGTCACCGGGAGCGTAAATGCCTTTTACGCTGGTTTCCATGTATTTGTCCACTTTGATCTTTCCGCGTTCGGTTACAAATTCTACTTCACCGATACCCTCCAGATCAGGTACACGGCCGATGGAGAGCAGCGCTTTATCCGATTCCACTACATCTCCGCTGGCCAGCTTGATCTGCAGCTTATTGCGGCGCTCCTCGATGCCGGTAATCGAGGCAGAAGTGATAATCGTCATTCCCTTTTTCTTCAATGTGGCGCTTAATACAGCCGACGCTTCGGCATCAATGCCCGGAATGATCCGATCCATCATCTCCACTACGGTGATTTTACAACCGAGAGCATGGAGTGCAAGTCCCATTTCGATACCCACAACTCCTCCGCCGATCACGGTCAGTGTTTCCGGAATTTCTCTCAGCATCAGCACATCGTCGCTCGACAGTACGCGTGGATTATCAATGCCGGGGATATTGATTTTCGATACTTTAGAACCACCGGCCAGAATGATCTTATCGGCCTTGATGATTTGCGAATCATTGACCACCACATCTTTGTTTTTATTGATTTTAGCCACACCGCGGAAAATGTCCACACCATTGCTTTTCAGCAATGTTTCTACCCCAAGGGATAGTTTTTTCACAACACCATCTTTGAATTTCAGCACTTTGTCCATATCGATGGAGTACTTCGTATTTTCCAGAATAATACCGCGTGAAGCTGCCAGCTCTATCGCTTCTATGATTTCGGCATTTTTCAGATAAGCCTTGGTCGGGATACATCCCCAGTTCAGGCAGGTACCTCCGTATGCTCCTTTTTCTATAATCGCAACTTTAGCGCCCAGCTGTGCCGCACGAATAGCCGCAAAATAGCCGGCAGGACCTCCGCCGATTACAACCACATGATAACTGTCTTCCAGACGGATCAATGGTTTGTCACCGGTTTGAGGTTGTTCTACAGGAGCATCTTCAGTCTTTTCCTCAGGTTGATTATCCGGAGATTCTCCCTGTTCTCCGATATATGCGATTACTTCCGCCACAGGTACCGTCTCTCCCTCCCTGTGAAGGATTTTGATCAGATATCCTGAAACTTCCGCTTCAATCTCCATGCTGGTTTTGTCGGTCATGATTTCGAGAATGATCTCACCCTCTTCCACCTTGTCACCTTCCTGCTTTAGCCATTTCACAATTTGCCCTTCGGTCATATCAATACCGGCTTTGGGCATGATTATTTCATAAGCCATATTCTTGTTTCTTAATGTAAATCCTGAAATTAGTATTTGTGAATCAGACAACACCAACCATTTTCAGATCAGCAATGTTATGGGGTTTTCGATCAGTGCTTTCAGTTCTGTCATAAATCTGGCAGCGCCCAATCCGTCAATTAGCCGGTGATCGCTGGTCAGGCTCATGCTCATCATGGGCCGTATCACGATTTCATCATTTACCACCACAGGCTTTTTCACGGTAGATGACACACTGAGAATGGCGGCATTCGGCTGATTGATGATTGCCGTAAAATGACTCACGCCATACATTCCCAGGTTACTGATGGTGAAGGTGCTGCCCGATTGCTCATCCGGCAGCACTTTTCGGGCAAGCGTGCGTTCTGTGAGGTCTTTCATTGCCACCACCAGCTCGCTGAGCGACATTTTCTCTGCATTTTTCACAACCGGTACCATTAATCCTTCCTCTAATCCGACTGCAATACCCAGATTTACATAATTATGGAATATGATCTGATTGCCATCGGCAGAAAGGCTCGAATTGATATACTTGTGTTTCATCAGGGTTTTCACCACGGCCATCGAAAGTAAATCGGTAACGGTTACTTTCTTGCCGGTCTTTTCTTTGACCGGATCCATCAGCTTAGCACGCAAAGCATTCATTTCGGTCATGTCCACTTCCCAGGTCTGGATAAAGGTAGGTGCACCGAAGTAACTTTCCGACATACGCCGGCCGATCACTTTGCGCATCATGCTCATCGGTATGACTTCTGTGTCGCCTTGTTCTGCCGGTATGGTCGGAACCGATTCTGCTTCATTCCTGACAGAAGGGGTCGTTGCTTTTAGAGAAGCTGCTGCGGGCAGCCCGTATAATTCGTCGCGGTCAAAGATGGCTTTAATAGCAGGATCGGGAATCAGATTCAACACATCCTCCTTCATCACTTTTCCGTTGTGGCCCGAGCCGGTCACCCCATTCAGATCGATATGATGCACTTCTGCTATCCGATAGGCCAACGGTGTAATATGAATCTTTTTCTCGTAGTTGAAGCCGGCCACATCATCCTTGTGAATCCGGCCTTTGGCGCCGGTTCCTACCACATGAAACAGGTCAACCCCCAACCGTTTAGCCAAGGCCCGGGCTGCAGGAGTTGCTCTTAATTTCGTACTTTTCATGCTCACCCTCCCTGTTATCGTTTGTTCATAAGGTTAAGGATGTATTTTTTGATGCGGTCCACATTGGGAATCATAGCTGTTTCGAGACTATGGTTATAGGGAACCGGTACATCTTCGGCAGCCAGGCGCATGATCGGAGCATCTAAATAATCAAACGCTTCGCTCTCGGCTATAATGGCAGATACCTCACCGATAAAGCCGTTGGTTTTGTGTGCGTCATTGACCAGCAATACTTTTCCGGTCTTTTTCACCGATTCCAGTACGGCCTCTTTGTCCAGGGGAATTAATGTACGCAGGTCCACCACTTCCACACTCACGCCGTCAGAGGTTTCAACCTCGTAGGCAGCCTGCAGTACACGCTCCAGCATTCGTCCGTATGTTATGACCGTTACATCTTTTCCCTCTTTCTTGATATCGGCTTTGCCCAATGGCAAAACAAATTCGGGATCGACCGGTACTTCGCCCTTTACATTGTATTGGGCTTTGTATTCCAGGAATATCACCGGATTATTATCCCGGATAGAAGCTTTCAGCAGGCCTTTTACATCCGCCGGAGTACCCGGTGCCACGACTTTCAGTCCCGGAATATGGCAAAACCACGACTCGAGCGACTGAGAGTGTTGAGCTGCAGAGCCTACACCGGATCCCGCTGCGCAACGGAAAACAACAGGTACCTGTCCTTTACCGCCAAACATATACCGGGTCTTGGCTGCCTGGTTGACAATATTATCCATCATGTATACGACGAAATCCATAAATGTGACATCAACGATGGGGCGCATACCTGTCATAGCGGCTCCAATGGCACAACCTGAAATGGCATTTTCGGAAATGGGAGTATCCCGCACACGTTCTTTGCCGAATTCCTCAAGCATACCGACCGATGTCCCGAAATCACCACCGAAAATACCGACATCTTCACCCATCAGAAATACGTTTTCGTCTTTTCGCATTTCTTCGGACATGGCTGTTATAATTGCGTCTCTTACAGACATTAGTTTTGTTTCGTTTTTCATTGAAGTTGCTTTTTTATATAATGGAGCACATCAGTTAAGCGTATCTTCTTAAACCTTGAAATGTGGAATCTATAAGAATATGATCTTTTAAATCGCTTGTTTAGTCGGCAAATATATCTTCGAAAGCCGATTCCAGATTGGGGTCAGGACTGCTCTGAGCGAATTTTACAGATTCTTCCACCCGTTCTTTCGATTTGGCATCCAATTCATCAAGTTCGGTATCGGTTGCTATCTTGTTTTCAATCAGATATACTTTAAATTTCAGAATAGGATCTTTTTTCTTCCATTCATCCACTTCCTGTTTGGTGCGGTATTTTCCAGGATCGGAAGTGGAGTGACCATACCAGCGGTAGGTGAGACTTTCCACCAGAACGGGGCCATTGCCATCGCGAACGTATTTCACCACTTCTTCTAACATCCTGTACACATCCAGTACATTATTGCCATCTTCGATCAGGTACCCCGGAATACCGTATGCTCCGGCTCGCAGATAGTTATACTCGACATTGATCACCGATTTGATGGGAGTGCTGATACCATATGAATTGTTGATCGTATAGAAAATAACCGGTAGTTTCCAGACAGATGCCAGGTTGACGCATTCGTGAAAGGTTCCTTCGTTACAAGCGCCGTCGCCAAAACAGCATAACACAATATTGCCTGTCTTTTTCATCTTTTGGGTGAGGGCTGCACCGATAGCCATTCCCATGCCACCGCCTACAATCCCGTTAGCCCCAAGATTTCCATTTTCCAGGTCGGCAATGTGCATGGATCCCCCTTTCCCCTTACAGGTTCCATTGGCTTTTCCCATGATTTCGGCCATCATGCCGTTGAGGTCTATTTCCATGGCAATGCTTTGTCCGTGTCCGCGGTGGTTTGAGGTAATCAGATCTCCTCTGCCGATAGCAGAGATAGCTCCCACATTCGCAGCTTCTTCGCCTACTGAGAAGTGTGTCATGCCGGGAACTTGTCCCTTCTTAACCATCTGATTTACCTTATTGTCGAAATTTCGAATGTCAAGCATCAGCTTGTACATATGCAGAAGCTTTTCTTTGGTTATTGACATAATGTATTTGATTACCTGTGGTTGTGTATAATAATTCCAAATAAGAACGATGGCCGGAGGCGAATGTTCAGTCAGTGTCTTTCTTTTTTGAAATATAAAACTTTGATCGTGAGGCTTGGGTTTTATGCTTTTGGTTTTTAACAAACCGCTGTGAGTCAGCTAATTTTAAGATAAAAAGATAATCTGGATGCCTGGGTTTCAGAAAGGAGCAATAAGGATATAAGAAGATTGAATCTGGATGAAGATTATAAGAAGCAGAAGCTGCTTCCTATCATTATTGGACGGTATTTTATCCACAGCTTCTTTGTTCTCTGTAGCCAACCTTCCGGGTGGTATCGCATCACAAAGCGATTAAAAAGAAAAGCGGTTGTGGAAATATGAACTTTACCCCAAAAGTTAGGCTATAAAATAAAAAAGGTCTCACAGTAACCTGTAAGACCCTTATACTCAGCAGTCGGGGTGACAAGATTCGAACTTGCGACCACACGCCCCCCAGACGTGTACTCTAACCGGGCTGAGCTACACCCCGTTTTGCGGTTGCAAAGATAATTATTGTTTGTAAAAATGCAAATGGATTCAGTGGTGATTTTTCCACTGAATCCATTCTGCTTATATTCTTAGATACTACGACCACACGCCCCCCTGACGTGTACTCTTGCCGGATAATGTACGGATTATAGTCCGAAACATTCGCAATAAAAGTCCAGCGCTTCGAAGATTTCCTCTTTTGTTGCCTGTTGGTTGATGCGGATGTCTCCCACTTCACCCAGCAGTGTAAAGTTGATGATGCCGTCTTCGTTTTTCTTGTCGTGCGTCATCAGTTCGTAAAGACGGTCGTATTGTTTGCAGCTGAATGCAAACGTGCCATAATTTTTACGGATAAAGGCGACAGTCTGGCTCAGCTTCTCTGCCGGGAAGTTGGTCTGCTTCTTCGAAAGGTAAAGCTCACAAACCAATCCCCATGCCACGGCATAACCATGCTGTACCGGACGGTTTTCTTCGAAAGAAAGGCTCTCGAAAGCGTGTCCCACAGTGTGACCGAGGTTAAGGGCTTTTCGGATTCCTTTTTCAAACGGGTCTTCGGTTACGACACGTTCTTTGATGGAAACGGATTCACCGACCAATTGAGTGAGGTAATCGTAGTCGATGTTATCAATGTCGAATTTCAGTAGATTTTTCCACTCCTGTTCGCTGCTGATGAGTCCGTGTTTTAGCATTTCGGCGTAGCCTGAAAGTAAGTTTTGGCGGTCAAGTGTGCGGAAGAAGTTAGAATTGATAATGACGGCATCGGCAGGAGAAAATACGCCGATTTCGTTCTTCAAACCATTAAAGTTGATTCCCGTTTTTCCACCTACGGCAGCATCTACAGCACCAAGCAAAGTGGTTGGGATATTGATGTATTTGATTCCACGCTTGAAAGTAGAAGCGGCAAATCCTCCCAGATCGGTAACCATTCCACCGCCCAGGTTTATCATCATTGATTTGCGTGATGCATGGTTCTGACTCAGATAAGTCCATACTCCGGCAATCGCTTCGAGCGTTTTATTTGTGTCATCAGCCTTGATGGTGATGTACTGCGCCTTTTCCAAAACGTGAATTCCGGCTAATAGCGGTTGGCAAAGTTTTTGTGTATTTTCATCCGTCAGAATGAAAAGGTGGTCGTAAGCCATTTCCGCCAGGATAGCGGTGATATCTTGTTGGATGTCTTTGCTGATAATGATTTTCTGACTCATTGTATAATTGTAAGCGGTTTATTCTTCGTTTTCGTCAGCCATATTTTTGATATAATACTTTTGGCTGATATTTCCTGTTACGTTTGCCGATGGACCGGTAATACATCCTCCGGCGCACGCCATTACTTCTATAAATTGTGCAGGTGCTTTCCCTTTGGAATAAGCGCGGAGCAGTCCGATATTCTTTTTATTGACATCGGCGATCTGGAGCGCGTTGAGGTCGGGGATAAGATTCATCGACTTAACGGCAGCGATTACCCCACCAGCCTGAGCAAAGCCACGTCCTTCTTTCTGAGCACGCGGTGCAAACTCTTTTTTATGGCAATGGGTGATTTCAATTCCCAATCCGTTAAAAATAGAGTCGATTTCTTCGAAGGTCAATACAAAATCAACCTCTTCGTCCTTTCTTGCCTCATGGCGTTTCGCAACACATGGGCCTACAAATACGATAATCGCATCGGGATGTTCTTTTTTCACCATACGTGCGGTGTAATACATCGGTGAGCCGGTGTGGGAAACGAATGGCTTCATACCCGGGATGTGTTTATCCACCAGATTGACATATGACGGACAACAGGAGGTGGTCATGAACGCTTGTCCCTCTTCGAGTTTTTCCTTCAGTTCGGCAGCTTCGTTGCGGGTTGTCTCCATCGCACCATGCGCGACTTCTACTATGTCGGTAAATCCAATTTCTTTCATTGCAGAGAAAACGGTTTCCCAGTCGCTTTCGTATTGTGCCAAAATTGAGGGAGCGACAATTGCTACCACTTTTTGACCCTCTTTTATTCTTGATAAGACGTCAAAAGTCTGCGAGATTTCGAAGATAGAGCCGAACGGACATGCGTTGATGCATTTACCACAGTATATACATTTGGTTTCGTCTATGACTTCGATGCCGTTTTCATCTTTAGAGATTGCTTTTACCGGACACGCCTCTTCACAAGGAATTGGAATGTAAACGATAGAGTGGTACGGACAGGCATCTTTGCAAATACCGCAACTAACACATTTATCGTGATTAATGGCGGCCTGGCCGTTGCGGTGGAATTCAATAGCATCTTTGGGGCAGTTCATGTAGCAGGGACGTGCCACGCAGCCTTTACACAGATTGGTCACTTCATAGTTTACCTGGACGCATGCTGTGCAGGCTTCGTCAATCACGCAAAGAAGATTTTCCTTGGGTTGTCTATTGGCATCAAGTGCCTTTCCTGCATAATAGGAGAGAGGTGCAAGTTCATCCTTTTCGTCCGATACGTCAAAACCCAGCAGTGGGAAAGCTTTGTATTTCCAAACTGCCCGCTCTTTATGAACGCAGCAGCGTCCCCTGACTTTGGCGTTTTTAGGAGTAAGTTCGAGGGGTAACCGGTCTATATCGGAGATCAGTTTGTCTTCTTTCCAGAGTTTTACCAATCTTTCCAGTAAAACCCGTCTGACGATTAAAGCATTGTTTACAAAAGCCATAATGAATAGTTGCTTTGTGAATTCTTAATCTGAATATTTTATAGTGGAAAATAGCATGCAGGTGCCTGATGTAGCGTAACGATATAATGGAAATGCGAAAAAACGAAAGTACTGTTTTTATGTCTGAATGACTGGAAAGCAGGTTGGTTTCCTGGATGTTCTGTTGAGCGGCTGAATCGCATTTCAATATTTGAAGTTGAACAAATTATATGCCGGTTAAAAACCGCTGCAAAGATAATTAAATTAAACCGATTACGTTCATATTCGGTTTTGATTGAAAAGATTAAGGACTGAAAGAGTGAGCTTGTTTGTTTGACAAACGTAACCTGAAGGTTTTTGTAGTGTTAATAAATGATAATATTAGAAGCTTTTCAAAGTGCGAAGTTGTATCGTTAAACTTTGTGTGCTATATTTGAAGCAACAAATAACTATGAATGAAATATTTCATAGTTAAGGTTTAGGTTAAATCGTTGAGGGGCGCTGTGAAGCGGCCCTCAATTTTCTTTACACTCTTTGTTAAAGGGCCTTTGGATGAGATGCTGAATGTCAATGGGATTGAAGCTTTCCTTGGGTGAATTTTCTTGTCGTATTCTGTCTTCTGCCTGTCTCAGCATATTGTGGGATTTTTTTTTTTTTTGAGCGTCTTAGTCGAATGAGTGTGACGTCCTGTAAAAGGACATTTGAATTGTTATGGATATATTACATAAATTAGGATGCTCGCTGCGTCAGAAGTGTTTGAGTTAAAATAAGGCTAAAAAGTGAATTTGCCTATGCTGCAAAAAATGGCTTCTGTAATTTTGTCCCCGTAAACATCAAAGAATTGAGACAATGTATTCAATGACTGTAACTCCCAAATTTGGCGATATTGACGGCCTGGGCCATGTAAATAATACGGTAATGCCCGGCTGGTTTGAGCAGGCAAGAAACCCTATTTATCGTTATTTTAATCCCGAATTTAAGTTTGACAACTGGAATTTGATTCTGGCTCGTTATGAGGTTGATTTTGTTGCGCAACTCTATTTTGACCAGGATGTGGAGATTCGTACCTTTATTTCAAAAATCGGACGTTCTTCATTTGAGGTTCATCAGGAGGCCTGGCAGGGAGAGAAGCTTTGTACAAAAGGACGAACTGTTTTAGTTCATTTCGATTTTAACGAGCAGCGCTCGGTGGCTATTCCTGATGATATCCGGGTTACAATGGCAGAGCACCTGGTTTCGGGAGAAAACTAGTCGGAAACATTGGTTTTATTAAACTGGATATTTGCCGGAATAATCGTACCTTTACGGAAATCATATTTTCTTATTGTTCCATTAACCGGTAGATGCTATGAGTGACGATAAATCCTGGATTTATTTTCTTGTAATGGTTGTCCTGTCAATCATCGGAAGCATTAATAAGTCGAAGAAAAAGAATGTTACCCCGCCGTCTTCACCTCCGAGAGAAGAAGAGGATGATTTCCCGACGATCTTTTTTCCGGGAAATGTAACCCCCGAGGTTGTTAAGCCGGTTGAACCCGTAAAAAAAGTACCGCTCTCTATTGACCGGGTAGATAACGTAGAAGGACTTTCTGCGATATCTCCCTCATTGGAAATGCCTCAAAAGGGTTTAAATCCGGAGGAAGAATCGAATCGTCCGGTTGTTGATTTTGTGGATAAGGATGAGCTTAAAAAGGCGGTTATCTATTCGGAGATATTTAACCGGAAATACTTTTGAGATTTGCCGGATGAAAAAATATTGGAAGAGTTACTTCAGGTGAATTCCCGGAGTAACTTTTTTATTTCAGAGAATTGAAGATCGTGAGCTGGGATTGCTGGCATTTTGTTGTTAAGTGTTTGATTTTTTTACCTGTTTGGTCTCTGTCAAAGGTATTTTTTGTAACTTCGCGGCTTGAAAATCAGGTTGTAGGGAAAACTAATTTACAACACTATATATTATGGCATTTAGAATAATTACTGCAGAAGAAGCTGCAGGTATGATTAATCACGGGGATAACCTGGGTTTCAGTGGATTTACTGCTGTGGGTTGCCCGAAAGCCATCGGTCGTGAGATGGCAAAAAAAGCAGAAGCACTCCACGCTGAAGGAAAACCATTTCAGGTAGGTATGTTTACCGGCGCTTCTACCGGAGAGTCATTGGATGGTGTGATGTCACGTGCCAATGCAATCAAATTCCGGACTCCTTATCAGTCAAACAAAGACCTGCGCGTAGCTCTTAATGCAAACAGAGCTCATTATTTCGACTATCACTTGTCTCAATTGGCTCAGGATCTTCGTTATGGTTTCTTCGGGAAAATTGATTACGCTGTAATCGAAGTTGCAGACTATAATGACAACGGTGAGTTGGTGTTGACTTCAGCTGTAGGTAACGCACCTACTTTCTGTATGTTGGCTGATAAAATTATTTTGGAACGCAATAAGCGTCGTTCAAAAGAACTTAAAGGTTTGCACGATGTTTACATTCCTCTGGATCCTCCTTATAGAAAAGAAATTCCTCTTTATACAGTTAGCGATCGTATCGGTTCTCCGGTATTGAAAGTCGATCCTAAAAAAATTGTCGGTGTAATAGAAACTGACCTGGATGACGAAATCGGCGGATTTACTCCGATGGATGACGTTACACTGAAAATCGGTGAAAACGTATCAAATTTCCTGGCTGCTGAAATTAAAAGAGGGACTATTCCTGCTTCATTCCTGCCAATCCAGTCAGGGGTAGGTAACATTGCAAATGCAGTATTGGCCGGTCTGGGGGCTAATCCGGATATCCCTGCATTCACTATGTTTACCGAGGTGATTCAGGATTCAGTGATCGATCAAATGAGACAAGGTAATATTTCATTCGCCAGCGGTAGCTCATTGACTTTGAGTACTCCTTGTATGAATGAAGTTTATGGAGACCTTGCATTCTTCAAAGATAAACTGGTTCTTCGTCCGCAGGAAATCTCAAATAACCCAGAGTTGGTTCGTCGTCTCGGATTGATTACGATCAACACTGCGATTGAGGCTGATATCTTCGGTAACGTAAACTCTACTCATATCATTGGTAACAAGATGATGAATGGTATCGGTGGCTCAGGTGACTTCGCGCGTAACGCGTACCTTTCTATCTTTACGACTCCTTCTGTTGCTAAAAACGGTGCGATCAGCGCATTCGTACCAATGGTTTCTCACCACGACCACAGTGAGCACTCAGTTAAAATCATCGTTACTGAATACGGTGTGGCTGACCTTCGCGGTAAATCTCCAATCCAGTGTGCGCAAGAGATTATCGAAAAAACAGCTCACCCGGATTACAAACAGTTGTTGTGGGATTACCTGAAGCTGGGTAAAGGACATACTCCTCACAACCTGAATGCGTGTCTGGCTTTCCACACTGAATTCAACAAGTCCGGAGACATGCGTAATGTTAAATGGGAAGAATTCGCATAATTCATTCTTATAGTATAATGAAAAGGCACTTCGCGCAGAAGTGCCTTTTCTATTTCTAAGAGTCGTATCGGGGGAGGTGTATGGATTTGTAAGTTGTATTTGCTTTAATCTTATAGATTGAATGTTTTTTGCTCGAAAATCTTATACTTTCTAAGTTTAATGCAGAAAAAAACGTTGATTTATTTTGCGTGTAAAAAAATATCTCTATCTTTGCATCATAAAATTGAAGATATGAACACTATTTCATTACATTTTCTACTGCAAAACTCTATTATTCTCCCGGGTAAATCAGGCAGAAGAAAGGTGGGTATGTAATATGGTGATGTGTCACAAAATATAATGAAGCCTTTCTCACTCCCTGGTGAAAAAGGCTTTTTTTTATACTATAATCAAAAACGGCTTCCCTAAAGGGGGCTGCAGTATTGCAAATAATTTAAAACAAATAGTTATGTCTGATAGATTGTATGTTTTTGACACAACGCTGAGAGATGGCGAACAGGTGCCAGGCTGTCAGTTGAATACTATCGAAAAGATTGAAGTCGCTAAGGCATTGGAGGAGTTGGGTGTGGATGTTATCGAAGCCGGATTCCCGATTTCTAGCCCGGGAGATTTTAATTCAGTAATTGAAATATCTAAAGCAGTTACATGGCCAACCATTTGCGCACTGACCCGCGCTGTCGAAAAAGATATTGAAGTAGCTGCCGATGCGTTGCGTTTTGCTAAACACAAACGTATCCACACCGGTATTGGTACTTCGGATTATCACATCAAGCACAAATTCAACTCAACCCGCGAGGAAATAATCGAACGAGCAGTGGCTGCCGTGAAATATGCCCGTCGCTTTGTGGATGATGTGGAGTTTTACGCTGAAGATGCCGGTCGCTCGGATAATGAATATCTGGCTCGCGTGGTAGAAGCGGTAATCAAAGCCGGTGCTACTGTGGTAAATATCCCGGATACTACCGGTTATTGTTTGCCTGAAGAATACGGCCGCAAGATTAAATATCTGATGGAGAATGTAAATGGCGTGCATAATGCAATCCTTTCTACACACTGTCACAATGACCTCGGAATGGCTACTGCAAATACTATTGCCGGTGTAATGAACGGTGCGCGTCAGGTTGAGGTGACCATCAACGGTATTGGAGAGCGTGCCGGTAATACTTCGTTGGAAGAGGTGGCTATGATTCTGAAGAGCCACAAAGATATCGGTATCGATACCAACATTAATACGAAAAAGATTTACGGTATCAGCCGCATGGTTTCGAGCCTGATGAATATGCCGGTTCAGCCGAACAAGGCTATCGTAGGTCGTAATGCGTTTGCTCACTCTTCTGGTATTCACCAGGATGGTGTTTTGAAAAATCGTGAAAGCTATGAAATCATTGATCCGGTAGATGTAGGGGTTGATGAAAACTCTATCGTATTGACTGCGCGCAGTGGTCGTGCAGCATTGAAACACCGCTTGGAAGTGTTGGGCGTTACGCTTGATAAAGAGAAGCTGGATCAGGCTTACGAAGATTTTCTGAAACTTGCCGATAAAAAGAAAGACATTAACGATGACGATGTCTTAATGTTGGTAGGCAAAGAACGCAAAGAAAATGGACGTATTAAACTTGAATATTTGCAGGTAAGTTCTGGTGTAGGTATTAAGCCGGTTGCCAGTGTTTGTCTGACTATTGCCGGAGAGCCTTTCGAAGCTGCTTCTTCTGGTAACGGCCCTGTTGATGCTGCAATCAATGCGGTAAAACAGATTATTCGTCGCCAGACTACCGTGAAAGAGTTCCTGATTCAGGCCATTACCAAAGGTAGTGATGATGTGGGTAAAGTTCACATGCAGGTAGAATATGAAGGTTCTGTTTACTACGGTTTTGGAGCCAATACTGATATAATTGCCGCTTCAGTGGAAGCTTATATTGATGCAATCAATAAATTTGTCATCTGACCAAATCGCGAGAGAATTTAATTAAATCATAAAAATCGTCGGGGTAATTTGATGGGATTCCGGCAAAGAAGAAGATTATGAATACATTATTTGACAAAATCTGGGATGCGCACGTAGTAACTGCGGTGCAGGATGGTCCCACTCAATTGTACATTGACAGACACTTCTGTCATGAGGTAACCAGTCCGCAAGCGTTTGACGGATTGCGTAAAAGAGGTTTGAAAGTTTTCCGTCCGGAAAAAACAACCTGCTCTCCTGACCACAACATTCCTACTTTGAATCAGGAGAAACCAATCGAAGATCCTATTTCTCGTTTTCAGGTAGAAACATTGACCAAAAACGCAACTGAGTTCGGTGTAACTCTTTGGGGATTGGGTCACAAGAAAAACGGTATCATCCACGTAGTAGGACCGGAAAACGGTTTGACCCGTCCGGGTATGACTATCGTATGTGGTGACAGCCACACTTCTACTCATGGTGCTTTCGGTTCTATCGCATTCGGTATCGGTACCAGCGAGGTAGAGATGGTATTGGCATCTCAGTGTATCCTTCAGCCTAAACCTAAAACGATGCGTATCAACATCGAAGGTAAACTGGGCGCTGGTGTAACTGCAAAAGACTTAGCACTTTATATTATTTCAAAACAAACTACCGGTGGCGCTACCGGATATTTCGTAGAATACGCCGGTGAGGCAATCCGCTCAATGAGCATGGAAGAGCGTATGACCGTTTGTAACCTGAGTATCGAGATGGGTGCACGTGGTGGTATGATTGCTCCTGACGAAACTACATTTGAATACGTAAAAGGTCGTGAATTCGCACCTCAAGGTGAAGAGTGGGACAAAGCATTGGCTTACTGGAAAACGTTGAAAAGCGATGACGATGCGGTATTCGACAGAGAAGTAACTTACAACGCTGCTGATATTCAGCCAATGGTGACTTACGGTACCAATCCGGGTATGGGTATGGGTATTACCGAAAATATTCCTACTTTGGATACCATTGATGACGCTGGTAAAATTTCTTACGTGAAATCTTTGGATTACATGGGCTTTCAGCCGGGTGAAAAACTCGAAGGTAAAGCTATCGACTATGTATTCCTAGGAAGCTGTACTAACGGTCGCATCGAAGACTTCCGTGTATTTGCTAACTTTGTGAAAGGCAAGAAAAAAGCGGATAGCGTAATTGTATGGTTGGTTCCTGGCTCTTGGATGGTAGAGCAACAAATCCGCGAAGAAGGTTTGGATACAATCCTGACTGAAGCAGGTTTTCAACTTCGTCAGCCGGGATGTTCTGCATGTTTGGCTATGAACGAAGACAAAGTTCCTGCCGGCAAATATGCGGTATCTACCTCTAACCGTAACTTCGAAGGTCGTCAGGGACCGGGTGCCCGCACTATTCTTGCAGGCCCGCTGGTAGCTGCTGCTGCTGCGATCACCGGTAAAATTACCGATCCTCGCAAGTTGTAATTTTTAGAGAACAAAAAAAGATTTGTAATTATAAAATAAGCCCAAATACCCGCAACCTTCTCTTCTTGGGAAAGGTTGGGTGGGGTCTCTAATTATGGAAAAATTCACAACATTAACATCGACTTGTGTGCCTCTTCCAATCGAGAACGTGGACACAGACCAAATTATACCAGCTCGCTTCCTGAAAGCGACTACCCGCGAAGGTTTCGGTGATAACCTTTTTGCAGACTGGCGTTATGACAAAAGCGGTGCTCCGATTAAAGAGTTCATTTTGAACAATCCTACTTTTTCGGGAGAAATTCTTGTGGCAGGTAAAAACTTCGGTAGCGGTTCAAGCCGTGAGCACGCTGCATGGGCAATTGCCGGTTACGGTTTCAAAGTAGTAGTTTCTAGCTTTTTTGCTGACATCTTCAAAGGAAATGCACTGAACAATGGCGTTCTTCCTGTTGTTGTAAGCGAAGGATTTTTGGCAGAAATGTTCGCTGCAATCAATGCTGATGCTGCTGCGACTGTGACTGTGAACCTCGAAGAGCAAACAATCACGAACAACGCTAACGGTAAAACCGAATCATTCGATATTAACCCATACAAAAAAGGTTGTATGTTGAACGGTTTCGATGATATCGACTATCTATTGAGCAACAAGACTCTGATAGAGGCCTGGGAACAGAAATAATCTTTCCGCCATATTGAAACCCTGAGGCACGAAGGGCACCAAGTTTCACTTAAGCTAAGTGTCTCTTCGTGCTCTTAGTGTCTCAGTGTTTTTTAGTATTTGACAAAACTGAACGATTAAGAGCGATTTTAATCGTAGAAATGGAGAAGTGCATGAAGATAGAAATAATGGACACCACCCTGCGTGACGGGGAACAAACATCCGGAGTCTCATTTGCGGCACAGGAGAAACTAAGTATTGCCTGTCTGCTTTTGGAGGATCTGAAGGTTGATCGTATAGAGATTGCTTCGGCGCGTGTGTCGGAAGGTGAATACGATGCCGTAAACAGGATTATCGACTGGGCTACCCGTAAAGGGTATCTGGACCGTATTGAAGTGTTGGGGTTTGTTGATGGAGGAGTTTCTCTGCAATGGATTAAGAATGCAGGCTGCCGAGTGGTGAATCTTTTGACAAAAGGGTCTCAAAAGCATTGCGAGTTTCAGCTTCGTAAATCCCCTGAAGAGCATCTGGCTGACGTTAAAAAGACTATTCTTTTGGCTCAGGAGATGGGTATTCAGGTGAATCTTTATCTGGAAGACTGGTCAAACGGTATGATGGATTCACAGGATTACGTCTTCTTTATGATGGACGGGCTCAAAGATATGCCGGTTAAACGCTTTATGTTACCCGATACTCTGGGAGTGCTTAATCCGTACAATACCTACGATTATTGCCGGATGATGGTGAAGCGCTATCCTGACCTGCATTTTGACTTTCATGCTCATAACGATTATGATTTGGCTGCTGCCAATGTCTTTTCAGCTGCAAAAGCAGGGGTGAAGGGAATTCACACTACAATTAACGGTCTGGGTGAGCGTGCCGGTAATGCTCCCTTGTCGAGTGTTATCGCCGTGCTTCACGATCAGTTACAGACGAAGACCCACATTGTGGAAAAGAACATGAATCACGTCAGTCGCGTTGTAGAGTCATATTCCGGAGTGACGATTCCGGCAAATAAACCGGTAATCGGAGCGAATGTCTTTACCCAGTGTGCCGGTATTCACGCTGACGGAGATAACAAAAATAACCTTTATTATAATGATCTCTTGCCAGAACGATTTGGCCGAACCCGAGAGTATGCTTTAGGAAAAACCTCCGGCAAAGCCAATATCCGAAAGAATCTCGAAGATTTGGGAATTGATCTGGATGAAGAATCAATCCGTAAAGTGACCGAGCGTATCATAGAGTTGGGAGATAAGAAAGAGATTGTAACACAGGAAGATCTTCCATATATTGTTTCAGATGTATTGAAACAGGATGTTAAGGAATCCAATGTGAAGATTCTGAATTATTCGCTTTCACTGGCGCAGGGACTGAAGCCTGTCGCTTCTTTAAAGATCGAGATAGACGGCCAGATGCATGAATCAACATCTAATGGCGACGGTCAGTATGATGCCTTTATGAAGGCTTTGAAGAAGGTGTATAAGAAATTGGATCGTTCATTCCCGATGCTGACCAATTACAGCGTTAGTATTCCTCCAGGTGGACGAACCGATGCTTTTGTTCAGACAGTAATTTCTTGGTCATATAACGGGGTGGACTTCAAAACCCGTGGTCTGGATGGGGATCAGACTGAAGCGGCAATTAAAGCGACAGCTAAAATGCTGAATAAGATTGAAAATCTATAGTTTTCAGATAACAAAGAAGGATGTAGGCTGGGGCTTACATCCTTCTTTGTTATAAATCCAGACACATTAGATAGTCGTCAAGCAGGAACTTATCCAAGTATTGGTCAACCTCCTTTTCTTTTGTAAATCCTAATCTCTTGTAAGCTTCAATGGAAGCTCTATTGCCTCTGTTTACGTATAGTTTTAGTTTGCTTGCTCCCTGGCTTCTGGCATATTCCTTTGCGACTTCCATCGCTTTACGTCCAATCCCCTTACCATGCAGATGTGGGTAGATGTATATTTTGTGGAGTTTGCAGGTTTGCATTTTCTCCATCTCGCAGGCTATAAATCCCGCAGGTTGCTGGTCGTATTTAAAAATAACCCAGTATACCCCATGGCTTAGTTCCTCTTTTATTCTGTCCGTACTATACAGTTTTTTGAGCATAAAGTCTATTTGCTCTATACTGAGAATTCCGGGGTAGTGCTGATGCCAGATTTCGTCTGCTAAATGTTGAAGCAGCGGTATGTCTTTTTCTGTAGCAGTGTAGAAGTTGATCATATTTATATTAAAGACTGGAGGATTCGGACTTCAGAAGCTTGAGCTGGATTAATGTGTCTAGTTCTGACCGGGAGATAAGTCCCAGATTTTTAGATGGCTTGCCATTGACTGGGATAAAAAGTAAAGTAGGGATAGCAAATATCTTAAACTGTTGAGCCAGTTCACGTTCCTGATCCACATTTACTTTATAGATGATTATATCCTTATTTTCTTTAGCTACTTCAAGTAAAATCGGGGAAAGTTTTCTGCATGGAGTACACCATGTGGCGCAAAAGTCAATGATGACCGGCTTTGGTCCTTTATATTTCCGCTGTTTGTCCAGATTTCCAATTTTTCTCAGGAATTGAGTTTTATTGATATTCTGAATTGCAATGTGTTGTTGGTTTTGGGCTTTAATGTTTGAAATTGAGTATGTTATTATACCTAAGGCAAGAATAAGTAAAGTTCTCTTCATAAGTATTGTCATTAAGTAGGTTGTGTAAAAGTACTATTTCTATATGAAAAGTGCAATTTTTCTGTCGAAACATTTGCAGGATTAAAAAAAAGCCGTACCTTTGCAACGCTTTAGAAATAAAGCACCGACCTGAACAGCGTCTGGAGAGATGGCAGAGTGGTCGAATGCGGCGGTCTTGAAAACCGTTGTACTGCAAGGTACCGGGGGTTCGAATCCCTCTCTCTCCGCAAGCAATCAAAAAACTACAGCTAATAATCTTATAAACAGATTGTTAGCTGTTTTTGTTTTTGTGTTTTTCAAAAAATGCAACCAGATTGCAACTGGTTAAAATTCTCTCATTTATTTCAGCTCAATAAACCGCGTCCTAAGGGCGTGGTCAGAGACGTTTTACGGGTTTGCCTGAAAATAGTCTATGTTTCACGACAGTCTGTTCTCTCTTTAAATCCGTTGTTTGTGTTTTAAATCATTTAACCGACGATTGTTTTTGAGTAGGTGACCTCATAAGTTTATAGAAACCATTACCTTTGTCTCGGATTTTTGAAAAGGCTTTTATTGTTAGGCCTGGTTATTTGTATTTGTAGAAACTAATACTCTCGATCAGGCTTTTGTAAAGAATATATTGTATGAGTAAATGGTTTTCTCTGTTGGCTATTGTATTTATCTTGCTGACATCTTGTCAGGTCAATAAGAAACTGGTCTTGATGCAGGGCTTGGGTGAAAATGTAAATCTCGCTACAGCCCGTCTTGATTCATTGCCGGAGCCTGTTATCAAGAACGGGGATTTGCTCTATATAGATGTCTACACCTTATCCATGGAGGCGTCTGCTCCTTATAATAAGCTGGGGATGGTAGAGCCGGGAGCTACAAGTAACTTATTGAATACTAGAAATAACAATAGCAATTCTACAGTGAATGCTTATCTGGTAGATAAGAACGGCGAAATAGAGTTTCCGGTCATAGGGAGACTAAAGGTTGTCGGAATGACGCATTACCAGTTGGAAGACTTTATCCGTAAACAGACTTACCCTCGTTTCCTGAAAGAAAACCCTATTGTGACTGTACGTTTTCAGGGATTCAGTGTATTTATCATGAAGGAGCTTGGTGGAGCCACAGAAGTCACAACAACAAAAGAACGAATTAATATCCTCGAAGCTATAGCAAAGGCTGGTGGCTTGTCAATCACCAGTCGGAGAGACAACGTATTGGTCATACGGGAAAATCAACAGGGAAAACGAGAGGTATTCCGTGTGGATCTTACCGATAAAAACCTGATCTATTCGCCTTATTATTACCTACAACAAAATGATCTGGTTTATATTGAACCATCCAGAAATAGTCTCTACTCCTCTGTTCTTTCGAGTAATTGGGGGGTAGCCATGCAAGTGATTTCGCCTTTCCTGACCCTGACTTCGCTGTTGCTATTGTTGAAAAAATAATCGTTTAAAATCAGTTATCGAAAGGTCAAGGTTGTCTGAGATAGAAAGGCTTACTAAAGTCAAAACAGAATTAAGATAAGAAAAAGGTGCTTCTGGCGCCTTTTTTTTATGTTCCCGGGATTACATCCCCCCCCTTCGATATATTAGTTTCCCCGAAGGAATTTTAGCAGCATAGTATATAAGAGTAGTTGTTAGATTCTCAATTAAGAGGCCTTAGAATTGACTGTATGTAAAGAAATGCTTTGGTTTTTGTTTTTAAATTACAAACGACCTCCTTTGATAATGCCTTTTAGGCTGGCACCCAAATAAAAATCCCTGAATATGTTCCAACATTCAGGGATTTGCTTTTTTCTTACAAGAATTATTTGCTTTACGGAATATAAGTCTCCATAAGTTGAGCATTACCTTCCGGTGAAATAGTAACATCGGCTACTGAAGCAGGAATCAGGGCCGTTTCGCCTTTGCTGATTGTGATGGATCGACCATTGATATCCTTGATTTCGGCTTTGCCTTCCATACAGATATAGATAATGAAAGAATCCTTGTTCAGGTTGTCGCGCTGGATAGAATTATTTAGATCCAGCAGGTTTGTTTCAAAATATTGGCAGGTAGCTAACGAAACTGCAGAGTCGGTCTTATTCTCATACGAAGTTTTGTAATCCGGATACAGATTGTAGTCAATGGCGTCCTTTGCCAGCTCGGTATGCAGTTCGCGTCCATTGCCCTGAGCGTCTTTTCGGTTATAGTCGTAGATGCGGTAGGTGATGTCGGAGGTTTGCTGGATTTCGGCAATGAATGTACCAGCCCCAATGGCATGAACACGTCCGGCAGGTAAAAAGAAAACGTCACCTGGCTTTACAGGGTGTTGTTGCAGGCTATCCATGAAAGTGTTTTCTTCTACTGATTGCACATATTCTTCAGGAGTGATGGATTTGCTGAATCCTGAATAGAGTTTAGCGCCTTCTTTGGCAGAGATAACATACCACATCTCAGTTTTACCGAAAGAGTTATGTCGTTTCCTGGCTAATTCATCGTCAGGATGTACCTGAATAGAAAGATCATCACAAGCGTCGATGAATTTAATTAATAAAGGAAACTTCGAGCCGAATCGGGCAGCAACCTTCCTTCCAAGCAAGGAGGGGCCGTATTGAGTAATCAGCTCTTCTAATGTCTTTCCTTTCAAATTGCCGTTACTGATTACCGATACATCACTTTTTACATGAGAAATCTCCCAGCTTTCGCCAATTCCGTCTAGTTGCGGTTCGATATTTTTAAATTTGCAGATTTCACTGCCACCCCAGATGGTGGATTTCAGAATTGGATAGAATTTTAATGGATACATTGTGGAATTTTTGTGTGATAAATAGTTAGTAGTTAAAATGTAATTTCCGGTTGTGAGTTAGTTGAGACAAATTTACGTTATTGAAAATGAAAAGAGCTATTTTCTTCCGGAATAAATTGACGATTGCTTTAAATCGCAATTTGTTTATCGATAGGTAAATCATCCATTGATAATTTGTAAGTTTGTACAGTTTTTGCATTTTATCAAGAATTATGAATGTAGATAGATATAAAATCAGAGTGCAACGTCAGATTGTGACAGTATCCGCGTTTCTGTTGGTTGCAAAATTCGTCGCTTACTTTATGACGAACTCGGTAGGGGTTTTCACCGATGCCATGGAGAGTATTGTGAATGTTGTGGCCGAAATGATCAGTTTGTACAGCCTTAACTTTGCCAGTAAGCCAAGGGATAAAGATCATCCTTTCGGTCATGGTAAGGCGGAAACTTTGTCGGCATCACTTGAGGGTTTCCTGATTGCGATGGCTGGTGGAATAATTATCTATGAAGGAGTGGGTCGTCTGATTGCCCCCGAAATGCCAAAGAAGCTCGATATTGGTATTATTATCGTTGCTGCTGCCGGATTGATTAATTATCTGTTAGGTTGGTATAGTATCCATGTGGGCCGCAAACATGATTCAATCGCTCTTGTGGCGGGAGGGAAGCATTTACAATCGGATACTATTTCATCCATTGGGCTTGTGATTGGTTTGATTATACTGAATGTAACCAAACTGCTTTGGATTGATGGGGCTTTGGCGTTATTATTTGGCGGGATTATTTTGGTGACCGGCGTAAAGGTTCTTCGTGAGACAATTGCAAACCTACTGGATGCCGCCGATTCTCAGATGTTGAATGTGGTTTCGGAGACGTTGTCTAAGAACCGGAAAGAAAACTGGATTGACGTACATAATCTGAAAGTAGCAAAATATGGCGGAGCATATCATATTAATTGTGACCTTACTTTGCCCTGGTATTATAATATAAGAGAGAGTCACATTGCCTGCGATGAACTGGTAGATGCTTTCGGGCTTGAATTCCTTGACCGGGTACAACTGGCTATCCATTCGGACCCTTGTAAACCGCACCATTGTTCAGGATGTCTTATTGAATCGTGTACGCAACGCCTTCATCCATATCGAAGCCGGATAGAATTTACCGTAGAGCAAATAACCAATTCGGATGAGACCAATCGATTGGCAAAATTGAATGAGTAGCAGTCGTCTTGATAACCTATCTTTATATAACCATGAAACGCATATTGATTCTGATCTTTGTTTTTTTTCTACTTTGTATCGGTATTTCCGTTGAGGCTGCAAAGAAAGGCTCGGTAGAATTGCCATCAGTTATTGAGATTGTTGGAAAAGCAGGGGATGAGGTTTCTGATTTTCGGTTGAGATCATTCTGCAAAGAACAACATCTCCCGGCTACATCTATATATAAATGGAAAAATCACCTGGTGCTTTATGCCCGCTTCTCGAAACAAAACGTATATAACCGGATAAAGGTGCTGTATCCTTGGGCGGCAGTGAGATATTACAAAACTCCGTTTTATGTATTTGATCGTACTCACTGCAATGACAAGAAGGTGGCTAAGGAGTGGGAAAATATCCTTTTGACCGCTAATCTGGTAAAAGATACATTGCTTCAAAAAGAGTATTTGCAATATCATGCGACACAATACCAGGAATGGCCCGAAGTGTCGAATGGATTTTGTAATGCCGACTTTCAGCAATTGCTTGTATTTCGCAGTGGCCGCCAACTTATGCTTGTGATTAGTATTCCTAAGGGAAGGAGTTTGGATGAGCTGAATCCTAAGACCACAGAAAATAATCCCCGTGTGGATGAGTGGAACCGCCGTATGGCTAAATATCAGGAAGGCTTGCCCGAAGCAATGCCCGGTGAAGTTTGGTCTTTCCTTAAACCCATTAAAGAATAATTACCCTTTGGGCGCGCCATTTCGGGTCGGGCTTGCGCTGTAGTCCTCTAAATATAAGATCCCCTCAAATGCAGGATGCTATAAAAACACCAGGTTTTATGGCATCCTGCATTTGTTTATTTTCTTTTGATCTTTCTCATAGTAGATTGCAAGTCCTCATATTCTATTCATCCGGCCTGCATCTACTCTATTTTAGTAGCAAAAAAGTATTGTTATAATTAAGGTATAGCATAGATGTAGCATATTTTTAAATGTATGCTATATCTATACTATAATAGATAATATGGGGAGAAGCAGCAACGGAGGAAGATATAATATGTTCTGAACTACTCTTTAGCGTAAAGCTTCCTTGAGACATAAATATCTTTCATGTGGTGTCCACGTAAATTAATAGATTAATATAACATGCCTGGCTTTTTCGTCAATCAGATGTTGTTTTACCTCCCACTTCCCCGAAGCTTCAAACTTTGGGGGACTTTTTTTATGGAAAGGCCATTTTATAGCGAGTCCTCCAATAGATATCCCCGATGTAACCTCTAAATCGTCCCCCTTCCAAGCAAATTCTCGCGGCGTTTTTCCCGGAAATCCACGAATCCTCCCCATCACACAAAAAAAATCATTTTATACGCCCACTTACGCTCAGTAGGTTATGTTCTTTAACAGAAAAAAGGCGTCGTATAATTTGGAGCGAATAGATGAACCGACTACTTTTGCACTCGCTAAACAGGAAGGGCAGCGGCCCAACGGAGTAAGC